>NZ_PVLV01000159.1 GCF_002982015.1 Streptomyces solincola
CCGCCGCCGCGACCACCCCACCCCGGCATGCCGAAGCGGCACCCGGATTCGGGTGCCGCTTTCTTCCTACTGCCGCGTCAGAGGGCGGGGGCCGCCGTGTCGGCGGCGCCGGGGAGTCCGGCGTCCGGGGTGACCGGCCAGGTCATCCGGATCACGCCGCCGCTCTCGCCGGCGGAGACCTCCACGTCGTCCACCAGCCCGCTGATGACGGCGAGGCCCATCTGGTCCTCGCCCTCCGCGTCGTCGAAGCCGGTGTCCGGGGCAGCGGTACGGGTGCCGGGCACCCCGGCGGCGTCCGCCGCGGCCACCCCCGCGCCGGGCACCCCGTCACCGACCTCGATCGAGAAGGTCTTCTCCTCCTCGGTGAGCCGCACCCGTACGGGTTCCGTCACGTCGTTGCTGCGGTGCAGGCCGACCGCGCGCGAGCAGGCCTCGCCGACCGCGAGGCGGACCTCGTCCAGTACGGCTTCGTCGACTCCGGCGCGACGCGCCACCGCGGCCGCCACCAACCGGGCGGTCCTGACGTGTTCGGGCTGAGCGCTGAAGCGGAGTTCAACGGTGGCCATACGGTCCCCCTCGGGCGTGCGAGTGTGCTCTCAGCGGACCGGGCTGGATGCCCGGTACCCCTGCCCATTCCCAGATTCCCGGCCGTTCCTTCAGCTGTACGCGCGCCCACCGCCCGCACACGTGTGCGTAGGAGCGCGCGTACACCCGAACGTACCGCCGGCGGGGACCGGATCGATCACCACCGGCCCCGGTCGGCACGTCCGCCGGACCGGGGACCGGCGGACGTGCCCTGCCGCGCTTCCGGACGACGCGGTCGCCGACCATGGCGCCGGAGAGTGCGCGCCGGGCGGATCCACGCGCCCGGCAGGCACTCGGCGGCCGGCCCGACAAGACGACCCGGCCGTACGCGTCAGTCGGGCGCGTCGGCCCCGCGTCAGTCCGTCGCCGCGACCGCTTCGTCGACCGTGGTGTGGATCGGGAAGACCTTCGTCAGTCCGGTGATCCGGAAGATCTTGAGAATGCGCTCCTGGTTGCAGACCAGACGCAGCGAGCCCTCATGCGCACGCACGCGCTTCAGGCCACCCACCAGAACGCCGAGACCGGTCGAGTCGAGGAAGTCCACGCCTTCCATGTCGACGACCAGGTGGTAGCTGCCGTCGTTCACCAACTCGACCAACTGCTCGCGCAGCTTCGGCGCGGTATACACATCAATCTCGCCACCGACCTCGACGACCGTGCGGTCGCCGCCAGGGCCGGACACATTGCGAGTCGACAGGGACAGGTCCACGAGTCCTCCAGCACCTTGCTATCGAGCGGTCGGCCCCTCGGTCTCCGGGACGGAGCCGGAGGGCGGATCGCCAGCCGCGATGGCATTCAATCACTTACCAACAGGCGTGCACGACGCCTTGGGCCCATTGTCCGTCACGCCGGTGACACACTCGGTGCCGATGGCCATGAATCAGCGCCCCAGTCGACCCGCCGGGACCCGGGACCTTCGTCCCTCCCCCGGCGAGGTCCTCGACCGGCTCACCGCAGGGGTGAACCGGGCTACGCGCATCACTCATACGGAGCACCTGCCCCCGCGAACGGGCAGGCATGCCGTGTGGCCGGACCGGGTCCGCCCCGAAGTGATCGCCGCCATCCGCGACTGCGGGATCGAGCACCCCTGGGCCCACCAGGCGGAAGCCGCCGGGCTCGCGCTGGACGGACGGTCCGTGGTGATCGCGACCGGCACCGCCTCCGGCAAGTCACTGGCCTACCTGGCGCCCGTGCTGTCCACGCTGCTGGACGGCTCCGAGGCGGCCAACGGGCGGGGGGCGACCGCGCTGTACCTCTCCCCCACCAAGGCGCTCGCCGCCGACCAGCGCCGCTCGGTCCGCTCGCTGGCCGCCCCGCTGGGCAACCGGATCCGGCCCGCCGTGTACGACGGGGACACGCCCGTGGAGGAACGCGAGTGGGTCCGCCAGTACGCGAACTACGTGCTCACCAACCCCGACATGCTGCACCGGGGCATCCTCCCCGCCCATCCCCGCTGGTCCTCCTTCCTGCGCGCCCTGCGCTACGTGGTGATCGACGAGTGCCACACCTACCGCGGCGTCTTCGGCTCACACGTCGCCCAGGTGCTACGGCGGCTGCGCCGGGTGTGCGAGCGGTACGGCTCCTCTCCGGTCTTCCTGCTGGCCTCCGCCACCTCCGCCGAGCCCGGCGGGTCGGCCGGCCGGCTGACCGGACTGCCGGTCACCGAGGTGGCCGACGACGCCTCGCCCCGCGGTGAGCTGGTCTTCGCCCTCTGGGAGCCCCCGCTCACCGAACTGGAGGGCGAGCAGGGCGCACCGGTACGCCGGACCGCGACCGCCGAGACCGCCGACCTGCTCACCGACCTGACCGTCCAGGGCGTCCGCTCGGTGGCGTTCGTGCGCTCGCGGCGCGGGGCGGAGCTGATCTCCGTCATCGCCAAGGAGCGCCTGGCCGAGGTGGACCGGTCGCTACCGCCGCGGGTGGCCGCCTACCGGGGCGGCTACCTCCCCGAGGAGCGCCGGGCCCTGGAGCGCGCCCTGCACTCCGGCGAGCTGCTGGGCCTGGCCGCCACCACCGCCCTGGAGCTGGGCATCGACGTGTCGGGGCTGGACGCCGTGGTGATCGCCGGCTACCCGGGCACCCGGGCCTCGCTGTGGCAGCAGGCCGGCCGGGCCGGGCGCTCCGGCCAGGGCGCCCTGGCCGTGCTGGTGGCCCGGGACGACCCGCTGGACACCTTCCTGGTGCACCACCCCGAGGCGCTGTTCCGCCGCCCGGTCGAGTCGACCGTGCTGGACCCGGACAACCCCTACGTCCTCGCCCCCCATCTGTGCGCGGCCGCGGCCGAGTTGCCGCTGACCGAGACCGACCTGGAGCTGTTCGGCCCGGAGACGGCCGCCCTGCTGCCCCAGCTCGAAGCGGCGGGCCTGCTGCGGCGGCGGTCCTCCGGCTGGTACTGGACCCGGCGGGAGCGCGCCGCCGACCTGGCCGACATCCGCGGCGCTGGCGGCAGCCCGGTGCAGATCGTCGAGTCCGGTACGGGGCGGCTGCTCGGCACCGTCGACGAGGCGGCCTCGCACGCCTCGGTCCACGAGGGCGCGGTGCACCTGCACATGGGCAGCACCTATCTGGTGCGGCGGCTGGACCTGAAGGAGTCCGTCGCCCTGGTGGAGGAGGCCAGTCCGCCGTACTCCACCACCGCCCGCGACACCACGGCCATCTCCGTGCTGGAGACCGACACCGAGATCCCCTGGGGGGCCGGCCGGCTCTGCTACGGCTCGGTCGAGGTGACCAACCAGGTCGTCTCCTTCCTGCGCCGCCGGCTGATCACGGGTGAGGTGCTCGGCGAGACCAAGCTGGACCTGCCGCCCCGCACCCTGCGCACCCGCGCCGTGTGGTGGACCGTCACCGAGGACCAGCTCGACGCCGCCCGGGTGAACCCGGAACAGCTGGGCGGCGCTCTGCACGCCGCGGAACACGCCTCCATCGGCCTCCTTCCGCTCTTCGCCACCTGCGACCGGTGGGACATCGGCGGGGTGTCGGTGCCGCTGCACCCGGACACCCTGCTGCCGACCGTCTTCGTGTACGACGGGCACCCGGGCGGCGCCGGCTTCGCCGAACGGGCCTTCCGCACCGCCCGCGAGTGGCTGACCGCGACCCGTGACGCCATCGCCTCCTGCGAGTGCGACGCCGGCTGCCCCTCCTGCATCCAGTCCCCCAAGTGCGGCAACGGCAACGACCCCCTGCACAAGCGCGGCGCCGTCCGCCTCCTCACCGAACTCCTCCGCGGAGCCCCCGAGGACCTGCCGGAGGAGTCGGCGGACACCGGGAGCCGGTAGCAGCCGGGAGGCTCGGCGGCCTCAGGGCCCGCCGATAGCCCCCGGGGCCGGGGCGGCGCGGGCCGGCGGTCCGGCGCGGGACCTGACCATGGGGGCGTACGGTCCGAACCGCGCCCGGACCTCCACCTCGGCGACCTCGCCGTGCAGGACGCACCGGGCGAGCTCAGTGCCCTGGGCCCGGGCGATCCTGCCGGCCGCGGCGCACGCCTCGGCGGGACCGCGCAGTGCCCGGTCGGCCGCCGCGAGGGCTGCCAGGTCCGCCGCGCCGCCGGCCCGGTGCTTGGCGGCGACGGCCTGCCCGAGGGCCAGCACCACGGCGAAGACCGCGCACAGCGCGGTGGCTGTCAGCGCCGTCCACACCGTGGCCGAACCGCGGTCGCGGTCGCGGCGGGCGCAGCCCACGGTCACGGCGGCACCCCCATCGAGTCCTCGGCCAGCGCGGCGGCCTGCGCGCTGAGGGTCACCGCGGGAAAGTCGGGGCCCGGGGCCGGCGCCCACACCCGTACCCGCCACAGGTCGTCCGTCCGGCGCACCGTCACCCGGGCGTTTCGCGGGGCCGCCGATCGGGCGGCGGCCTCGACCGCCGCCGGCGACTCGGACCGGGCCGCCGCCCTCGCACCGGCGCGGGCCGCGTCCACGCACTGGATCTTGGCGGCGACCGCGGCGAGCGTCCACACCAGGGCCATCGTGAAGAGCGCCATCACCGGCAGGACGACGGCCGCCTCGGCGGTGACGAACCCCCGGTCGCCGGCGGCACGGCCCCTGCCGCGGCCATACGCCGACGCGCCCGACGGCCCCGCACGGCTTTCGCCCGACCGCTCAGAAGGAGGCATCGAGGGCCCTGCCGATCACCGACTGAAGGCCGCTGGACACGACGTCACTGTTCACGATCTTGTAGAGCACGGCCGCGAAGCCGCAGGCGGCGATCGTGCCCATCGCGTACTCGGACGTCGTCATCCCTTGGTCCTGCCGCAGCCGCTGCCTCAGGAACAGCCGCAGCCGGCGATGCGGGGACGGTCGTCGCCGGGCCGTCGCGGTCCGGCTCTCCCGCATGGTCGTCGTCTCCATGGTCTCCACCTCCGTGAGTCGTCGTGCCGCAGCGCGGTCACGCATCCTGTGTGTCGGTCTGAAATCCGTACGGTGTTCCGCGGTTCGCACCGCTGCTTCCGCATGGGTTCGCGGTGCTGTTCCTCGGGCCGCTGTGTCGGCGGGGGCCGAGGGGCCGCGATCACAGCAGGGCGCTCGCCAGGCCGATGACGACCGGCGCCACCCCGACCGCGAGGAACGCGGGGAGGAAGCACAGGCCCACCGGGGCCGTGATCAGGACCTGCGCCCGTCGCCCACGGGCTTCCGCGGCTCGGGCCTGTTCGGCGCGGAGTGCCGTCGCCAGCCTGGCGACCGCCTCGGCGGCCGGCGCGCCCGAGGCGCCGGCGCGTTCCAGGCAGCGGGCCAGCGGACGGGCGCCGCGCAGCTCGCCGAAGCGGCCCCACACCTCGGCGGGCTCGCCGCCCAGGCGCAGCTCGGCCGCCGCCCGGGCGAGCCGCCGGGCCGCCGGACCGTCCAGTGACGCGCCGACTGCCGCCGCTGCCTCCTGGGGGCTCGCCCCGGCGGCGAGACAGGACGCCAGCAGGTCGGCCACAAGCGGCAGTTGGCGTGCGCCGGCCTCCTCCTCCGCCGCGCCGGGCGGCCGGGGGCGCCGCTGCCGTCGCCGCACCCCGTAGGCGGCCGCCGCCCCCGCGGCGCAGCCGGGCAGTCCGCCGACCAGCGCCCAGGCGGTGAGCGCCGCGCCCAGGGGCGCCACCCAGTCGCGTACCGCCCGCCGGCGCGAAGGTGAATCGGCGTGCCACCGACCAGCGGCTGCCGCCCGGCCGGGGGGACGCCCGGGGGTCGTTCCGGTCAGTGCGGCCAGCCGGCGCCGCACCTGGTGGCGACGGCGGTGGGCGGCGAAGCTCCACCATGCCCAGATTGCCCCGGCCAGCACCGCCACGCCCGTGCCGAGCCCGTCCACAGTGGCCCTCACGGCGACTGCGCCCCGCGCACCAGCCGGGCGGCCCACCACAGTCCGGCGGCTTCCAGGGCACCGCCCGTCACGAGGCAGACCAGGCCCGCCGGGGTGTGCAGCAGGACCCGCAGCGGGTCGGCTCCCAGGGCCCAGCCCATGGCCAGACCCGCCGCGGGCAGTACGGCGAGCAGGGTGGCCGTCGCCCAGGCGCCCGCCAGTTGGGCGCGCAGCCGCTCCTGCTGGTCGCGGTGCTCGCGCAGTGCGGTCTCCAGGCGGTCCAGTCCGGCGGCCATGCCCGCTCCGCCGTCGACGGCCACCTGCCAGCAGGCGGCCACCCCGGCCAGTCCGCCGGCACCGTCCGTGCGGGCCGCCCGGCGCAGGGCCTCCGGCACGTCGCCGCCGAACCGGGCGGCGGCCAGCACCGCCGCCTGCTCGGGGCCGAGCGCCTCCGCCGACCGGGCCGCCCAGCGCAGGGCGGCAGCCGGCTGCGAGCCCGCGCGCAGCTCACCGGCGATCGCGGCGCACACGGCGACCACCGCGTCGGCCCGCCGCCGCTCCTGCTCCGCCCGCTCCCTGGCCCGTAACCGCCTGCCGACCAGCGGCACGGCGACGGCGCCGGCGATGAGGGGGACGGGGGACGCACCGGCCGCTGCCACGATCGCGCCGGCCGGCAGGCACAGCCACTGCGGTCGCGCCTTCAGGGCCAGCCACCAGCGCCGCCACTGCTCCGTCCACGGCCGGTCCGGCGCAGACGCCGCCGGGCCGGCCGTGCCGGGGCCGGCGAAGAGCAGCACCGCCCGTCGCCGTCCGCGGGCCCGGTCCAGCGCCAGCCAGGCGGCGGCGACGGCGCACATCGCGGCGCACACCGTCCGTCCCACCGCCCCGCCGTCCAGGTCCGCCAGGCCGGCCCCGGCGAGGAGCGCGAGGCCCGCCCCGTCGATCTGCGCGGTCACCATGCCGTACCTCCGAGCAGCGTCCGCAGGCGCTCCCAGCCGCGCTCGTGCCGGAAGCCGCCGACGTCCCAGCTCAGCGCTGGCACGGTGGCGACCAGGCCTCGGCGGTCCCGCTCCAGGACGTGCAGCTCGGCGACGCGCCGCCGCCCGTCCCGGTCGCGCACCAGGTGCAGCACGACCGCGAGTCCCGCCGCCAGTTGGCTGTGCAGGGCCGCGCGGTCCAGGCCCGCCGCCATGCCCAGGGCCTCAAGCCGGGCAGGCACGTCGGCCGCGGTGTTGGCGTGCACCGTGCCGCAGCCGCCCTCGTGCCCGGTATTGAGCGCGGCCAGCAGATCCACCGCCTCGGGGCCGCGGACCTCGCCCACCACCAGCCGGTCCGGCCGCATGCGCAGCGCCTGGCGCACCAGGTCCCGCAGGGTGACGAGCCCGGCGCCCTCCTGGTTCGGCGGCCGGGCCTCCAGGCGCACCACATGGGGATGGGCGGGCCGCAACTCCGCGGAGTCCTCGGCCAGCACGATCCGCTCACGCTCGCCGACCAGGCCGAGCAGGCAGGCCAGCAGTGTGGTCTTGCCCGATCCCGTACCGCCGCTCACCAGGAAGGAGATCCGGGCGTCGATCAGCGCCCGCAAGTAGCGCTCGCCGCCAGGCGGCACCGTGCCGGCGGCCGTCAGCTCGGCGAGGCTGAACGCCCGGGGGCGCACCACCCGCAGCGACAGGCAGGTCGAGTCCACCGCCACCGGCGGCAGCACCGCGTGCATCCTGGTGCCGTCCGGCAGCCGGGCGTCGACCCAGGGCCGGGCGTCGTCCAGCCGCCGGCCGGCCGCTCCGGCCAGCCGCTGGGCCAGCCTGCGGACGGCCGCCGCGTCGGGGAAGACCACGGGTGACAGCTCCAGGCCCGCACCCCGGTCCACCCAGACCCGGTCCGGCGCCGACACCAGCACATCGGTGACGGCCGGGTCGACGAGCAGCGGTTCCAGCGGCCCCGTGCCGACCAGTTCGCACCGCAACTGCTCGGCGGCGCCCAGCACCTCCGTGTCGCCGAGCAGCTTGCCCTGGGCCCGCAGCGCGGCCGCCACCCCCGCCGGTGTGGGGTCCGCCCCGCTCTCCACCAGCCGCCGGCGCACCGCCTCCAGCAAGGCCGTCGTCATGAGACCGCCTCCGCGGGCAGGGCACGCTCCCAGAAGGCCGAGGCGAAGCGTCCGAGCGGGCCGCGCGGGCTCTCGCCGGGGACCTCTCCCGCGTCCAGGGCGGCCGGCAGGCCGGGCTCGAGGGGCACTTCGCCGGCGAGCGGCAGCCCGAGGGCGCCGGCGATCCACTCCTCGTCCACCCCCGCCGCGTACGGTCCGCGCACCACGACGCGCAGGTCGCGGACGACCATCCCGGCCAGCGAGGCGACCCGCCGTGCGCCGGCGACGGCCCGCAGGCCCCCGGACACCATGAGCAGCGCCAGATCCAGGTGGGCCAGCGCCTCGGCCGCCGCGTCGTCGATCCGCCGGGGCAGGTCCACGACCACCACGCCGCCGCGCCGCCGGGCGGCCGCCAGCACCGACCGCATCGCCTCGGGTGCGATGGCCACCGCGTCGCCGCGGTCCCAGCTCAGCAGCCGCAGCCCGCGCAGGGCCGGCAGCGACTCCTCCAGCGCGCCGGCGGCCACCCGGCCCTTGGAGGCGGCGAAGTCCGGCCAGCGCAGTCCTTCCGCCTGTTCACCGCCGAGCAGTACGTCGAGTCCGCCGCCCAGCGGGTCGGCGTCCACCAGTATGGTGCGCCTGCCCTCGCGGGCGGCGGTGACCGCCAGGGCGCAGGCCAGCGTGGACGCTCCGGCGCCCCCGCTGCCGCCGATCACCCCGACCGTCAGGGCCCGGCTTCCCGCGCCCTCCGCCACGTCAGCGATCCGGTCCACCAACCAGCCTTCGGCGTCGGGCAGCCGCAGGACGCAGTCCGCCCCGATCTCCACGGCACGGCGCCAGACCGCGGGGTCGTTCTCCTGGCCGGCGTCCCGGCCGACCAGCAGGACGCCGCTGCGGCGGGTGGCGCCGCGGCAGCGTGCGGCGGCATCGTCCCCGACCAGGATCAGCGGCGCCGCGTCCCAGCTCGCCCGCCGCTCGGGGAGCGAGTGGTAGACCTCCGGATGGACGCCCGCGGCGGCGCACAGCCGGAGCAGGTCGTCGAGCAGTCCGGCGTCCTCGGTCACGATCAGCGGGCCGGCCCGTCGCCCTCCCGCGGCCGTGTTCTGCTCGGCCGCCATGGTCCCCGTCATGGTGTCCCCCTTCGTCGTGCTTCCTCTCGCTCCCGCGCTCCGCTGGTGCGAGTGCGGGGTGCGCGGAAGCGTCCGGTGCGGCATGAGCGGCGGCCCGGATCCGGAAGGAGATCAGCCATTCCCCGGGGCTCGGACTTCGCCGCGGGATTCAGCGTGCACGGCGACCGGGAATTGAGTGGATCTTGGTGAATAACTGTGGACAACTCACCTGTTGTGAATATCCCCGTCGCCCATACCAGCGACTTCCCCAGCGCCACCCGATCGCTACACTGAGTGACGAAGGACGTCGTCGGGCACATCCGTGCCCGCAGTGCGAGAGGGGTCACCGATGCGTGGTCCACAGCGGCCGTGCCCGGCCCACATGTGCCCGGACATGCGACGACCCCCGCCGGGGGGGAGAGCGGGGGTCGTCTCTCCGGCCGACTCGGGGGGGGAGGAGCCGGTCCGGGTTAGCACGGTCGCGAACGATCCGTGACTTCCATGGTGTACCCGAGAGCCTTCTCAGGCAAACCCACACGCCCCAGCGTACGCCGAATGGCGGGCACCTATGCTCAGAGCCGTGGAAAACCACTCCTCACCCCGCACCGCGGCGTTCTTCGACCTGGACAAGACGGTCATTGCGAAGTCGTCGACGCTGACCTTCAGCAAGTCCTTCTACCAGGGCGGCCTGATCAACCGCAGGGCCGTCCTGCGGACCGCCTACATCCAGTTCGTGTTCCTGGCCGGCGGCGCCGACCACGAGCAGATGGAGCGCATGCGCGCGTACCTCTCCGCACTCTGCAAGGGCTGGGACGTCCGGCAGGTGAAGGAGCTGGTCGCCGAGACGCTGCACGACCTCATCGACCCGATCATCTACGACGAGGCAGCCTCCCTCATCGAGGAGCACCACGCCGCCGGCCGCGACGTCGTGATCGTCTCCACCTCCGGCGCCGAGGTGGTCGAGCCCATCGGCGCGCTGCTCGGCGCGGACCGCGTGGTGGCCACCCGCATGGTCGTCGGCGAGGACGGCCGCTTCACCGGCGAGGTGGAGTACTACGCGTACGGCCCGACGAAGGCGGAGGCCGTCCGCGAGCTGGCCGAGGCCGAGGGGTACGACCTGGCGCGTTGCTACGCCTACAGCGACTCGGCCACCGACCTGCCGATGCTGGAGGCCGTCGGCCACCCGTACGCGGTCAACCCCGACCGCGCCCTGCGGCGGGCGGCCACGGCGCGGGACTGGCCCGTCCTGGTCTTCAACCGCCCGGTGCGCCTCAAGCAGCGGCTGCCCGCCTTCCGGATGCCGCCGCGACCGGCGCTCGTCGTCGCCGCGGCCGCCGTGAGCGCGGCGGCCGCCACCGCGGGCCTGGTCTGGTACGCCGCGAGACGGCGGCAGTCCGCCTAGAAAGGGTCCCGAGACGGGATCCGAGACAAGATTCGAGACGGGATCCGAGACGGGCTTCCGGGCGCGAGCGGGCCAGGGACGACGCCCTGATCGGGAAGGCGCCCGAACCAGGGGCGAAACCGGGTCAAGCCCGCCGGAAGGCCGAAACCGGAGCCAGGGGTTTCGCATCGGGCGGGACGGGAGTACAAAGGAACTAACGGCCCGCGAGACCAAGGACATCCGAGAGGATCACCTGTTGAGCAAGAAGGCCCCACGGACCGAACAGCACGGAAACTGAGCACCCACGCGACGTCGACCCGTCGATTACGGGCCAGCCGCACCAGGCCACGGGCGAAGCACCCGGCCTGATGGGCACATATCGAGGACGCTTGGTAACTCGGCGGACGTGCCAGCGGCGGTACCGGTCACCGGTACCGCCGCACCCCTTCTCGTCTCCGTTTCCGCCGCCGCGACGCGCTGCCTCCGCTTCCGCGTTGGCGCCGCGCTGCCCCCGCTTCCGCGTCCGCGGCGCGCGTCTCCGTGTCCGCCCCCGCGCCGCTCCGGCTCAGGCCGCGCCGCGCTGAAGCGCCTCGCAGACCGCGGTGGACTCCCGCACGCCCAGCTCGACGGCCCGGCCGCAGTGGGCGATCCAGGCGGCCATCCCGTCCGGAGTGCCCGACAGATACCCCTCGAACGCGGCCACGTACGCCGCGCGGCCCTGCTCGGCGTGCCCGACCTCGGCCGGGCAGATGGCTTTCGGGTCCAGACCGCTGCCGATCAGCACGATCCGCTCCGCGGTTCGCGCCACCAGTCCGTTGCGGGTGGCGAAGGGGCGCAGCGCGAGCAGCTCGCCGTGCACCACCGCGGCGGTGACCAGGGCGGGCGCCTCGCCACCGGCGACGATCAGCCCGGACAGGCCCTCCAGCCGGCCGGCCATCTCGGCGGCGTCCGGCAGCGGGGCCTCGATCAGCGGCTCCTCGACGCCCTCCCCCGCCTGACGGGGACGCCCGATGGCGCCGGAAGCCGGCCCGGAGGCCGGGGCGCCGGCCGCGGAGTCGGCGGCGGCCACCAGGTGCAGCCGCGCCAGCACCCGAAGCGGCGACTGCCGCCAGATGGAGAGCAGTTGACCGGCCTCGGCACCCAGCCGCAGGGCCGCGCCGACCGTGCGCGCCTCCGGATCGCCGCCGAAGTCGGTGCGCCGGCGCACCTCCTCCAGGGCCCAGTCCGCGCCGGACAGCGCCGCCGAGGCCCGCGCGCCGCGCAGGGCCGCCTCCGAGGTCACCTCGTGGCTGCGGCGGCGCATCACCCGGTGGCCGTAGACGCGGTCCACGGCCGTGCGTACCGAGTCCACGGCCTCCGGGACACCGGGCAGGGACGCCAGGGCGGCCAGCGGGTCAGCGGCGTTCGTACTCATAGCCAGCGAGGCTACGCGCCCGCCCGCGGCGCTCCGCACCGCCCGGCCCGACAGTGGCGTTCCTCATACCGGATGACGAGCGGATGTTGGGCGCGGAACCGGCGATCGACCGCAAAGCGCACGCGCAGCGCTACGGAGCGCTACCCTTTTTGAACATGAAGATCGCTTTCGTGGGCAAGGGCGGCAGTGGCAAGACCACGCTCTCCTCGCTCTTCATCCGCCACCTCGCAGCCGCGGGCGCGCCGGTCGTCGCGGTGGACGCCGACATCAACCAGCACCTGGGGGTCGCGCTCGGCCTCGACGAGGCCGCGGCGGCCGCCCTGCCGGCCATGGGCGCGCACCTGCCGCTCATCAAGGACTACCTGCGCGGCGCCAACCCCCGTATCGCCTCCGCCGACGCGATGATCAAGACCACCCCGCCCGGCGAGGGGTCGCGGCTGCTGCGGGTGGGCGAGGACAATCCCGTCTTCGCGGCCTGCGCCCGGCCCGTACGACTGGACGGCGGCGAGGTCACCCTGATGGCGACGGGGCCGTTCACCGAGTCGGACCTGGGGGTGGCCTGCTACCACTCGAAGGTCGGCGCGGTGGAGCTGTGCCTGAACCACCTGGTCGACGGGGCGGACGAGTACGTGGTGGTGGACATGACGGCGGGCTCGGACTCGTTCGCGTCCGGCATGTTCACCCGCTTCGACATGACGTTCCTCGTCGCCGAGCCGACCCGCAAGGGCGTCTCCGTCTACCGGCAGTACAAGGAGTACGCCCGGGACTACGGCGTCGCGCTGCGGGTCGTGGGCAACAAGGTGCAGGGCCCGGACGACGTCGAGTTCCTGCGCGAGGAGGTGGGTGACGACCTGCTGGTGACGGTCGGCCAGTCGGACTGGGTGCGGGCCATGGAGAAGGGCCGCTCCGCGCCGTTCGCCCTGCTGGCGGAGGCGGACCGGCGTGCACTGGGCGCCCTGCGCAAGGCCGCGGACGGCTCGTACCGCACCCGCGACTGGGAGCGGTACACCCGGCAGATGGTCCACTTCCACCTGCGGAACGCCGAGAGCTGGGGCAACGCGCGGACCGGGACCGACCTGGCGGCGCAGGTCGACCCCGGCTTCGTCCTGCACGAGGGGCTGCGGACCGGCCCCGGGCAGCCCGGCGCGTTCGCGCCCGCAGCGGCGGGCGCGGGTGCCACCCAGCACGTCTGACCGGGCAGGACACACCCTTCCGCCGGCGCAGCCGTGACGGAGACAGCCGAGCTGCCGAGGCGCCGGGCCAGCCGAGAAGCCGAGGCCGCCGAGAAGCCGAAACAGCCGAGAAGCCGAGGCCGCCTAAGCAGCCGGGCCCGGCCCGCGGATCGCGGGCCGGGCCGTCCGGCTTCCGTGGCTTGTCAGGTGGCCGACGCGGGCTTGGCGGAGGGCGTGGCGGGCGAGGACGGGCGGGCCGAGGAGGCGGGCTGGGCGGCGAGGAACGCCGGCCAGCCCGCCTTCGGGGCCTCACCGACCTTCAGCGTGCGCAGCTTGGCCAACTGGGCCGGGTCCTGCGCGTCCAGCCAGTCGGCGAGCTGGCGGAACGACACGCACCGCACGTCGGTCTTGCCGCAGACCTTGGCGATGGTCTCCTCGATGGCCCGCATGTACGTCTGGCCGTTCCACGACTCGAAGTGGTTGCCGATCACCAGGGGCGCGCGGTTGCCGTCGTACGCCCGGTCGAACGCCTCCAGCATCCCGTCGCGGAACTGGTCGCCCCACTCCTGGTGCATCGAGGGGTCGCCCTTGGTGGTGCCCGACTGGTTCACCATGAAGTTGTAGTCCATGGAGAGCGTCTCGAAGCTGCGCCCGGGGATCGGGATCATCTGGAGCGACAGGTCCCACAGACCGTGGTCCTTTCCGGGCCACACCTGGTTGTTGACGCCGCTGGTGTCGTACCGCCAGCCGAGGTCGCTGGCCGCCTGCACGAAGTTCTTGCGGCCCTCCAGGCACGGCGTGCGGGCCCCGATGAGCTCCTTGTCGTAGTCGAACGGCAGCGGGCTCTCCGCGCCCAGGCCGGCGTTGGTCTTCCACTTCTTCACGAACGCCTTGGCCTGCGTGATCTCGCTCTTCCAGTCCTCCACGGACCAGGTGCCGACTCCGCTCTCCGGGCCGCAGAAGTGGCCGTTGAAGTGGGTGCCGATCTCGTTGCCCTCCTGCCAGGCGCCCCGCAACTCCCGCACCGTGGCACGGATGCCCTCGGTGTCGTTGAAGCCGATGTCGGAACGGCCGGGGGAATGGCCGGGCGGGTCGTAGAGGGTGGACTTGTCCTCCGGCAGCAGGTACACGCCGCTGAGGAAGTACGTCATGGTCGCGCCGTGCTTCTTGCCGACCTTGCGGAAGTGCGAGAACAGCTTCTGGCTGTCCTCGCCCGCGCCGTCCCAGGAGAACACCACGAACTGGGGCGGCTTCTGACCGGGAGCCAGGCGCTCCGGCTTGCGCAGCCCCGGCTGGGCGCCGGTGAAGGCGGTCGAGCCGTCACCGATCAGCCGTACGACGTTCTTGGGCGGCGCGGCCTTCCTCGGCCCCGCCGCGCCTTCGGTGGCGGTGCCGCCGAGGGCGCTGCAGCCGGCCAGGCCGGCGGTCAGCGCCACGACGGCAGCGCCGACAGTGATCCTCTTCGTGGCGGCCATGGTCCGCCCACCCTTCTTGGTCCAGGGGGTCTGCGAGCGCCGTCACCGTCACACCCGGACCGATGAAAGGAAGATACGACAAGCCGTACTAGGCGTACTAATCACTGCATCGGGTGAAAGATCGCTCGATATGCCTCGAATATATTGGCGGAGTCTTTACTCTCCATTACTGTCAATTTACGCAGAGTTTGCACTGTCCCCCGTGTCCTGGACCGGCATGGGAGATCCCACAGCACGACGACCGATCGCTCCTGACGCACCGATCAGGGACGGGCGAGCGGTCGACTGCCCATCAGCGCCCGCGCCGACCCGGAGGAGACGGACTCATGACCGCCTGCATCCCGGCACGGACCGACCGCATCGGACGGCCCGTGCCCGCCTCTTCCCGCCTCCGGGGCCATGGCCATCGCCTCCGACGGGCGTACGGCGCCGGGGGCGGCCGGCAGGACGGCCGGCCGCCGCGCGCGGAGCGCCCGCCCGAGGGAGGCGGCCGCTTCCCCGCGCCGCGCGGCCGCTTCCCGGTGCGAGGCGTGGACGTGTCCGCATCCATCGCGGTCTTCCTCATCGCCCTGCCGCTCTCCCTCGGCATCGCCCTCGCCACCAGCGCGCCGCTCCAGGCCGGCCTGGTCGCCGCGGCCGTCGGCGGGCTGGTGGCCGGCCGGTTCGGCGGGTCGCCCCTCCAGGTCAGCGGCCCCGCGGCCGGACTGACGCTGGTCACCGCCGATCTGATCCAGCGCTACGGCTGGCGCACCACCTGCGCCATCACGGTGCTGGCCGGACTCGCCCAGATCTGCCTGTCGGCACTGCGGGTCGCCCGCTCGGCGCTCGCCGTGTCACCGGCGATCGTGCACGGCATGCTGGCCGGAATCGGTGTCACCATCGCCCTCGCCCAGCTCCACGTGGTGCTCGGCGGCACACCGCAGAGCTCGGCCGTCGCCAACGTCGCGCAGCTTCCAGCCCAGTTGGCCGACCTGCACCCGGCGGCCCTCTCGGTCAGCGTGGTGACCATCGCCGTGCTGCTGCTGTGGCCGCGCCTCGGCGGCCGGATCGGCCGCGTCCTGCGCAAGGCCCCGGCCGCACTGGCCGCGGTGGCGGCGGCCACCCTGCTCGTGGTGCTCGCCGGGATCGCCGTGCCCCGGGTGGACCTGCCCTCCTGGTCCAACCACGCCCTTCCGGGGCTGCCGGAAGGGCCCGTGCTCGGCATCGCGACCGGCGTCCTGGCCATCACCCTGGTCACCAGCGTCCAGTCGCTGCTGTCCGCGGTCGCCGTGGACAAGCTGGTCGCCGCTCGCCCCGACCCGGCCACCCATGTCCCGCGCTCCGACCTCGACCGGGAGCTCGCCGGCCAGGGCGCGGCCAACATCGTCTCCGGGGCCCTCGGCGGACTGCCGGTCGCCGGCGTCGCCGTGCGCAGCGTGGCCAACGTGTCGGCGGGCGCCGTCAGCCGGCACTCCACGATGCTGCACGGGTTGTGGGTCGTGCTGGCCGCGCTCGTCCTGGTCCCCGTGCTGGACCTCATCCCGCTGCCGGCGCTCGCCGCGCTCGTCATGGTCATCGGCGTGCAGATGGTCAGCTTCGCCCGCATCCGCAACGTCACCCGCCACCGCGAGGTGCCGGTGTACGCGGTGACGGTCGCCGGAGTCGTCCTCGTCGGAATCCTGGAGGGCGTGGCGATCGGCATCCTCGTCGCCGGCGGACTGGCCATGCGCCGGTTGGCCAGGACCCGGGTCACCCACGAGACGCAGGACGGCGTCGAGCGGGTACGGGTGCGGGGGCAGCTCACCTTCCTCGCCGTGCCCCGGCTGAGCCGTGCCCTGCACCAGGTCCCGCACGGAGCGCGGGTCGTGGTCGAGCTGGACGGCTCCTTCATGGACCACGCCGCCTACGAGGCCCTCCAGGACTGGCAGACCGCCCACACCGCCCGGGGCGGCCAGGTGGAGATGACCGGACGGGCCGGGGCGCGGATCGCTGAACCGGCGGGGCGGCGGGCCACCTGCTGCCGGCCGTGGACGCCATGGCGCAACCACCACTGCGGTGCGCACCCGGCGTCCGAGCCCGACCGGGGCGCGGGCGGCTACCAACTGGCCAGCGGTCTGCGCTCGTTCCAGCGGAACACCGCCCCGCTGGTGCGCGAGGAGCTGGCGAAGCTGGCCCGGGAGGGCCAACGGCCCTCGCAGCTCTTCCTCACCTGCTCGGACTCCCGCCTGGTCACCAGCATGATCACGGCGAGCGGACCGGGCGACCTGTTCACCGTGCGCAACGTGGGCAACCTCGTCCCGCCGCCCGGCCGGGAGACCGGGGACGACTCGGTCGCCGCCGCGATCGAATACGCGGTGGACGTCCTGCGGGTGCGGTCGATCACCGTGTGCGGCCACTCCGGCTGCGGCGCCATGCAGGCCCTGCTCGACGGACACGGCGCCGCCCCGGACGCGCCGGCGAGCCAGGACCGGGGCGCGCTGGACCAAGACCAGGACCAGAACCGGGACGGCCTGGGCCAGGACCAGGGCGAGGACACGGCAGACCGTGACCGGGACACGCCCTTGCGGCGCTGGCTGCGGCATGGAGCGCCCAGTCTCGACCGGCTGCGGGACGACCGGCGGGCCGGCGTCCACATCGCGGGCCGCCCGCCGGCGGACGCGGTCGAACGACTCAGCCTCACCAACGTGGTGCAGCAGTTGGAGCACCTGCGGGCCCACCCCTCGGTGGCCGCCCGCCTCGCCGCGGGCACCCTGGAGCTGCACGGGCTCTACTTCCACGTGGCAGAGGCCCAGGCGTACCTCCTCACCGACCCCCCGGCCGCCGAACCGGACATCGAGCCGACTCCCGAACCAGCCGTCGGGCCGGCTGCCGAGCCGGACATCGGGTCGGCCGCCGAACCAGCCCTCGCCCCGGACATCGACCCGGACATCGAGGGGACGGGGAGCGCCCACCCGACCGCCGGACCGGCCGGCAGGCCCGCCACCTCGTCGACCGCCGAGCCCACCGGTCGGCCCGCACAGCCGACCGCTCGGCCCACCGGTCGGCCCGGACTGCGGGCTCCCGAGCCCGCCGGCGGGCTGACGGTGGCCCCGGACGGCCTGGCGGTGGCCGCCTCCGCCCGGACGGCCGACTCGGTCGCGGCGGTGAGTCGGCGAACGCGAGGCGCGGAGCTGGTGTTCACCCGGGTGGCCGCCGTCGCACCGGCCTCCGGGGCGGCCACGGAGACTCCGGCGCCGGCCCCCGTCGCCGCCGTGGCCGCCATGGCCC
>NZ_PVLV01000015.1 GCF_002982015.1 Streptomyces solincola
AGATGTGTATAAGAGACAGGCGGGGCACCGGTACGGCGGGGGCGCGGTGGGGGTCAGCGGACCTCGGTGATCTCCGGGCCGCGCTGGAGCTGGCCCATGCCGCCGGAGAAGCGGGACGTCTCCTGGTCCTCCTGCTGCACGCCCTCGGGCACCATCTGGGCGTCCTCGGGGAGCTTGAGCACGATGGGGTCGCGGGGGGCCATCGGACCCTCGCCGCGGACGACGACGGTGTCCCGGAAGATCTGCTCCAGCAGGCCGGCGGCCTCCGGCTGGACCGCGCCCTGGCCGGAGATCACCCCGCGCAGGAACCAGCGGGGGCCGTCCACGCCGACGAAGCGCACGAGCTGCACCCCGCCGGTGCCGTCCGGGAGCTGCACCGGCACCCGGGCCCGCAGCTCCCAGCCGAGCGGACCCTCGACCTCGTCGATGACGCCGCCCTGCTGGGTGATCCCGGAGGCGATCTCGTCGCGGACCTCGCCCCAGATGCCCTCCCGCTTGGGGGCGGCGAACGCCTGGAGCTGGATGGCGCTGTCCCGCAGCACCACGGTGGCGGCGACGATCGCGTCACCGGCGACCTCCACCCGCAGCTCCATGCCCTCGACGCCGGGCACGAACACGCCGCCGAGGTCGACCCGGCCCTCTTCGGGGCGGGAGACCTCGGAGACGTCCCAGGGGCCGTCGGGCCGGGGCGCCGGCGGAAGGTTCACCCGGCGCTGCCCGCCACTCTGTTCCGCCTCGTCCTCGACGGTCTCGTCGACGACCTGCTCGGCCTCGCCGGCCGCGTCGGCAGCGGCACCGCTCTTCTTGCGACGTCCGAACACGTCACTGTCCTTCCCGGTCGGATACGACCGATACGTATGGATTCCCACCCGTCGGAACGCCCGACCGGCCGTCCGTCGGGACGTCCGTCGGAGCACCCCTCGAAGCGCCCGTCCGGTCCGCCACGGCGGCGTGGCCGCCGGTGGACCCGAAGCCCCCTTCGGCCCGCGCGGAGCCGGGGAGCTCCGCCACCTCGTGGAAGCGGACCTTCTCGACCTGCTGGACGACAAGCTGGGCGATCCGGTCGAACCGCTCGAACCGCACGCTCTCGCGCGGGTCCAGGTTCACCACGATCACCTTGATCTCCCCACGGTACCCGGCATCGATGGTCCCCGGGGCATTCACCAGAGCCACCCCGCAGCGGGCGGCGAGACCGGAACGGGGGTGCACGAAGGCCGCGTACCCGTCGGGCAGCGCGATGGACACCCCGGTGGGCAGCACGGCCCGCTCCCCGGGGGCGAGTTCCGCGGCCTCGGTGGTGACCAGATCGGCCCCGGCGTCGCCCGGGTGCCCGTACGACGGGAGGGGGACGTCGGGGTGGACGCGGCGGATCAGCACGTCTACCGGAGTACGCATCAGGGGTTCACCTCGAAGGCGCGGGCGCGCCGCTGTGTGTCGGGGTCGGCCATCGCGGCCTGGATCTCCTTGGGACGCCCGTTGTCGATGAAGTGGTCGACCTTGACCTCGATGAAGAGGGCGTCGGCGCGCACCGCGACGGGGCCGTCCGGACCGCCGGTGCGGCCGGTGGCGGTGGCGTAGATCTTGCGGCCGTGCACGGCGGTGACCTCCGCGGACAGGTGCAGGGCGGTGCCGACCGGCACCGGGCGCACGAAGTCGGTCTCCAGCCGGCCGGTGACCGCGATGACGCGCAGCAGCCAGCCCAGCGAGCCGAGCGTCTCGTCGAGCGCGGTGGCCAGCACCCCGCCGTGCGCCAGCCCGGGGGCGCCCTGGTGGTCGGCGGTGACGGTGAACTCGGCGGTGACCGCCACGCCCTCCTCGGCGCGCGCCTCCAGGTGCAACCCGTGCGGCTGACCGCCGCCGCAGCCGAAGCAGTGCTCGTAGTGGGAGCCGAGCGGCTCCCCCGGGGCGGGCGCGTCGGGGTGGCGTACCGGCGGCCGGGCCCCGGCCGGGGGCGTCAGTGCAGTGGTCACAGCGGGGAACCTTACCCGCGCGGCGGACCCGGGGTCGCGCCGTGCCAAGCTTGGGTGTATGCAGCCCTCCGCCGCGGCCCCGGAGCCGCGTCACGACGAACGCCTGACCGCACCCCGCTCGTGGTGGCTGATCGCCGCCCTGATCGGTCTGTCCGGTGCGCTGATCATGCTCCCGCTGGGCACGCTGCCCATGCTGGGCGGGCTGATCGTGGCGGGGGCGGCGGCCGCGATGACGGTGAGCGCCTACGGCTCGGTGCGGGTGCGGGTGGTGGCCGGCTCCCTGGTGGCGGGCACGGCCCGGGTGCCGGTGGGGGCGCTGGGCGTCCCGGAGGTGCTGGCGGGCGAGGAGGCGCGCGCCTGGCGCACGTACAAGGCCGACACCCGCGCCTTCCTGCTGCTGCGCGGCTACGTCCCGACGGCGGTGCGGGTGCCGGTGACGGACCCGGCCGATCCCACGCCGTACGTGTACGTGTCCAGCCGGGAGCCCGAGGCCCTGGCGGCCGCCCTGACGGCGGCGGGAGCCGGCCGCCCGGCGCGGGAAGCGGTGCGCGAGGAGCGCGGCGCCTGAGGCCGGGCCGCGCCTCTGGCCGGGGCCCGGGCAGGCGAAGAGCCCGGCCTGCGGGCCGGGCTCGCGGGTGTCCGGGGGCCGCCGGTTCTGCGGCTAGTAGCCCAGCTCCTTGGGGCTCTTGGCGTCGCGGGGGCGGTCCAGCGGCGGGAGGTCCGGCAGCGCGTCCCAGGGCACCTGGTGGCGGCGCAGGTCCTCGCGGATGCGGGCGGCGAGCTTCCTGGTGTCGCGGCGGTTCATCGCGGCGCCGACCACCGCGCCGATCATGAACGGCACGAGGTTGGGCAGGTTGCGGACCATCCGCTTGGTGACCGCCCGGCGCAGCTCGCGCCGCATCCGGCCGCCGAGCGCGGCGTTGACGGAGGCGGGCTTGGACACGTCGATGCCGCGCTCCTCCGTCCAGGAGGTGAGGTAGGCGCCGGCCCGCTCGCTGAACGTGCCGGGGGGCCGCCGGCCGTACACCTCGTGCAGCTCGGCGATGAGCTTCAGTTCGATGGCGGCGATGCCGGTGATCTCGGCGGCCATCTCGGCGGGCATGGCCGGGGGCACCGGCAGCATGGCCGCGGCGCCGACGCCGGCGCCGACGGTGGACGCCGCGTTGGCCGCGCCGGCGACCAGTCTGTCGGCGATCTCCTCGGGCCCGAGGCCGGGGAAGTGCCGGCGCAGGGTGTCGAGGTCGCGGACCGGGATGCGGGGCGCGAGCTCGATGAGCCGGTCGGCGAGGTGGCCCAGCCCCGCGCGGGCGCCCTCGCGCCCCCGGCGGACGCCGTGCCGCAGCGCGGCCATGCGCCGGGCCCGGGTGGCGGGGCCGCCGTCGCCCGGACGCGCTTCGAGCGAGGCCGCACGGCCTCGCTCGTCGTCACGCGTGGCGGCGGAGGGCAGGAGGTCGGTGTGCTCGGCGGAGTCGTCGGACGCCGTCGGCGTCCGGTCGGCGCCGCCCTGCTGCGCCTCCGGCTTGCGAGTGAGCCGGAAGCGCCGCTTCCTGTGCGGGTTGTCGCCTGCTGCCACGGCCGACCCGTCTCAGTCGCAGTCGCGGCAGATGGGCTGGCCGTTCTTCTCGCGGGCCAACTGGCTGCGGTGGTGGACCAGGAAGCAGCTCATGCAGGTGAACTCGTCCGCCTGCTTGGGCAGCACCCGGACGGCCAGCTCCTCGTTGGAGAGGTCTGCTCCGGGAAGCTCCAGGCCCTCCGCGGCCTCGAACTCGTCGACGTCGACCGTCGAGGTCGACTTGTCGTTCCGCCTGGCCTTGAGCTCTTCCAGACTGTCCGAGTCGACGTCGTCGTCGGTCTTGCGTGGGGTGTCGTAGTCGGTTGCCATATCGCGCTCTCCCCCTCTGGGTGTTTGCGTGTTTGCGGTGTCTCCAGCGCACGTAACGCGTGAGAGGCCGGTCTTGTGCCCGACCTGAGGCGGAGATTTTGCCTCACATCAAGGTCTGTTACTCAATCGACACCCAACCGGACCCCGCGCGGGTGATCGGGTTTGGGTGGCGAACGGGACCGTACACGGTCGCGGGGGCAGCCAGAACAGGCGCCACCCCGTGTACTTCCCGTGATCCCGGGCCCGGGAAACCCCGATTTTTCCTGGCTTTCCCGGGCCTGTTCCGCTCACAGAGCGTGGATGACCGGTTTGCACCCGGTGTGATCGATCACACAGCGGCCGGTCCGGCGCCGGGGTGGGAAATTGCGCCTGAAGCGAACAAGACCCCCCTCCGCATCGGCGTGTCGCGGCCCCGGACCGTCACTTGGAGTGACCGTACGAGGTCACAGGGGCAGCGTGACGCGCATGACGAGTCCACCGCCGTCCCGGGGTACGGCGGTGATCCGGCCGCCGTGCGCCCGGGCCACCGAGCGGGCGATGGAGAGCCCCAGACCGACGCCCTTGTCGCTGCCGGTGCGCTCCTGCCGGAGCCGGCGGAACGGCTCGAAGAGGTTGTCGATCTCGTACGCCGGGACCACCGGGCCGGTGTTGGAGACCACCAGCACGGCCTGCCCGGGGCCGGTCTCGGTGACCACCTCGACCCAGCCGCCGTCGGTGTTGTAGCGGACCGCGTTCTGCACGAGGTTCAGCGCGATCCGCTCCAGCAGCACGCCGTTGCCCTGGACCACCGCGGGGGCGCGCTCGCCGCGGAACTCCACTCCCCGGGCCTCGGCCTCCCCGCGGGTCTGGTCGACGGCCCGGGTGGCCACCTCGGCGAGGTCCACCGGCTTGCGCTCGACGATCTCGTTGTCGCTGCGGGCCAGCAGCAGCAGGCCCTCCACCAACTGCTCGCTGCGCTCGTTGGTGGCCAGCAGGGTCCGGCCGAGCTGCTGGAGCTCCACCGGCGCGCCCGGGTCGGAGAGGTGCACTTCGAGGAGGGTGCGGTTGATCGCCAGCGGGGTGCGCAGCTCGTGCGAGGCGTTGCCGACGAAGCGCTGCTGGGCGGTGAAGGCCCGCTCCAGCCGCTCCAGCATGTCGTCGAAGGTGTCGGCCAGCTCCTTCAGCTCGTCGTCCGGGCCGTCCAGCTCGATCCGCCGGGACAGGTCGGCGCCGGCCACGTTGCGGGCGGTGCGGGTGATGCGGCCCAGCGGCGACAGCACCCGGCCGGCCATGGCGTAGCCGAAGGCGAAGGCGATGATGCTGAGGCCCAGCAGGGCGAACAGCGAGCGGCGCAGCAGGTCGTCGAGGGCGTGCTGGCGCTGCTGGTTGACGCAGGCGTTCATGGCCTGGTTGGCGACGTCGACGTCCACCTCGGCCTGTGCGGGGAACGAGCAGACGCTGCTGGTGATCTTGCCTTCGACGATCTTGAAGGGCAGTTCGCTGCCGATGTGCAGGGCCTGCGCGGCCAGCAGGTAGATGATCGACAGCAGCAGGATGCCGGCGATCAGGAACATCCCGCCGTACAGCAGGGTGAGCCGTATCCGGATGGTGGGCCGCAGCCAGGGGCGGGCCGGGTCGCGCGGGTCCCAGGTGGGCTTGGGCGGCGCGTGCGGGGGGACGGGCATGGCGGGCACCGGATCAGATCCGGTAGCCGGAGCCGGGCACGGTGACGATCACCGGGGGCTCGCCGAGCTTGCGGCGCAGGGTCATCACGGTGACCCGGACGACGTTGGTGAACGGGTCGGTGTTCTCGTCCCAGGCCTTCTCCAGCAACTGCTCGGCGGAGACCACGGCTCCCTCGCTGCGCATCAGCACCTCCAGCACGGCGAACTCCTTGGGGGCGAGCTGGATCTCCCGGCCGTCGCGGGTGACCTCGCGGCGGTTGGGGTCCAGCCGGATGCCGGCGCGCTCCAGCACCGGTGGCAGCGGGACGGAGGTACGCCGGCCCAGGGCCCGCACCCGGGCGATCAGCTCGCTGAACGCGAAGGGCTTGGGCAGGTAGTCGTCCGCGCCGATCTCCAGCCCCTCCACCCGGTCGCTGACGTCGCCGGAGGCGGTGAGCATCAGCACCCGGGTGGGCATCTGGAGCTCGACCAGCCTGCGGCAGACGTCGTCGCCGTGGACCAGCGGCAGGTCGCGGTCGAGGACGACGACGTCGTAGTCGTTGACCCCGATGCGCTCCAGGGCCGCCGACCCGTCGTACACGACGTCGACGGCCATGGCCTCCCGGCGCAGTCCGGTGGCCACCGCATCGGCGAGCAGCTGCTCGTCCTCGACGACGAGTACGCGCACGGCGCTGTTTCCTTTCCTCCTCGCCCGCGGGGCGGGCGGATGACGTCTTCGGGCCCGGCGCCGGGCCCCCGCCGGAGGGGGTGCGCCGGAGCGGGGGCACGCGGTCCGGGCGCCCGGACGGGGGCGCCCCGGGCGCGGACGGTCGCCGTACGGTTTCAGGCAGAGTCCCGTGGGCCGACTGTGCGCCCCATCCTGCCCCTTACGCGCGTAAACCGGCTGTAAGGCGGCCGGTGGACGCCCGGCGGGGGCCTCGGACGGGGGTGCGGAACCGGTCCCGGGCCGCTTCCCGGTGGCGGGAATCCCCGGATTGGAGGCGTGGTTGAGGTTTCCGTGCGGGCGCCTGAGGGGAGGACGACTTGCACACCCGAGATCACGCCGCGTGTGTGGCACGCCACCGATCGCCCTGTCCCCCGTGCAGGCGCCGCGTGCGTGATCCCCGGTTCCCACCACCCTCGGCACACCCCGTGCCACCGACCCATGACGAGGGGGCGCACGATGGACGCTTTCACCGCTGGACTGCTACAGCGCATAAGGACCGCGGAGACGGACCTGTCGCGGGCCCGGGAGGACGGCGACGACTTCCTGGCCGATGTGGAGCAGGAGGAGCTGGACGACCTCCACCGCCTCGCGGCCGAGCACGGCGTACAGGTGACCGCGGTCGCCTGAGGGCTCGCGCAACGCCCGGCTCGCCTGCGGCGCACAGAGCACGGCCCGGCCCCGCACCAGGACGACGGTGCGGGGCCGGCGCGCGTCGCGTGGGCGGAGCCGAGGAGTGGCGCCCGCCCCGAGGACGTCAGTCGTGCCAGGCGCCGTACTCGTCCAGGAGGTGCTGGAGGGGGGTGAAGACGCCGGGGGAGGCGGCCACGGTGAGGTCGCCGGAGGGCGGGGCGCCGGGGCGGCCGCCGGTGAGGGCGCCGGCCTCGCGGGCGATCAGGTCGCCGGCGGCCAGGTCCCAGGGGTGCAGCCCGCGCTCGTAGTAGCCGTCGAGGCGGCCGGCGGCCACGTCGGCGAGGTCGATGGCCGCGGAGCCGGAGCGGCGGATGTCCCGGAGCTGCGGGATCAGCCGGCCGGCCACCTGGGCCTGGTGGGCGCGGACGGCGGCGACGTAGTTGAAGCCGGTGGAGACCAGCGCCTGGTCCAGCGGCGGGGACGGGCGGCAGGCGAGCCGGTGCTCGCCGAGGAAGGCGCCCCCGCCGCGTACCGCGTGGTAGGTCTCGCCGCGCATCGGGGCCTCGACCACGCCGACCAGGGTCTCGCCGTCCAGCTCGGCGGCGATGGAGACCGCCCAGGTGGGCAGCCCGTAGAGGTAGTTGACCGTGCCGTCCAGCGGGTCGATCACCCAGCGCACCCCGCTGGCGCCCTCGGTGGCGGCGCCCTCCTCGCCGAGCAGGCCGTCGTCGGGGCGGTGCTCGGCGAGGTACCCGGTGATCAGCTTCTCGGCGGCCAGGTCCATCTCGGTGACCACGTCGATCGGGCTGGACTTGGTGGCGGCCACGGCGAGGTCCGCCGGGCGGCCGTCGCGCAGCAGGGCGCCGGCCCGGCGGGCGGCCTCCAGGGCGACGGCGAGGAGTTCGGCGGCGAGCGGGTCGCGGGCACCGGTCACGGGGGCGGGGCTCCTCACGCGTAGGGGCTGTCGGCGCCGGCCGCGGCGGGCCGTGCGGCGCGGGCGGGGCAGCAGCCGACCGGGCAGAGGTCGTGCGAGGGGCCGAGGGCCCCCAGCGCGCACCGCTCGGGGTCGATGCCGCGCTCGGCGGCGGCCCGCTCCAGGAGCAGGTCCCGCACGGCGGCGGCGAACCGCGGATCGTCGCCGACGGTGGCCGAGCGGCGGACCGGCAGCCCCAGTTCGGCAGCCTTGGCGGTGGCCTCGGTGTCCAGGTCGTAGAGGACCTCCATGTGGTCCGAGACGAACCCGATCGGCGCCATGACGACCGCGGGCGCGCCGGCGGCGTGCCGCTCCTCCAGGTGGTCGCAGATGTCCGGCTCCAACCAGGGGATGTGCGGGGCGCCGCTGCGGGACTGGTAGACGAGCTGCCAGGGGTGTTCGAGGCCGGTCTCCGCGCGGACGGTGTCGGCGATCAGCCGGGCCACGTCCAGGTGCTCGCGCACGTAGGCGCCCCCGTCGCCGTGCTCGCCGGCGGGGCCGGAGGTGTCGGCGGAGGCGGTGGGGATGGAGTGGGTGGTGAAGGCGATGTGCGCGCCGGCGCGGACGTCCTCGTCCAGCTCGGCGAGCGAGCGCAGCACGCCGTCGACCATCGGCCGGATGAACCCGGGGTGGTTGAAGTAGTGCCGCAGCTTGTCGACGCGGGGCAGCGGCAGCCCTTCCGCTTCCAGGGCGGCCAGGGCGTCGGCGAGGTTCTCGCGGTACTGGCGGCAGCCGGAGTAGGAGGCGTACGCGCTGGTGGCGAGCACGGCGATGCGGCGGTGCCCGTCGGTGACCATCTCGCGCAGGGCGTCGGTGAGGTAGGGCGCCCAGTTCCGGTTGCCCCAGTAGACGGGGAGGTCGAGTCCGGCGTCGGCGAAGTCCTTGCGCAGCGCGGCGAGCAGGGCGCGGTTCTGGTCGTTGATCGGGCTGACGCCGCCGAAGAGGAAGTAGTGCTGCCCGACCTCCTTCAGCCGCTCGGTGGGGATGCCGCGGCCCCGGGTCACGTTCTCCAGGAACGGGACCACGTCGTCGGGGCCCTCCGGGCCGCCGAAGGAGAGCAGCAGCAGGGCGTCGTACGGGGCGGGGTCGCGCTGGGCGGACATGGCGTCGGACATGTTCTTGATCCTGCCACCCGGGTCGGACAGTCGAGAACCCGCCGTGCGGTACGCGCGCGGGGGACGCGGCGGCGGGCGGCGGGGACCTTCGCCCCGCGTCGCCGCAGTCGCTCGGCCCCTGGTCAGGGGCCGGAAAGTGCGGTGCGGCGGGCCGGGCCGGACACGTAAGCTGTCAAGGCTGCCCATACGCCTTACGGGCGGTGGTGCCCGGCGGCCGTCCCCCCGCCTCGCTTCGCGCGCCGCCGCCGCCCGGTCCGACCGGCCGGAGTGCCCCTTGCCCAGTTCGTACCGCGCGATCTTCACCGCTCCCGGGACGGTCGCCTTCTCAGCCGCCGGCTTCCTCGGCCGGATGCCCCTGGCCATGATGGGCCTGGGCGTGATGACCATGGTCTCCGAGATCACCGGCCGCTACGGGCTGGCCGGCTCGCTGTCGGCGACCATGGCGGTCTCGGCCGCGGCGCTGGGGCCGCAGGTGTCCCGGCTGGTGGACCGGCACGGGCAGCGGCGGGTGCTGCGCCCCACGGTGCTGGTCTCGCTGCTGGCGGCGACCGGCCTGGTGCTGTGCGCGCAGTTGCGGCTGGCGGACTGGACGCTGTTCCTGTTCGCGGCGGGCGTCGGGTGCGTGCCCTCGGTGGGCGCGATGACCCGGGCGCGCTGGGCGGCGCTCTACCGGCAGTCGCCGCGCGAGCTACACACGGCGTACTCCTTCGAGTCGGTGGTGGACGAGGTCTGCTTCATCTTCGGCCCCATCATCGCGGTGGGTCTGTCGACGACCTGGTTCCCGGCGGCCGGGCCGGTGCTGGCCGGGGGCTTCCTGGCGGTCGGGGTGTGGTGGCTGACCTCGCAGCGGGCCACCGAGCCGGTGCCGCACCCGGCCGAGCACCACACCGGCGGTTCGGTGCTGCGCTCGCGCGGGCTGCAGGTGCTGGTGGCGGCGTTCGTGGCGACGGGCGCCATCTTCGGCTCGGTGGACGTGGTGACGGTGGCGTTCGCGGAGGCCGAGGGCCACAAGTCGTGGTCCAGCCTGGTGCTGGCGGTGTACGCGCTGGGCTCCTGCCTGGCGGGCGCGGTCTTCGGCCTGCTGCACCTGAAGGGCGAGGCCCCGCGCCGCTGGCTGGTGGGCGTGTGCGCGATGGCCGTGAGTATGATCCCCCTCCAACTGGCCGGGAACCTGCCTGTCCTGGCCGCGGCGCTCTTCGTCGCGGGCCTCGCCATCGCACCGACCATGGTGACGACGATGGCGCTGGTCCAGGCGCACGTACCGCGTGCCAAGCTCACCGAGGGCATGTCCTGGACGAGCACCGGGCTCGCGGTGGGCATCGCGCTCGGCGCGTCGACCGGCGGCTGGGTGGTCGACGCGCACGGGGCGGCGGCCGGGTACGCGGTGCCCGGCGTGGCGGGAGTGTGCGCGGCGGTGGTGGGTCTCACGGGGTACCGCCTGCTGCGCCCGGCGCCGCCGGCGGCAGAGCCGACACGAGAGGGGCTGTCAGATCGTGACGACCGCGAGCAGGACCCGGAGCAGAGCCACCTGGCGTAACTGGGCCGGCACGGTGGCCGCCCGGCCGGAGCGGGAGGCGCGGCCGGCCTCGGTGGAGGAGCTGGCCGACACGGTGCGGACGGCGGCCGCGGAGGGGCTGCGGGTCAAGACGGTCGGCACCGGGCACTCGTTCACCGCCATCGCGGCCACCGACGGGGTGCTGATACGCCCCGACCTGCTGACCGGCATCCGGCGGATCGACCGCCAGGCGATGACGGTGACGGTGGAGTCCGGCACCCCGCTGAAGCGGCTGAACGCGGCGCTGGCGCGCGAGGGGCTCTCGCTCACCAACATGGGCGACATCATGGAGCAGACGGTGGCGGGCGCGACCAGCACCGGCACGCACGGCACCGGCCGGGAGTCGGGCTCGATCGCCGCCCAGATCACCGCCCTCGAGCTGGTGACGGCCGCCGGCGAGGTGCTGGACTGCTCGGCCGAGGAGAACCCCGAGGTCTTCGCGGCCGCCCGGATCGGGCTGGGCGCGCTGGGCGTGGTGTCGGCGATCACCTTCGCGGTGGAGCCGATGTTCCTGCTGCACGCGCGCGAGGAGCCGATGCCCTTCGACCGGGTCGCCGAGGAGTTCGACGCCCTGCACGCGGAGAACGAGCACTTCGAGTTCTACTGGTTCCCGCACACCTCCCGTTGCACCACCAAGCGCAACAACCGCAGCCAGGGGCCGGTGGACCCGCCGGGCCGGATCAGCGGCTGGATCGAGGACGAGCTGCTGTCCAACGGGCTGTTCCAGGTGGTGAGCACCGCCGGCAGGGCGGTGCCGGCCGCCGTCCCGGCGATCGCCCGCATCTCCAGCCGGGCGCTGTCGGCCCGGACGTACACCGACATCCCGTACAAGGTGTTCACCAGCCCGCGCCGGGTGCGGTTCGTGGAGATGGAGTACGCCGTGCCGCGCGCGTCCGCGATGGCGGCGCTGCGGGAACTGCGGGCGATGGTGGACCGCTCGCCGCTGCGGGTGTCCTTCCCGGTCGAGGTGCGCACCGCGCCGGCCGACGACATCACGCTGTCCACCGCCTCGGGGCGGGACACCGCGTACATCGCGGTCCACATGTACAAGGGCACGCCGTACCGCGGGTACTTCACGGAGGTCGAGCGGATCATGACCGCGTACGAGGGCCGGCCGCACTGGGGCAAGCTGCACACCCGGGACGCGGCCTACCTGGCCGGGGCGTACCCGCGATTCGCGGAGTTCACCGCGGTGCGCGACCGGCTGGACCCCGACCGGCTGTTCGGCAACGACTACCTGCGGCGGGTGCTCGGCGACTGAGCCGGCACAGCGGGCGGCCGGGCGGGGGCACGCGGACGGGGCCGCGCTTCCACGTGGAAGCGCGGCCCCGTCCGCGCGCGGCCCCGGGGCCGCGGGCGGTTGGCGGCTCA
>NZ_PVLV01000160.1 GCF_002982015.1 Streptomyces solincola
GGCCTGGGGGGCACGGCGATCGGGGCGCAGAGCGGGATTCCCGTGCACACGGCGGAAACGTCCGGTTAACGAACACGGCACTTCGGGCAACGAACGATTTCCGGCCAACTTGTTGACGCGCTCCTGACAGGGCGGTGTGGCGGCTGCCACTCTTTCGCCGTTCCGCGCACCACCCGTTCGATCCGCGTTCTTCTGTTCGTCCGCGGTTCGTCGACGGGTCGCTCCGTCCCGGCCGGCCACCCCCAGCCGTGCCAGGCCACCCCCCTCGCTCGAAGGAGTCCGCGTGAGACCCACGCCAAGCCGCCGCGCCACCGCGACCGGTGCTCTGATCGCCGCCGCGGCCATGCTCGCCGTCGGCGTCCAGACCGGTTCGGCCACCGCCGAAGCCCCCCAGGCCGCGCCGAAGGCGCAGGCCGCCGGCAACGCCGACCCGGGCGCGCTGCCCGCGGTCCTCTCGCCCGCCCAGCGCACCGCGCTGATCAAGGCCGCCGACGCCGACAAGGCGGAGACGGCCAAGGAGCTGAAGCTCGGCGCCCAGGAGAAGCTGGTCGTCCGGGACGTGGTCCAGGACCGCGACGGCACCACCCACACCCGCTACGAGCGGACCTTCGCCGGCCTTCCGGTGCTCGGCGGCGACCTGGTCGTCAGCGAGACCAAGGCCGGCGCCACCGAGGGCGTCTCCAAGGCGTCCCGAGCGGAGCTGAAGGGGGTCGACACCACCGCGGAGATCGCCCCGGCGGCCGCCGAGAAGCAGGCGCTGGGCGCCGCCAGGGCGGAGGGCTCCAAGGCCAAGGAGGCCTCCCAGGCGCCCCGCAAGGTGGTCTGGCTGGCCTCGGGCAAGCCGGTCCTGGCGTACGAGACCGTCGTCGGCGGGCTCCAGCACGACGGCACCCCGAACGAGCTGCACGTGGTCACCGACGCGGCGACCGGCGCCAAGCTGTTCGAGTGGCAGGCGGTGCACAACGGCACCGGCAACACCCAGTACAGCGGCCAGGTCACCCTGGGGACGAGCGGCAGCGGGTCGTCGTTCAACCTGACCGACACCGCGCGCGGCAACCACAAGACGTACAACCTCAACCGAGGCACCTCCGGCACCGGGACGCTGTTCTCCGGCCCGGACGACGTCTGGGGCGACGGCACCCCGCAGAACGCGGAGACCGCCGGCGCGGACGCCCACTACGGCGCGGCGCTCACCTGGGACTACTACAAGAACGTGCACGGACGCTCCGGCATCCGCGGCGACGGCGTCGGCGCGTACTCCCGGGTCCACTACGGCAACGCCTACGTCAACGCGTTCTGGCAGGACAGCTGCTTCTGCATGACGTACGGCGACGGCGCGGGCAACACCAAGCCGCTGACCTCGATCGACGTGGCCGCGCACGAGATGACCCACGGTCTGACCTCGGTCACCGCCAAGCTGGTCTACAGCGGCGAGTCCGGCGGCCTGAACGAGGCGACCTCGGACATCTTCGCCGCGGCGGTGGAGTTCCACGCCAACAACGCCCAGGACAAGGGCGACTACCTGGTCGGCGAGAAGATCGACATCCGCGGCAACGGCACCCCGCTGCGCTACATGGACAAGCCGAGCAAGGACGGCTCGTCCAAGGACTACTGGTACTCCGGTATCGGGAACGTGGACGTCCACTACTCCTCGGGCCCGGCGAACCACTGGTTCTACCTGCTCTCCGAGGGCAGCGGCGCCAAGACGGTCAACGGCGTCAACTACGACTCGCCGACCTCCGACGGCCTGCCCGTCTCCCCGATCGGCCGGGACAAGGCCGCGCTGATCTGGTACAAGGCGCTGACCACCAAGTTCAACTCCACGACGAACTACGCGGGCGCCCGGACCGGCACCGTCGCGGTCGCCACCGAGCTGTACGGCGCGGGCAGCGCCGAGGTGAAGGCCGTGGAGAACGCCTGGGCCGGCATCGCGGTCGGCTCCCGTCCCGGCGGCGGCGACCCGGGCACCGGCAAGGTGTTCGAGAACACCGCGGACGTGTCCATCCCGGACAACGGCGCGGCGGTCACCTCGGCGGTCAACGTCACCGGCATCACCGGCAACGCCCCCGCCGCCCTCAAGGTGGACGTGGACATCGTCCACACCTGGCGCGGTGACCTGGTCGTGGACCTGGTGGCCCCGGACGGCTCGGTCTACAACCTGAAGCCGTACAGCTCCTCGGACTCGGCGGACAACGTGAAGGCGACCTACACGGTCAACGCCTCCAGCGAGGTCGCCAACGGCTCCTGGAAGCTCCGCGTCCAGGACCGGGCCGCGCAGGACACCGGTTACATCAACAACTTCAAGCTGACCTTCCCGTAGGCCCGGGAAGAGCGCAGGACGGAGAGGACAGAACGGAGAGCGGCAGGCGAGCCGCCCGGGGACTCACGTCCCCGGGCGGCTCGCCCGTTCACCCGGCGTACGGCGGAGTACGCCGTACGGCGCGGGTGTGCGTCAGCGCATCAGCACGCCCGCGCCCTCGCCGGTCGCCTCGGTGGGCAGCGCGACCAGGCCCAGGTCCGCGCCGGCCGGCAGCAGGCGGTGGGTGGGCAGTATCCGCACGGTGTAGCCGAACGGTCCGGTGCGGTCCAGGGTGAGCGGCCCCTCGTAGACCCAGCGGCCCTGCTGGTCGGGGCCGCCGGCCGGCTTGAGCGGCACGGTCTGGGCGTCGGCCAGCTTGTCGCTGGCGTCCACCCGGCCGGCCACCGCCTGCACCTCGACGTCGTCGGGGGTGAGATCGGCGAGGGCGACCCGGACGCGCAGGCCCAGGGTGGCGCCCAGCTCGGCCACGCCGGACGCCTCGTCCACCTCGACGTGGTCGACCGCCACGTCCCGCCAGGCGGCGCGCACCCGGCTCTTCCAGGCGGCCAGTTCGGCGGCGCCGGGCACGTCCAGCGCCCGGTGGGCCTGGGCGGCCGGGGCGTACAGCTTCTCCACGTACTCGCGGACCATCCGCCCGGCGAGCACCTTGGGCCCCAGGTCGGCGAGGGTGTGGCGGACCATCTCGATCCAGCGCTCGGGCAGGTCGTCGGCGTCCCGGTCGTAGAACCGGGGGGCCACGCGCTGCTCGATCAGCTCGTAGAGGGCGTTCGCCTCCAGGTCGTCGCGGCGGTCCTCGTCCAGCCCGTGCCCGTCGGCGGTGGGGATGGCCCAGCCGAAGTCCGGCTCGAACCACTCGTCCCACCAGCCGTCCAGCACGGAGAGGTTGAGGCAGCCGTTGAGCGCGGCCTTCATCCCGGAGGTGCCGCACGCCTCCAGCGGGCGCAGCGGGTTGTTCAGCCAGACGTCGCAGCCCGGGTAGAGCTTCTGGGCCATGCCCATGCCGTAGTCGGGCAGGAAGACGATCCGGTGGCGCACCCGGGGGTCGTCGGAGAACCGCACCAGCTCGCGGACCAGGCGCTTGCCGCCGTCGTCGGCGGGGTGCGCCTTGCCGGCGACCACGATCTGCACCGGGCGCTCGGGGTCCAGCAGGAGCCGGGTGAGGCGTTCGCGGTCGCGCAGCATCAGGGTGAGCCGCTTGTACGAGGGGACGCGGCGGGCGAAGCCGATGGTGAGCACGTCCGGGTCGAGGACGGTGTCGATCCAGCCGAGTTCGGCGGAGCCGGCGCCGCGCTCGCGCCAGGAGGCGCGCAGCCGGGTGCGGACCTCGGCGACGAGCTGCTCGCGCAGGTCGCGGCGGAGCGCCCAGATGTCGGCGCCGGGGATGTCGGCGGCGGAGTCCCAGCGCAGCGAGCCGCCGACGGTCAGGGCCTCCTCGGCGCGGGCGGCGCCGATGTGCCGGGCGCCGAGCGCGCGGACCTCGGGCGCCACCCAGGTGGGTGCGTGCACGCCGTTGGTGATGGAGGTGATGGGCACCTCCTCGGGGTCGAACCCGGGCCACAGGCCGGCGAACATCTCGCGGCTGACCGCGCCGTGCAGGGTGGAGACGCCGTTGGCGCGCTGGGCCAGGCGCAGCCCCATGACGGCCATGTTGAACACGTTCGGGTCGCCGCCGGGGTAGGTCTCCCGGCCCAGGGCCAGGATGCGCTCGGTGTCGACGGCCGGAAGCTCGGCGCCCTCGCCGAAGTGCCGGGCGACCAGGTGGCGGTCGAAGCGGTCGATGCCGGCGGGCACGGGGGTGTGCGTGGTGAAGACGGTGCCGGCCCGCACCGTCTCCAGGGCGGCGTCGAACCCGGTGCCGTCCTGCTGGAGTTCGCGGATGCGTTCGAGGCCGAGGAAGCCGGCGTGGCCCTCGTTGGTGTGGAACACCTCGGGGGCGGCGTGACCGGTGAGCGCGCAGTACGCCCGTACGGCCCGGACACCTCCTATCCCCAGCAGCATCTCCTGAAGGAGCCGGTGCTCGCTGCCGCCGCCGTAGAGCCGGTCGGTGACGTCCCGCTCGGAGGGGCCGTTCTCCTCGACGTCGGAGTCGAGCATCAGCAGCGGCACCCGGCCGACCTGGGCGACCCAGATGTGGGCGTGCAGGCTGCGTCCGCCGGGCAGGGCGAGGTGGACGCGGACGGGGGTGTCGTCGGCCTGGCGGAGCAGGGTGACGGGCAGCTCGTTGGGGTCGAGCAGCGGGTAGTGCTCCTGCTGCCAGCCGTCCCGGGACAGCGACTGGCGGAAGTAGCCGTGCCGGTAGAGCAGGCCGACGCCGATCAGCGGGACGCCGAGGTCGGAGGCGGACTTCAGGTGGTCGCCGGCGAGGATGCCGAGGCCGCCGGAGTACTGCGGCAGGGCGGCGGTGACGCCGAACTCGGGGGAGAAGTAGGCGATGGCGGCGGGCAGGCCGGCCGCGTCGCCGCCGGTGTGCTGCTGGTACCAGCGCTCGCCGCCGAGGTAGTCGTCGAGGTCGGCGGAGGCGGCGGCGAGCCGGGCGAGGAACTGCTCGTCGCGGGCCAGCTCGGTGAGCCGCCCGGCCGGGACGGCGCCGAGCACCCGCACGGGGTCGCCACCGGCGGCCCGCCAGTTGTCGGGGTCGACGGCGCGGAACAGCTCGCGGGTCTCGGCGTGCCAGGACCAGCGCAGGTTGCGGGCGAGGTCGCTGAGCGGTCGGAGGGGTTCGGGGAGTACGGGGCGCACGGTGAATCGACGGATTGCCTTCACGTGTTCCACCTTCGCAGGACAGGTACGGATCCGGGCGGACGCACCACGGTGTGCGTCCGCCTTCACCCCCCGCACGGTAGTCGGCGGCCGCCTCCGGGGGCCACGGCGCACTGGCCGCAACGCGCCCGCCGGATGACGGGGCGGCAGGTGGACGCGGTGGGGGGGCGGTGCGTGCGGACCCGGGCGCGCGTACGCCGCGGGGTGCGGCGGGCGCGAGAAACCGGCGGCTGACGGCGTGTCGGCCACACGAGGCGAGGGATGGCCGGTTTCCCGGGGGTTGGGCGGTCCGCATACCGCCGCAGCCGCTCACCTGAACGCCACCTGACACACCCGAGCACGAACCGGGCGGTGAACTTCACCCGAACGGGGCCGGTTATCGCCCCTCCGGATCGGCCAAAAGAGTTAACAAATCACCGTGTTGAACATCCGGAAGGTATGGGAAGGCTCAACCGGTACCCGCCCACCCGAGTGAACGCGACCGGGAGCGGCGACACCGGCGGCGCCTTCCGCGCCAACGGAGCGGTTACAAAGAGCGCTACCCCGCAAGCAACCATCAGGTGATGCCGTGAATCCGCAGATCGGTCGCATTCCCGTCCTCGACGTCTCCCCGCTGGTCGACTGCGGGAGAAGGCCCGCAAAGGCGGTGACGGGCGAGACCTTCCAGATCACCGCGACCGTGTTCCGCGAGGGACACGACGAGGTCGCCGCCAACGTCGTCCTGACCGACCCGACGGGCCGGCCCGGCCCGTTCACCCCGATGCGCGAGCTGGCCCCGGGCACCGACAGATGGGGCGCCGAGGTCACCCCGGACGCGGAGGGCCGCTGGACCTACGCGGTGGAGGCGTGGAGCGATCCGCTCGCCACCTGGCGCCACCACGCCGGCATCAAGATCCCGGCCGGCATCGAGACCGAGCTGGTGCTCGCCGAGGGCGCGGCGCTGCACGAGCGGGCCGCCGAGGGGGTGCCCAAGAACGAGGGCCGCGAGGCGGTGCTCGCCGTGGTGGACGCCCTGCGGGACGCCAGGCTGGCGCCCGAGGAGCGGCTGGGGGCGGTGTACGCGCCGGAGGCGGTGGCGGCGCTGGCCGCCCACCCCCTGCGCGAACTGGTGACCTCCTCGCGCCCGCTGCCGCTCCAGGTGGAGCGGGAGCGGGCGCTGTTCGGTTCCTGGTACGAGTTCTTCCCGCGCTCCGAGGGGGCCCGCGAGGAGGACGGGCGACTGGTTTCGGGCAACTTCCGCACCGCCGCCGAGCGGCTGCCGGCGGTCGCCGCGATGGGCTTCGACGTGGTGTACCTGCCGCCGATCCACCCCATCGGGCTCAGCCACCGCAAGGGCCGCAACAACACCCTCACCCCCACCGCCGACGACCCGGGCGTGCCGTGGGCGATCGGCTCGGCCGAGGGCGGCCACGAGGCGATCCACCCGGAGCTCGGCACCATCGAGGACTTCGACGCCTTCGTGGCCCGGGCCCGCGAGCTGCGGATGGAGGTGGCCCTGGACTTCGCGCTCCAGTGCTCGCCGGACCACCCGTGGGTGGCGAAGCGCCCGGCGTGGTTCCACCACCGGGCCGACGGCTCCATCGCGTACGCCGAGAACCCGCCGAAGAAGTACCAGGACATCTACCCCATCGCCTTCGACCAGGACATGCGCGGCATCGTCCGGGAGACCCTGAAGGTGCTGCGGCACTGGATGTCGCACGGGGTGCGGATCTTCCGGGTGGACAATCCGCACACCAAGCCGGTGGTGTTCTGGGAGAAGGTCATCGCGGCGGTCAACAAGACCGACCCGGACGTGATCTTCCTGGCCGAGGCGTTCACCCGGCCCGCGATGATGCGCACGCTGGCGGCGGTCGGCTTCCAGCAGTCGTACACCTACTTCACCTGGCGCAACACCAAGCAGGAGCTCACCGAGTACCTGACCGAGCTGTCGCAGGAGACGGCCGCCTACATGCGGCCGAACTTCTTCGTGAACACCCCGGACATCCTTCCGGGCTACCTCCAGCACGGGGGCCGCAACGCCTTCGCGGTGCGCGCGGTGCTGGCCGCCACGATGTCCCCGACCTGGGGCATGTACGCCGGCTACGAGCTGTGCGAGAACACGCCGCTGAAGCCGGGCGGCGAGGAGTACCTCGACTCGGAGAAGTACGAGATCAGGGTGCGGGACTGGGAGGCGGCCGAGCGCGAGGGGCGCACGATCACCCCGCTGATCACCGACCTCAACCGGATCCGCCGGCGCAACGCCGCGCTGCGGCAACTGCGTTCGGTCCACTTCCACCACGTCGACGACGACGCCGTCATCGCGTTCAGCAAGCGTTCGGGCTCGAACATTGTTCTGACGGTCGTCAACCTCGACCCGCGCCACACCCACGAGGCGACGGTGTCGTTGGACATGCCGGAGCTCGGCCTCGACTGGCACGAGACCGTGCCGGTGCGCGATGAGCTCACCGGCGAGACCTATCACTGGGGCAGGACCAACTACTTGCGCCTGGAGCCGGGCGACACGCCCGCGCACGTCCTCGTCCTGCGACCGTCCCCGCCGACCGGAGGGTCACCCACATCATGATCGTCAACGAGCCCGTCCACGACACCTTCGAGGACACCCCCGCCAAGGACCGCGACCCCGACTGGTTCAAGCGCGCCGTCTTCTACGAGGTGCTGGTCCGCTCCTTCCAGGACAGCAACGGCGACGGCGTCGGCGACCTGAAGGGGATCACCGCCAAACTGGACTACCTTCAGTGGCTCGGGGTCGACTGCCTCTGGCTGCCGCCGTTCTTCAAGTCCCCGCTCCGAGACGGCGGTTACGACGTCTCGGACTACACCTCGGTACTGCCCGAGTTCGGCGACCTGGCCGACTTCGTGGAGTTCGTGGACGCCGCCCACCAGCGCGGCATGCGGGTGATCATCGACTTCGTGATGAACCACACCAGCGACCAGCACCCGTGGTTCCAGGAGTCGCGCAGCGACCCGGACGGCCCCTACGGGGACTACTACGTCTGGGCGGACGACGACAAGCAGTACCAGGACGCGCGGATCATCTTCGTCGACACCGAGACGTCCAACTGGACCTTCGACCCGGTGCGCAAGCAGTACTACTGGCACCGGTTCTTCTCCCACCAGCCGGACCTCAACTACGAGAACCCGGCCGTGCAGGCGGAGATCATGTCCGCGCTGCGGTTCTGGCTGGACCTGGGCATCGACGGCTTCCGCCTGGACGCGGTGCCGTACCTGTACCAGGTCGAAGGCACCAACTGCGAGAACCTCCCGGCCACCCACGCCTTCCTCAAGCAGGTCCGCAAGGAGATCGACGCGGCCTACCCGGACACCGTGCTGCTGGCCGAGGCCAACCAGTGGCCGGAGGACGTCGTCGACTACTTCGGCGACTTCGCCTCCGGCGGCGACGAGTGCCACATGGCGTTCCACTTCCCGGTGATGCCGCGCATCTTCATGGCGGTGCGCCGCGAGTCGCGCTACCCGGTCTCCGAGATCCTGGCCAAGACCCCGGCGATCCCGGCGGGCTGCCAGTGGGGCATCTTCCTGCGCAACCACGACGAGCTGACCCTGGAGATGGTCACCGACGAGGAGCGCGACTACATGTACGCGGAGTACGCCAAGGATCCGCGGATGCGCGCCAACATCGGCATCCGGCGGCGCCTGGCGCCCCTCCTGGACAACGACCGCAACCAGATCGAGCTGTTCACCGCGCTGCTGCTGTCACTGCCCGGCTCGCCGGTGCTGTACTACGGCGACGAGATCGGGATGGGCGACAACATCTGGCTCGGCGACCGCGACGCGGTGCGCACCCCGATGCAGTGGACCCCGGACCGCAACGCGGGCTTCTCCTCCTGCGACCCGGGCCGGCTCTACCTGCCGACGATCATGGACCCGGTCTTCGGCTACCAGGTGACCAACGTGGAGGCGTCGATGGCCTCCCCGTCGTCGCTGCTGCACTGGACCCGCCGGATGATCGAGATCCGCAAGCAGAACCCGGCCTTCGGTCTCGGCTCGTACACCGAGCTGCCGTCGTCCAACCCGGCCGTCCTCGCCTTCCTCCGGGAGTACGGCGACGACCTGGTGATGTGCGTGCACAACTTCTCGCGCTTCCCCCAGCCCACCGAGCTGGACCTGCGCCAGTTCGACGGGCTGCACCCGGTGGAGCTGATCGGCGGGGTGCGCTTCCCGGCCGTCGGCGAGCTGCCGTACCTGCTCACCCTCGCGGGGCACGGCTTCTACTGGTTCCGGCTGCGCAAGGACACCGTGAAGAAGACGGCCGCCGGGCGCACCGTCACCGAGGCCGGGACCCGGCCCCCGGGACCGGTGCCGCCCACCCCGGGCGTCCCGCCGGTCGGCGCCGCACCGGGCGCGGCCGCCTCCCCCGGCGCCCCGCCCGCCACGGCCGTCCGCCGGCCCGCCGGCGACCCGCTCAGCCCGCTCCGCAAGCCGGCGTAGTCCGATCGGAGCAGCCCGGCGCCCCTCTCGGAGGGGAAGGGCGCCGGGCCCCCAACTCCGCGACTGGTCACCGGGGATGGGGGTAGGTGTGGAGGCGGGGCGTACGCGCGCAGGGCCCAGGCACGTCTCCTGCGTACGTCGATTCGGGTCTTTCTGGACTGTCCCCCGCCCGACACGTCCCGCACAGCCGGACAGCACTCGCCGCATTCCGGGACACTCTGCACGTTCTGTGCATTTCGTAGTGCCCGGGGAAAGGACGCGCTGCCATGTCGGAGACCGCATCCACCGCCCGGGCCCCCGTCGCCCTGCTCCCCTCCCTCGTCCCGCTGCTCCACGAGTGGCTGCCGCGCCAGCGGTGGTTCGCCGGCAAGGGGCGGCCGGTCACCGGCTTCACGCTGGTGTCGGCGACCGAGCTGCTGCCGGTCGACACCACGGGGCCCGGCCTGGTGCATCTGCTGGTGCGGGTGCAGCAGCCCGGACCGAACGGCGGCGGTGGCGCCCAGGGCGACTGCTACCAGCTCCTGCTGGGCGTGCGCACCCATCTGCCGCCGGGGCTCGCGCACGCCCGGATCGGCCGGGTGGCCGACGGGCCGCTGGCCGGCCGCACGGTGTACGAGGGGCTGAGCGACCCGCGCCTGGCCGCCCTGCTGATGGAACGATTGCGCACTCCCGGCCCGCTGGGTCCGCTGCGCTTCGCCCGTACCGCGCTCATCCCCGACGGCCTCACGCCCCGGGTGCTGGACGCCGAGCAGTCCAACTCCTCCCTCGTCTACGGCGACGCCTTCATCCTGAAGGTCTTCCGCCGGGTGTGGTCCGGCGCCAACCCGGACCTGGAGCTGCCGCTGGCGCTGGCGCGGGCCGGCTGCGAGCGGGTCCCCGCGCCGGTCGCCTGGTACGAGACGGGCGGCAGCGGCCGGGGCGGCGAGGCCAGCACCCTCGGCGTCCTCCAGCCCTTCCTGCGCGGCTCGCAGGACGGCTGGCAGCTCGCCCTGGACGCGCTGGCGGCCGGGCGGGAGTTCACCGAGGAGGCCCGCGCGCTGGGCCGGGCCACCGCCGAGGTGCACACCGCGCTCGCCGCCGCGCTGCCCACCGTCGCCCTCGGCCGGCCGGCCGCCGAGCACCTGGTGGACGGGATGAACCGCCGGCTGGAGGCCGCCGCCCAGGCGGTGCCCGCGCTGCTGCCGTACGTCCCCGGGCTGCGGGCCGCCTTCGACGCGGTCGGCGACTGCACCGAGGACAACCTCGCCTGCCGCGCCCAGCGGGTCCACGGCGACCTGCACCTGGGCCAGACCCTGCGCTCCCCCGACGGCTCCTGGTCGGTGATCGACTTCGAGGGCGAGCCCGCGAAGCCGCTGACCGAGCGGCGCCGCCCCCAGCCGCCGGTGCGGGACGTGGCCGGCATGCTGCGCTCCTTCGACTATGCCGCCGCCTCCCTCCCCCAGTCCCCGGGATCGCCCGGCGCGGACGGCGCCCCGAGCCCGGCCGCGTGGGCCGAGCGCTGCCGGGACGCCTACTGCTCCGGCTACGCCGAGGCCGCCGGGACCGATCCGCGGGCCGAACCGGCGCTGCTGCGGGCCTACGAGACCGACAAGGCGGTGTACGAGGTGCTGTACGAGGCCCGGCACCGCCCCGACTGGCTGCCGGTGCCGATGGCGGCGATCCGACGCCTGGCCGCGCAGTCCGCGGCACCCGAACGGGCCGGCTGACCGCCCGCCCCGCGACCCGGGGCGCCGGCCGGCCCCTGCCCAGTGAACCGAGCACCCGACGATGCGAAGACGCCCCTGAAGGAGGCACTTCCCCGTGACCCCCCGTCGCCCCTCCCGCAATCCCGCTCCCCCGGCCGAGCAGGCCGCCAAGGGCGCGCAGGCCGCGCCGCCGCAGGCCGCGCCGGCCAAGCGGCCGCCCGCCAAGGGGCCGGTGGCGCCCGACACCCGGGCTCCGCTGCCCCAGTCCGCGCCGCTGCCGGCCGCGCCCGCCGGGACGCCGCCCCAGCCCCGTACCAGCGCCGAGTCCACCACTCCCGCGCCCCGGCTGGACGCCGCCGACCGGGGCCGGCTGCTGGCCGGCGAGCACCACGACCCGCACGGGCTGCTGGGCGCCCACCCCGTCGACGGCACGGCCGGCACGGCCGGCACGGCCGGCGGGCTCGCGGTGCGGGTGCTGCGCCCGTACGCGACGGGGGTCGCGGTGGTGGCGGAAGGCCGCCGCACCGAGCTGCACGACGAGGGTGACGGCCTGTTCTCCGCCGTGCTGCCGGGCCTCACCGCCGTCCCCGACTACCGGCTGCACGTCTCCTACCCGGACGGGGCGAGCGTCGAGGCTGACGATCCGTACCGCTTCCTGCCCGCGCTCGGCGAGCTGGACCTGCACCTGATCGGCGAGGGCCGGCACGAGGAGTTGTGGAAGGCGCTCGGCGCGGAGCCGATGGTCCACCAGGGGGTGGCCGGCACCCGCTTCACCGTGTGGGCGCCCAACGCGCGCGGCGTGCGCCTGGTCGGGGCGTTCAACTACTGGGACGGGGCCAGCGGGCTGCCGCTGCGCTCGCTGGGCTCCACCGGCGTGTGGGAGCTGTTCGTGCCCGGCCTCGGCGAGGGCGAGCTGTACAAGTTCGAGGTGGTCGGCCCGGACGGCGGCCGCTCGATGCGCGCCGACCCGATGGCCCGGCGCACCCAGTGCCCGCCGGAGACCGCCTCGATCGTCACCGCCTCGCACTACACCTGGCAGGACGAGGAGTGGATGGCGCATCGCGGCGACCGCCCCGTCCACGAGGCCCCGTTCTCCGTCTACGAGGTGCACCTGCCCTCCTGGCGGCCGGGCCTGACGTACCGCGAACTGGCCGTGGAGCTGCCGAAGTACGTCAAGGAGCTGGGCTTCACCCATGTGGAGCTGATGCCGGTCTCCGAGCACCCCTTCACCCCGTCCTGGGGCTACCAGGTCACCTCCTACTACGCGCCGACCGCCCGGCTCGGCTCGCCGGACGACTTCCGCTTCCTGGTGGACGCCCTGCACCGGGCGGGCGTCGGCGTGATCGTGGACTGGGTGCCGGCGCACTTCCCCAAGGACGACTGGGCGCTGGCCCGGTTCGACGGCACCCCGTTGTACGAGCATCCCGACCCGCGCCGGGCCGAGCACCCCGACTGGGGCACCCTGGAGTTCGACTACGGCCGCACCGAGGTGCGCAACTTCCTGGTCGCCAACGCGGTGTACTGGTGCCAGGAGTTCCACATCGACGGGCTGCGGGTGGACGCGGTCGCCTCGATGCTCTACCTGGACTACTCCCGCGAGGGCGGCGAGTGGCTGCCCAACGAGCACGGCGGCCGGGAGAACTACGACGCGGTGGGCTTCCTCCAGGAGATGAACGCCACCGTCTACCGCCGCTGCCCCGGCGTGGTCACCATCGCCGAGGAGTCCACCGCCTGGGAGGGCGTGACCCGCCCCACCGACTCCGGGGGCCTGGGCTTCGGGCTGAAGTGGAACATGGGCTGGATGCACGACTCCCTCGTCTACGTCTCCAAGGAGCCGGTGCACCGCAAGTACCACCACAACGAGATGACCTTCTCGATGGTGTACGCCTACAGCGAGAACTACGTGCTGCCGATCTCGCACGACGAGGTGGTGCACGGCAAGAGCTCGCTGGTCACCAAGATGCCCGGCGACTGGTGGCAGCGGCGCGCCAACCAGCGCGCCTACCTGGGCTACATGTGGGCCCACCCGGGCAAGCAACTGCTCTTCATGGGGCAGGAGTTCGCCCAGGGCTCCGAGTGGTCCGAGGCGCACGGCCCGGAGTGGTGGCTGACCTCCGACGACTACCACTCGGCCGGCGACCACCGCGGGATGCAGGCCCTGGTGGCCGAGCTGAACCGGGTCTACACGGCCACCCCGCCGCTCTGGGAGCGGGACACCGACCCGCGCGGCTTCCAGTGGTCGCTGGGCGACGGCGCAGAGGACAACGTCTTCGCCTTCCTCCGCTACGACGCCCAGGGCGCTCCCCTCCTGGCGGTCAGCAACTTCTGCCCGGTGGTGCGCGAGGACTTCCGCCTCTGGGTGCCGGAGGACGCGGCCGCGGAGTGGGCGGAGGTGCTCAACACCGACGAGGCCCGCTTCGGCGGCAGCGACGTGCGCAACGCCGAGCCGGTGAAGACCACGCCCGACGGCATCCGGCTGACCCTGCCGCCGCTGGCGACGGTGTGGCTGCGGCCGGCGTGAGGCACGGCCGCCGGCTCTTCGCCTGACGGCGGCTCGGCTGGCGGTGGCCTGACTGACGGCAGCTCGACTGACGGCGGCGGGGCTGACAGTGTCTCAGGGGCGGTGACCGGTGGGCCCGGTCACCGCCCCTCGCGCTGGTCGGAGGCGTTGTCAGTGGGGGGCCCTAGCGTTTCGACCATGAGCCGATCCGTACAGGCATTCGCCTACGCACGCCCGTCCGCCCTGGTCGCCGGGGACGGCCGCACCGCGCTCGGTCTGGAGACCGCGGGCGGGACGACACCGCTGGGCGCGGAGGCCCACCCCGGCTTCTTCGCCGGCTTCCTGACCTCGCCGCAGGCGGCCGCCCGAGGGCTGCTGGCCGTCGCCGACGTGGCCTCGGCCCGCTACCACCAGCGCACCCTGCGGTCCTCGCTGGATCCGGTGGTCACCGGGAACGGCGACCGGCTGCGGTTCGAGTCGTTCTCCGGCTGCTGCGGGGTGTACGCCCGGCTCGACGTGCTGCGCGAGGGGCTGGACGGCGCCGACACCGGTCACGGCACGACCAACGTGGACGTCAACAACCCGCTGCGGGACGCCCTGTCCCGGCTCGCCGGGGACGAGCCGATGCACCTGCGGGTCGGCCCGGACGAGCTGGCGGTGACCGCCCTGGACGGACCGGTGGTGGAGAAGAAGGTGCCGCTGCCGGACCGCTGGCTGCGCGGCTTCGCCGAGTCCCAGGTGGTCTCGGCCGGCTTCGAGCAGCGCGCCGAGCTGAGCGCCGCCGAGGCGGTGCGCTTCCTGCGCGCCCTGCCCCGCTCCTCCGGGCCGGGCGCGGGCCGCGGGCCGATGTGGGTCGTCCCGGCCGGGCGCCCCCTGCGGCCCACCACCCGGCCGGCCGCCGGCGCCGTCTGCCTGCCCGGCCCCGAGCGGCTGGCCGCGCTCCAGCGGGTGCTGCGGCACGCCACCGCGCTGCGGGTGTACGGGCCTCCCGGAGCGGTCGACGGGGCGGCGGCAGCCAGCGCCTGGGAGGTGGCGCTGCCCGGGATGCGGCTCACCCTGACCCTGTCGCCGGACGCCGCGCGCGGCTTCTCCGGGGAGGGCGGGGTGCTGGAGGCTCTCGCCACCGACGAGGCGGCCGCGGACGCGGAGCTGGTCTCGGTGCTGCTGGCCTGGGAGCCGCGGATCGACCCGGCCGAGCTGGCCGAGCAGTCCGGGCTGAGCACAGCCCGGGTGCGCGCCGCGCTGGTCCGCCTCGGCACGGCCGGCCGGGTCGGCTACGACATCGCCGACGCCGCCTACTTCCACCGGGAGCTGCCGTACGAGGCCGGGCGCGCCGAGCGGCACAACCCGCGGCTGGTGGCCGCCCGCGCCCTGGTCGCGCGGGACGCGGTGGCCCTGGGCGCCGGCGGCGTCGCGCACGTGCGGTCCGGGGAGCTGCGCTACCAGGTCCGCACGTCCCCGGGAGGGGTGCTGAGCTGCACCTGCCCGTGGTGGGCCGAGTACCGGGGCCGGCGCGGTCCCTGCAAGCACGCGCTCGCCACGCGGATCGCCCGGGGGTCGCAGGCCGGGTCCGCCGGGTTGGGCGGGACCGCGCCCGCCGCCGCCGATGCGGCCCCGACCTCCGGAGCCGTCCGATGACCCCGACCGCCGCGACCGCCGCCGCCCCTGCCGCCCCGACCTCCGGAGCCGTCCGATGAGCCCTGTCTCTTATACACATCT
>NZ_PVLV01000161.1 GCF_002982015.1 Streptomyces solincola
TCGGCCCACTGGCCGGTGAAGAGGGTGAAGGGACGTGGCACCGGCAGACCTCCTAGGCGGTGACGGCGGGCGGGGCGGGCGGCCCGGCGGCGGCGAGCGGCACGGAGGGACCGGGGGCCACCGGCTCCCCGGCCGCTCCCCCGCCCGCTCCCCCGGCGCCGCCCGACGCGGGCTCCGGGTCGACCGGGGTGTAGGCGGCCCGGTCGGCGGCGCTGCGCTCGACGGCGGCCAGCACCCGCTGCACCTGGAGCCCGTCGGCGAACGACGGGGACGGCTCGGTGCCGGCGGCGACCGCCAGCACCAGGTCCCGGGCCTGGTGGGCGAAGGTGTGCTCGTAGCCGAGCGCGTGGCCCGGAGGCCACCAGCCCTCCAGATAGGGGTGGTCCGGCTCGGTGACCAGGACCCGCCGGAAGCCGGCCGAGGCGGCGGGCAGGGTGTGGTCGTGGAAGGACAGCTCGTTGAGCCGTTCCAGGTCGAAGGCGAGCGAGCCGTGTGCGCCGTTCAGCTCCAGCCGCAGCGCGTTCTTGCGCCCCGCGGCCATCCGGGTGGCCTCGAAGGATGCGAGCGCCCCGGAGGCGAACCGCCCGGTGAAGAGCGCGGCGTCGTCCACGGTGACCGGCCCTCTCCCGGCGCCCCCCGACGCCGAGAGCCCGGCGCCCGCCGACGCCGAGAGCCCGGCGCCCGCCCCGGCCGGCCGGGGCCGCTCCCGGACGAAGGTCTCCGTCAGCGCGGAGACCCCGGTCAGCAGCTCCCCCGCCACGTACTGGGCGAGGTCCACGATGTGCGCGCCGAGGTCGCCGAGCGCGCCGGAGCCGGCGTGCTCCCGCTGGAGCCGCCAGGTCAGCGGGAAGTCGGGGTCCACCAGCCAGTCCTGGAGGTAGCTCACCCGTACGTGCCGCAGAGTGCCGAGCCGCCCCTCGGCGACCAGCTTCCGGGCGTACGCCATGGCCGGCACCCGCCGGTAGTTGAAGCCGACCATGGCCACCTGGCCGCGGGCGCGGGCCCGTTCGGCGGCGGCGGTCATCGCCTCGGCCTCGGCCACCGAGTTGGCCAGCGGCTTCTCGCACAGCACGTGCTTGCCGGCCTCCAGGGCGGCGACGGCGATCTCCGCGTGGCTGTCACCGGGGGTGCAGACGTCCACCAGGTGCACGTCGTCCCGGGCGATCAGCGCCCGCCAGTCGGTCTCGGCGGCGGCCCAGCCGTGCCGGTCGGCGGCGGCCCGCACGGCGGCCGGGTCCCGGCCGCAGACGGCGGCGAGTCCCGGGCGCAGCGGCAGGTCGAAGGCGCGGCCCACGGTGCGCCAGCCCTGGGAGTGGGCGGCGCCCATGAAGGCGTAGCCGACCATGCCGATGCCCAGTACCGGCCTCTCGCCGGGCCGTGCCGGTGGTTCCTTGGCGGCCATAGGGTTCCTCCTCGTGGTTGTCCGTCGCGTCGGCCCCGGGGCCCTGGTCGGCCGTCCGTCACGTCGGATCCGGGCCCTGGTGGCCGTCCGCCGCGCCGGGGCCGGGGCCTGGTGGGCGTCCGCCGCGCCGGGGCCGGGCCCCCGTGGTCGTCCGCTGGGCCGGGTCGCGCCGACCGGGGCCCGGCCCGGCGGCTGCGGGCCTAGTTGAAGCCGGTCGGCAGGTAGTCGTCGACGTTGTCCTTGGTGACGACGGCCGAGTAGAGGGTGATCGAGGACGGGATCTCCATCTCGGCGAGCCCCCCGACGCCCTTCTTCTGGCCGAGCGCCCGGGCCAGGTCGATGGCGGAGGCGGCCATGGTCGGCGGGTAGAGCACGGTCGCCTTCAGCACGCCGCGGCCGGACTTGATGGCGTCCATCGCTGAGCGGGCGCCCGCGCCGCCGACCATCAGGAAGTCGTCGCGGCCGGCCTGCTCGATGGCGCGCAGCGCGCCCACGCCCTGGTCGTCGTCGTGGTTCCACAGCGCGTCGAACTGCTTCTGCGCCTGGAGGAGCTGGGCCATCTTGGCCTGGCCGGACTCCACAGTGAACTCGGCCGCCTGGCGGGCCACCTTGGTGATGTTGGGGTAGTTCTTCAGGGCGTCGTCGAAGCCCTGGCTGCGCTGCTTGGTCAGCTCCAGGTTGTCCAGCCCGGCCAGCTCGACGACCTTGGCGTCCGGCTTGTCCTTGAGCTGCTCGCCGATGTAGCGGCCGGCGTTGAGGCCCATGCCGTAGTTGTCGCCGCCGATCCAGCAGCGGTACGCCTGCGGGGAGGCGAAGACCCGGTCGAGGTTGACCACGGGGATGCCGGCCTTCATGGCCTGGAGCCCGACCTGCGTGAGCGCCTTGCCGTCGGCCGGCAGCACCACCAGCACGTCGACCTTCTTGTTGATGAGGGTCTGGATCTGGCCGATCTGGGCGGCGGTGTCGTTGGAGCCCTCGGTGATCTCCAGGGTGACCTCGGAGTAGCGGGAGGCGCGCTCCTTGGCGTTCTCGTTGATGGCGTTGAGCCAGCCGTGGTCGGCCTGCGGGCCGGCGAAGCCGATGGTGACCGGGGTGCCGGGCTTGTCGTCGGCGGCCTGCGCGCCGCTCGCGGCCGGGGCGGAACCGGCGCTGTTCTTCGGCTCGTTGCTGGTGCAGGCGGTCAGCAGGGCGCCGGCGGAGACGGCGGCGGCCCCGAAGAGCATTCCTCTGCGGCTGGTGCGGCCGCCGGCCTCTGGCGTGACGTCTGACATGGCGGGTGGACCCTTCCGGTCGGGGGCGTGTCAGTGTTCGGTGGCGCCGCGGGCGGTGCGGTGCTGGACCAGGACGGCGGCGACGATGATCGCGCCCTTGGCGATCTGCTGGACGTCGCTCTGGAGGTTGTTGAGGGCGAAGATGTTGGTGATCGTGGTGAAGACCAGGACGCCGAGCACGGAGCCGGTGATGGTGCCGCGGCCGCCGCTGAGCAAGGTGCCGCCGATGATCGCGGCGGCGATGGCGTCCAGTTCGTAGAGGTTGCCGTTGGTGTTCTGGCCGGAGCCGGCCAGCACGATCAGCAGGAAGGCGGCGATGCCGCAGCACAGCCCGGACAGCAGGTAGAGGTAGAGCCGCTGGCGGCGGACGTCGATGCCGGCGAGCCGGGCCGCCTCCGGGTTGCCGCCGACGGCGACCGTGCGGCGGCCGAAGACGGTGCGGTTGAGCAGCAGCCAGCCGACGGCCGTCACCGCGGCGAAGACCAGCACCAGCGGCGGGATGCCGAGGACGTAGGCGTCCGGCACGCCGAGGTCGAGCACCGCGTCGACGGTGACGATCTGGGTGCGGCCCTCGGTGATCTGAAGGGCCAGGCCGCGGGCCGAGGCGAGCATGGCGAGGGTGGCGATGAAGGGCACCATCCCGCCGTACGCGATGAGCAGCCCGTTGACCAGCCCGCAGCCCAGGCCGACGACCACCGCGGTGAAGAGGATGCCGGCGAAGCCGTACTCCTGGGTGGCGAGAGTGGTCGCCCACACCGAGGCCAGCGCCACGATCGCGCCGACCGACAGGTCGATGCCGCCGCTGGTGATGACGAAGGTCATGCCGACGGTGACGACGCCGATGACGGACGCCTGGGTGAGGACCAGTTGGAGGTTGGCGGTGTCCAGGAACTGCTCGGGGCGGGTGAAGCCGCCGACCGCGACCAGCACGGCGAGCACCGCGAGCAGTGAGAGGTTGCGGACGTCGGCCCGCAGTCCCAGCGGCCGGCGGGTGGTCGCCGGCGCCTCCTTGCGACCGGCCGGGGCCGGGGGCGGCGGGCCGCCGGGCACCGGGGCGTCTGCGGCGCCGGCCGGCGAGGCGGGCTGCGTCATGGCGTCGGGCTCCCTTCCCACACGGGGCTCCCCTTCGTCGCGGGGCTCCCCTCCATCACGAGATCGAGGACGCGGTGCTCGTCCAGCTCCCGGGCGGGCGCGGTGTGCACCACGCGGCCCTCGCGGAGCACCAGCACCCGGTCGGCGAGGCCCAGCACCTCGGGGACCTCGCTGGAGACGAGCAGCACCGCCAGGCCGTCGTCGGCGAGCCGGCGGATCACGGCGTACAGCTCGGCGCGGGCGCCGACGTCCACGCCGCGGGTCGGCTCGTCCAGCAGCAGCACCCGGCAGCCGCGCAGCAGCCAGCGGGCCAGCACGGCCTTCTGCTGGTTGCCGCCGGACAGGGTGCGGATGCGGGCGTCGGGGTTGTCCGGGCGCAGCGACAGCTCGCGGGTGGCGGCGCGGGCCGCGGCGCGTTCGGCGGAGCGGTCGATCCAGCCGGCGCGGGCGTAGCGGGAGAGGGCGGAGACGGAGACGTTGGAGGTGACCGACTCCAGCATCAGCAGGCCCTGGGCCTTGCGTTCCTCGGGCGCGAGGCCGAGCCCGGCGCGGACGGCGGCCCGTACACTGCCCGGCCGCAGGGCCCGCCCGGCGACCCGCACCGTGCCGGCGTCGGCCTTCCGCGCGCCGTAGACGGTCTCCAGGATCTCCGAGCGGCCGGAGCCGACCAGTCCGGCGAGCCCGACGATCTCGCCCGCCCGCACCTCCAGGTCCAGCGGCTCGAACTCGCCCCGGCGGGTGAGCCCCTGCACCGTCAGAGCCGGCTGCCCCCTGGGAGGCAGCGGCGGCCTGGGCGGGAAGACGTACGCGACGTCGCGGCCGGTCATCAGGGCGACGACGTCCCGGGTGGGGGTGGACTTCGCGGGCAGTCCGCCGGCCACCGCGCGCCCGTCCTTGAGGACGGTGACCCGGTCGCCGATGCGGCGGATCTCCTCCAGCCGGTGCGAGATGTAGACGACGGCGACCCCGTCGGCGGTGAGGTCGGCGACGATGCGGAAGAGGTTGTCGGTCTCGTCCGGGTCGAGCGCGGCGGACGGCTCGTCCATCACGATCAGCCGTACGTCGTGCGAGAGCGCCCGCGCCATGGAGACGATCTGCGCCTGGGCGGCGGACAGTTCGCCGACCGGCCGGCCCGGGTCGATCTCCGGGTGGCCGAGCCGGCGCAGCAGCGCGGCGGTGGCGGTACGGGCGGTCCGCCCGCGCACCACGAAACCCGCGGCCGTCGGCTCGTGCCCCAGGAAGACGTTCTCGGCGACGGACAGCCCCCGCACCAGGTCGAGTTCCTGGTAGATGGTGGCGATGCCCAGGCGCATGGCGGCCATCGGGGACTTCAGCCGCACCTGGTCGCCGCGCCAGGTGATGGCGCCGCCGTCCGGCTGGTGGGCGCCGGCCAGCACCTTGATCAGGGTGGACTTGCCGGCGCCGTTCTGGCCGAGCAGGCAGTGCACCTCGCCGGCCAGCACATCGAGGTCGACGCCGTCGAGGGCGCGCACGCCGGGGAACGACTTGGTGATGCCGGACATGGTGAGCAGGGGTGGTCGCGGTGGGGCCGGACGGTCGGGTGCGGCCGGTGCAGACATGGTGGTCCCCTCGGCGAACGGGGTGTCCCGCCGGCCCCCGGTCCCGGACGAGCGGACGAGCGGGCGGGCGGGGCGGGCGGAAGGCCGGGGGGCGGGCAGGACGACGCCCGGAGCGGGCGCGCGGGTGCGACCGGGCACGCGGAGGACGCGGTACGCGGTGCGGTACGGGTACGGAGGCGGGTGCGGGCGAGCGCGGCGGCTTGCCGGGCGGGCGGACGTGGTCGTACGGGTGGGTCGTACGGGACGGGTGGGACGTACGCGCGTGCGCTGGTGGTGCCGGGTGGGGCGGGTGCTGCCACGCAAGGCGAGTAGTACGGGTGGTGCCTGTGGTGCGAGGTGCCCGAGGTGCCAGGTGCCAGGTGCCTGTGGTGCGAGGTGCCCGAGGTGCCAGGTGCCAGGTGCCTGTGGTGCGAGGTGCCCGAGGTGCCAGGTGCCAGGTGCCTGTGGTGCGAGGTGCCCTTGGTGCGAGGTGCCTGTGGTGCGGTCGGCCCGGTGGGGTGCGCGGGGCCGGCCCGGCCCGGGTCAGGCCGGGGAGAACAGGTGGTCGCTGATGAGCCGGGCCGCGCCGGTGACTCCGGCGACCTGCCCCAACTCCCCCAGCACAATGGGCAGGTTGCCCGTCGCCAGCGGCAGTGAGGTGCGGTAGACCTGGGTGCGGACGCTGGCCAGCAGGGTGTGGCCGAGGCCGGTCACCCCGCCGCCGATCACGACCAGGCCCGGGTTGAAGAAGCTGACGAGGGCCGCGATGACTTGGCCGACGTGGTTGCCGCCCTCGCGGATCAGGTCCAGCGAGGTGGCGTCCCCGGCGGCGGCGGCCGCGGCGACGTCGGCGGCGGTGAGCCGGCCGGCCGCCTCCAGGCGTCCGGCCAGTTCGGCCGAGAGTCCGCCGCGGGCGGCGTCCTCGGCGTCCCGGGCCAGTGCGGCGCCGCTGAAGTGGGCTTCCAGGCAGCCCCGGTTGCCGCAGGCGCAGGGGCGGCCGTCCGGGACGACCTGGATGTGGCCGATGTCGCCGGCGCTGCCGGTGACGCCCCGGTGGACGTCGCCGCCGACCACGATGCCGCAGCCGATGCCGGTGCCGATCTTGACGCAGAGGAAGTCGCCCACCGAGCGTGCGACGCCGGCGTGCTGCTCCCCCATCGCCATCAGGTTCACGTCGTTGTCGACCATGACGGGGCAGCCCAGCTCCTGGCTGAGCGCCTCGCGGACCGGGAAGCCGTCCCAGCCCGGCATGATCGGCGGGGCGACCGGGACGCCCTCGGGGAAGCGCACGGGGCCCGGTACGCCGATACCCGCGCCGTCGAACCCCTCGGCCAGGCCGGACGCCCTGAGCTTGGCGGCCATGGCGAGCACCTGCTCGAACACGGCGACCGGGCCCTCGCGGACGTCCATCGGCTGGTTGAGGTGGCCCAGCACCTCCAACTCGGCGTTGGTGACGGCCACGTCGATCGAGGTCGCGCCGATGTCCACGCCCAGGAAGCGCAGTTCGGGGGCGAGCCGGATGTTGTGCGAGCGGCGCCCGCCGCGCGAGGCGGCGAGCCCGTCCGCGACCACCAGGCCGGTCTCCAGCAGCCGGTCGACCTCGACCGCCAGCTTGGAGCGGGACAGGTCGACCTGGTCGCCGAGCTGGGCACGGGAGTTGGGGCCGCCGTCGCGCAGCAGCTTCAGCAGCCGCGCCTGGTGCGCGTTGGCAGGTCGTGCCGTCATGCGTCTCACGCGCCCCTCCCCGCCGTCGTCTCGTCCGGCCGTGGTGTCCTGCTGTCGAGAGGGGAACGTAGCAGCGCTTTGCCGCAGGGGGAAGAAGTTGCGCGGGAATCCCCGCCAACTTTCTCCACGCTCAGGACAAAGCCCGGCCCAGGAGGCGGCGAGAACGCGAACTGCCGGGCCCGGCGGGGCTCGTGAGCCGTGCGCCGTGCCCCGTACGGTGAGCAGGCCCTACCGCGGCGTCCCGCACCCGTCAGGGCACCCGGACGACCTGGCCGGCGTAGGAGAGGTTGCCGCCGAAGCCGAAGAGGAGGGCGGGGGCGCCGGAGGGGACCTCGCCGCGTTCGACGAGCTTGCTGAGGGCCATCGGGATGGAGGCGGCGGAGGTGTTGCCGGACTCGGTGACGTCCCGGGCGATCACCGCGTTGACCGCGCCGATCTTGCGCGCGACCGGTTCGATGATCCGCAGGTTGGCCTGGTGGAGCACCACCGCGGCCAAGTCCTCGGGGGCGATGCCGGACCGCTCGCACACCCGGCGGGCGATCGGCGGGAGCTGGGTGGTGGCCCAGCGGTAGACGGCCTGGCCCTCCTGGGCGAAGACCGGCGGGGTGCCCTCGATGCGGACCGCGTGGCCCATCTCGGGGACCGAGCCCCAGAGCACCGGGCCGATGCCGTCGGCCCCGTCCGGGGCGGCCTCGACCACCGCCGCGCCGGCCCCGTCGCCGACCAGCACGCAGGTGGTGCGGTCGGTCCAGTCGGTGATGCCGGTCATCTTGTCGGCGCCGACGACCAGGGCGCGGGTGGCCGAGCCGGCGCGGACCGCGTGGTCGGCGGTGGCCAGCGCGTGGGTGAAGCCGGCGCAGACCACGTTGAGGTCCAGGGTGGCCGGCGAGGTCATGGCGAGCCGGGCGGCCACCCGCGCCGCGGTGTTGGGCGAGCGGTCGATCGCGGTGGAGGTGGCCACCACGACCAGGTCCACCTCGGAGGGCGCGAGGCCGGCCGCGGCCAGCGCCTTGGCGGCGGCGTGCGCGGCCATCTCGTCCACCGTCTCGGCCGGCCCGGCGACGTGCCGGGTGCGGATGCCGACCCGGCTGGTGATCCACTCGTCGCTGGTGTCGACGATCTCCGCCAGCTCGGCGTTGGTGAGCACCCGGGCGGGCTGGTAGTGCCCGAGAGCGGCGATACGAGTGCCCGTCATGCCCGGGACCCCCTTGGGTGCGGTACGTGGAACCACGTGCGGATGGTGCGCCCGTACGGCCTGCTCGGCGGCCTGCCGGGCGTACGGACCCCCCAGTCTCGTCAGCGACCGGTGAGTAACCGGTGAGGTGATGCGACAGGATTCACGCCCTCCTCTTGGAGAGTCCGCAACATCGCCCGCCCCGGCCTGGCCCGACCGGTGAAGCTGTCACCGGCCGGTGACGCCCGGCCCCGCCGTGGGGCGACAATGGCCGGGTCACCCTCGCCGCACCGAAGGAACGGTTGATCGAACATGGGACGGGCAACCGAGCGCCGCCGCGTCGTCCGCGTCCGGGACGGGGCCGTCTCGGCGCGCCCGGACACCCTGGCCGCCGAGGAGCCGCTGGAGATCCGGCTGAACGGCCGCCCGCTCGCCGTCACCATGCGCACCCCGGGCGACGACTTCGCGCTGGCCACCGGTTTCCTGGTGAGCGAGGGCGTGGTGGCGTCCGCCGACGACGTGCGCTCGGTCGTCTACTGCGCGGGCGCCAGGGACGACGGCGGCAACACCTACAACGTGGTGGACGTGCGGCTCGCCCCCGGCGTACCGGTGCCGGAGACCGGCCTGGAGCGCAACGTGTACACGTCCTCCTCCTGCGGGCTGTGCGGCAAGGCCAGCCTGGACGCGGTGCGCACCTCGACCCGGTTCGCCCTGGGCGCGGGCCCCGTCGGCGTCACCCCGGGGCTGCTGGCCGCCCTGCCGGAGAAGCTGCGGGCGGCGCAGCGGGTGTTCGAGAGCACCGGCGGGCTGCACGCGGCGGCGCTGTTCTCCGCGGCCGGCGAGCTGCTGGACGTACGGGAGGACGTGGGCCGGCACAACGCGGTGGACAAGGTGGTGGGCCGGGCCCTGCGGGAGGGCCGGCTGCCGCTCGACGAAACGATCCTGCTGGTCTCCGGACGGGCCTCGTTCGAGCTGGCCCAGAAGGCGGTGATGGCGGGCGTGCCGCTCCTGGCGGCGGTCTCGGCCCCCTCGTCGCTCGCCGTGGAGCTGGCCGCCGAGACGGGGCTGACGCTGGTCGGCTTCCTGCGCGGACGCAATATGAACGTGTACGCGGGCGAGCACCGGCTCGACCTGGACGGCGCCGGGGTCACTACCCTGCGGGGATGACGCACAGCGAACGGGACGGCGAGTTGACCGTGGACCTGCGGGGCGCGGCGGTGGGGACGCTGGAGGACTTCTGGGACGCGGTGGCGGCGCCGTGCGCCCTGCCGGGGTGGTTCGGCCGGAACCTCGACGCCTGGGCGGACGCCCTGAACGGCGGCGGGGTGTCGGCGGTCGTCGACGGGCACACCCTGGTCGTGCACGCCGACCGGCGCGGGCTGTTCGCCGGCGACCGCCCCGAGGCGCGGGCCCTGGCGGCCGTGTTCGAGGAGGGCCGGCACCGGTTGGTGGTCCACCCGGAGGGCGGCTAGCCCCATGGGCTTCTCCGGGGCGGGCGAGTAGCGCGTCGAGGCCAGGAGGGGGCGCACGGCTACGGGCCGGGCGCCCGCTGGTCGTGGGGCGGCGACGCCGCCGACCTGTTCTCGGTGGGCCGGGACGGGCGGACGGTGACGGTGGTCCGCCGGGCGCGGCCCGGCGGCCTGGAGGACGCGCTGGTCGCGGCCTCCGCGCGCACCTCGGTGGCGAAGCCGTGCCGACCGGGGTCAGTTCCGGGGCGGGTCGACCAGTTGGAGGGCGAGGGCGGCGGGCGGCTCGGCGACGCCGGGGCCGCCCGCCGCGACCCAGGCGAGGATCTCGTCCAGGCAGTCGTCGTCCAGGGTGAAGCCGATCCAGGCGGCTCGGGCGCCCTTGCGGCGGGCCTCCCCCGACGGCTGGACGACCACGATGTTGGCCTGGCCGCAGGGGCCGAGGCAGTCGCTGGTGCGCACCGCCAGACGCCCGCCGGAGACCGCCGCGGCCTGCCGCAGCCTGCGCAACTGGCCCGCGTGGTCGGTGCCGGGGTGCTTGCGGGCGTCCCCGCAGCAGCAGCCCCGGCACACCACGAGGGTGCACGGCCGGGCCGCGCCCGGGCGGACCCAGGAGCGGGTCACCGCGCACCGCCCGGCGGCGGCAGGAGGTCGCCGGCGGGCGCGGGGGCGGGGGCGGGCGCGTCGGGTATCGGCATGCGGACACCGTAGCGGTCCGGATGATCACTCCGGACCGCCGCCCGCGGCGCAGGCCGGCCGGGGCCGCGCCGTCCCGGTTCTCGCAGCGCTGGTGAGCGGGCCGCACAGATTCGGTGGAGATTGCCGCGCGCTTTCTTACTCAGGAGTCAGTACGCTCGGACGTCCTGGACCACCTGGCCTGCGCGGCGGCTCTGACCTGTGGTGATGGCCGCGCAAAGGACTAGGCCAAAGGTCTCCCGCGAGCGGCCCGGGGTGGGGTACGGTCACCCCCCGCCGCGAAGGTGCGAGGTGCGTCCCGAGGAGCAGGCCGTTGCGCGAGTTCAGTGTCCCGCCGCAGCTCGCGGCGCCCCTGGTCGGCGGGCTGGCCGACGCCGTGTTCGAGCACGCCGACGGCGACCCGCACCGGGTGGCGCTCGGCCGCAAGGATCAGGCGGGGCGGTGGACGGACGTGACCGCCGCCGCCTTCCGGGACGAGGTGCTCGCGGTGGCCAAGGGGCTGCTGGCCCAGGGCGTGCGGTTCGGCGACCGGGTCGCGCTGATGTCCCGGACCCGCTACGAGTGGACCCTGCTGGACTTCGCGCTGTGGACGGTGGGCGCCCAGTCCGTCCCGGTCTACCCCACCTCCTCGGCCGAGCAGGTCCACTGGATGCTGCGCAACGCCGAGGTGAGCGCCTGCGTGGTCGAACACGAGGACCACGCCATGACGGTGGGCTCGGTGATCGACAAGCTGCCGGCGCTCACCCGGCTGTGGCAGCTCGACGCCGGGGCGCTGGCCGAGCTGACGGCGGCCGGCGAGCGGATCGACGACGAGGTGGTGCACCGGCACCGGCGGGCCGTCACCCCCGACTCGGTGGCGACCGTCATCTACACCTCCGGCACCACCGGCCGGCCCAAGGGCTGTGCGCTGACCCACGCGCAGTTCATGTTCGAGGCCGACACCCTGGTGGACCGCTGGGCCGAGGTCTTCCGCCCGCGCACGCCCGGGGTGGAGGCGTCCACGCTGCTGTTCCTTCCGCTGGCGCACGTCTTCGGGCGGATGGTGGAGGTCGCGGCGATCCGCCGCGGGGTCAGACTCGGCCACCAGCCGGCCCTCTCGGCGGACGCGCTCATCCCCGACCTCGCCGCCTTCCGCCCCACCTTCGTGCTCGCGGTGCCGTACGTCTTCGAGAAGGTCTTCCACGCGGCCCGGCGCAGGGCCGAGGCGGAGGGCCGGGAGCAGATCTTCGACAAGGCCGTCGAGGTGGCGGTGCGGTACGCCGAGGCGCTGGAGGCGAAGGCGCTCGGCCAGGGCCCGGGGCCGTCCGCGGCACTGCGGGTGCGCCACGGCTTCTTCGAGAAGGCGGTGTACGGGCGGGTCCGCGAGGCCCTGGGCGGGCGGGTGCGGCACGCCATGTCGGGCGGCTCGGCGATGGACCGGCGGCTGGCGCTGTTCTTCGCCGGCGCGGGCGTGGCGGTGTACGAGGGGTACGGGCTGACCGAGTCGGCGGCCGCGGCCACCGCCAACCCGCCCGAGCGCACCAAGTACGGCACGGTCGGCCCGCCCATCCCCGGCACCTCGGTGCGGATCGCCGAGGACGGCGAGGTGTGGCTGCGCGGCCCGCACGTGTTCGCCGGCTACCTGGACGACCCGGCGGGCAGCTCGGCGGTGCTGCGCGACGGCTGGCTGGCCACCGGCGACCTGGGCACGCTGGACGAGGAGGGGTATCTGACCATCACCGGGCGGAAGAAGGAGATCCTGGTGACCTCCGGCGGCAAGAGCGTGGCCCCCGTGGGTCTGGAGGAGCGGGTGCGCTCCCACCCGCTGGTCGCCCAGTGCATGGTGGTCGGCAACGACCGCCCCTACGTCGCGGCCCTGGTCACCCTGGACCTGGAGGCGGTGGAGCACTGGCTGGCCATGCAGCACCGGCCGCCGCTGCCCGCCGCCGAGCTGGTCCGCGACCCCGCCCTGGAGGCAGAGATACGGCGGGCGGTGGTCACCGCCAACACCCAGGTGTCGCAGGCCGAGTCGATCCGCACCTTCCGCATCCTGGCCCAGCCCTTCACCGAGGACCGGGGCCTGCTGACGCCGACGCTGAAGCTGAAGCGCAAGGCCATCGAGGCGCAGTACGCGGCGGAGGTCGACGCCCTGTACCGGTGAGGCGTCGGCGGCGCCCGCCCCCGGGGACCCGCTCGGCGCGCGCGGACCGGGAACATGATCCAGGATGTGGACGTTGCATCCCGGAGTGCGACCGCGGACCGACCCGCGGACCGACAGGACGACAGAACCACCGCAGAACGACCGGAGTACGACCGGTGTGACGGGATAGGGGCATAGCCGGTGCACCGCACGGTGCGGCGACCCCGTACCCGCGGCACCGACGTATCGCCCACACCACGACGTTAGGAACGACCGCTCGTGAGCAAGGTCCCCTCCATCACGCTCAACAACGGCGTCAGCATGCCGCAGCTCGGCTTCGGCGTGTGGCAGGTCGCCGACGACGAGGCGACGAAGGCGGTGGGCACGGCCCTGGAGGCCGGCTACCGCAGCATCGACACCGCCGCCGCCTACGAGAACGAGAAGGGCACCGGGCAGGCGCTCCGGGCCTCCGGGCTGCCCCGCGAGGAGCTGTTCGTCACCACCAAGCTGTGGAACAGCGACCAGGGGTACGACAACACCCTGCGCGCGTTCGACGCCTCGCTGGACAAGCTCGGCCTGGACTACGTCGACCTGTACCTCATCCACTGGCCGCTGCCGGCCAAGGACGCCTACGTCGACACCTACAAGGCGTTCGAGAAGGTCCTCTCCGAGGGCCGCGCCAAGGCCATCGGCGTGTCCAACTTCCTGCCCGAGCACCTGGAGCGGCTGATCGACGAGACCTCCGTGGTCCCGGCCGTCAACCAGATCGAGCTGCACCCGCAGCTCCAGCAGGCCGAGTCGCGCGCCTTCCACGCCCGGCACGGCATCGCCACCGAGGCCTGGTCCCCGCTGGGCCAGGGCAAGGGGCTGCTGGACGTGCCGGCGGTGCGGGCCATCGCCCAGAAGCACGACGTCACCCCCGCCCAGGTGGTGCTGCGCTGGCACGTGCAGACCGGGAACGTGGTGATCCCCAAGTCCGTCACCCCCACCCGTATCCGCGAGAACATCGACGTCTTCGGGTTCGAGCTGGACGACGACGACCTCAAGGGCCTCGCCGCCCTGGACGAGGGCAAGCGGCTGGGCCCGGACCCGGCCTCCTTCGACCTCGACTCCTGAGCCCGGGTCCCGGAGGACCGCTGGTCATCCGGCCGGGCGGCCGGCGGTCGCGCCGGCGGCGGTCCGGTACGATCACCGCACCGCCGTCGGCGCGTGTGCCGACCGGCCCGCTTTCCTGACGCACGCTCCCGGCGGTCCACCGGCTTCCCGACTCGCCCGCGCGACGCGTCGGACCCCCTCGGCGCGGACCTCGGCCGGGAAGGCGCCGCGACCGACGCATCTCCGCCGCCCCGCGCGGGCAGGCGGACCGGGACCGGCCCCCGGGACCGCAGCAGGGAGGACTCGATGCACGGGACGCCGTACGCGCCCCCGCGTGCGCCCGCCGACGAGCACGGCCGGCTGGCAGCGGTGCACCGCTACGGCATCCTGGACACCGCCCCGGACGGCCCCTTCGACCGGGTCGCCTCGCTGGCGGCCCGGCTCTTCGACGCCCCCATGGCGACGGTGTCCGTGGTGGACGCCGACCGGGTCTGGTTCAAGGCCGTGCACGGCCTGGACGGCGTCCGCCAGGTCGAGCGGCTGCCCGGACTGTGCTCGTCGGCCATAGAGCAGTCCGAGCCGTACGTGGTGGGGGACGCCCTCACCGACCCGCGCTGCGCCGGGCACCCGCTGGTCACCGGCGGCCCCCGGGTCCGCTTCTACGCCGCCGCGCCGATCACCACCCCCGACGGGCGGCGCCTGGGCACGGTCGGCGTGCTGGACAGCCGGCCGCGCACCGCGTCCGCCGACCAGTTGGCCGCGCTCGGCGAGCTGGCCGCGCTGGTGATGGACGAACTGGAGGGCCGCCGGGCCGCGGCCGACGCGCTCGCCGTGGAACGGCGGATGCGCACCGACGCCGAACGGCTGGCCCGCACCCTCCAGCGCACCCTGCTGCCGCCCGTGCTGCCCGCCGTGTCCGGCCTGGACGCGGCCGCCGCCTACCACACCGCCTCGCTGGACGAGGTGGGCGGCGACTTCTACGACCTGTTCCCGCTGCACGACGGCCGCTGGGCGTTCTTCCTGGGCGACGTCTGCGGCAAGGGCGCCGACGCCGCCGCCCTCACCTCGCTGGCCCGCTACACGCTGCGCGCCGCCGCCATCCACGACCCCGACCCGTGCGCGGCGCTGGCCACCCTCGACTCCGTCCTCAAGGGCGAGTACCAGGACGGCGACCCGCGCTACTGCACCGCGGTCTTCGGGGTGCTGCGGCCCGCGGCCGACGGGTCCTTCGACGTCGTGCTGGCCGCCGGCGGGCATCCGCCGGCCCTCGCGCTGCGCGCGGACGGCGCGGTGCGGCCCGTGCGCACCACCGGCGGCCAGCTCATCGGGCTGCTGCCGGCGCCGCACTTCGTCCGGGCCGCCCTGCGACTGGCCCCCGGCGAGGCCCTGCTGCTGTACACCGACGGCCTCACCGAGGCCCGGACCGCCGACGGGGGCATGCTCGGCGAGGAGGGGCTGGCCGACCACCTCGGCCCGCTGGTCCCCCGGGACGCCGACGCGCTGCTGGCGGCGGTCGACACGCTGCTCGGCGGCCTCGGCGACGGCGTCAGCGACGACACCGCCCTGCTCGCGCTCTCCGTACCGGCCCGCCAGGCCCCACTGCTCCCGACCAGCCGCACGGCCCCACCCGCACAGGAGAACCGGTGACCGAACGCACCCTGACCGTCGACTCCCGGTCCCACCCCTCCGGCGCCACGGTGCTGACCGTGTCCGGGGAGCTCGACCACCACACCGCCGGGCAGCTCCGCGCCGCGGTGGAGGGCGCGCCCTATCCGCCCGCCGGCACGGTGCTGGACTGCACCGGCCTCGGCTACTGCGACTCCACCGGGATCACCGTGCTGGTCACCGCGTACCACCGGGCCCAGGCCGCGGGCAGCCCGCTGGTGCTGGCCGGGCTGAGCGCCGACCTGCTGCGGGTCTTCCGCATCGTGGGCCTGGACCAGATCTTCTCGTACCGGCCCACCGTGGACGCGGCCCTGGAGGCCCTCGCCCCCTGAGCCCCGCCCACGGGCGGGCGCGCCTCAGCGGGCGGGCTTCGGCCCGCCGAGCGCCCAGCCGGAGACGTCGGCCGTGCGGCCCCGCCACAGCGGGGCGCTCGGGCTGCCCGGGACGGACAGGAAGACCACGTCCACCAGGTGCAGGAAGCGGTGCAGTCCCTGGGTGTCGGTGGCCTCCCCGCCGCCCAGCGCGTCCTGGACGGTGCGCGGCAGCAGCGCCATCTCCTCGGAGCGGTGCTCCGGTCCGGCGGTCTCGGCGACCACCTGCTCCCAGCGCCGGGCCCAGGCCTCGGAGCCCACCAGAAAGCCGCCGACCACCCCGCCGGACGTGGTGAGGGTGATCGCCAGCCTGCCGTCCTCGGCGACCTCCGCCATCCGCAGCAGCACCTCCAGGTGGGCGTCCACCTCGGCGGCGGCCGCAGCGTCCTGTCCGGCCCCGGCCGCCTCGTCCTTCTTCGCGCTCACGCCTGCTCCCTCTCGCGCTACGGGCCGGCCCTCCGCCGTCCGCCGTCCCGGTGCGGATGACCGCGATCGGCGCGGACATGCCCATCCGGTACGCCGTCCGGTAGGCGGTCCGGTAGGCGAGGGGTCGGCCGTCAGCCCTTGCGGGCGGTGTGCACGGTGTGCGCGGTGAGCCAGTACAGGTCGGTGCGCCGGTGCAGGCCCAGCGGCTCGGCCGGGTCGAGCAGCCTGTCCAGCGCGGTGCGGTCCCCCGCGTCGAGCGCGTCGCCGAAGCCGTCCCGGTAGCGGGTGAACTGGGCGACGGCGTAGGCCCGTACGGCGTCGGTGACCGGGGCGGGCGCGTCGTGCAGGAAGGTCCGGCTGCCGCTCGGGGTCAGCCCGGCCTCGGTGAGCAGCGCCCGCCAGTCGTCCACGACGTCCTCGGCTCCCGGCAGATCGGCCCGCATCCGCGCGAACCACTCGGCGTGCAGTGCCTCCAGGCGCTGCTCCAGGCCAGGGCGGCCGATCCCGGTGTTGCGGGGCAGGAAGCGCTGGGGCAGGCCGCCCTCGACGATGGCGAGGATGCCGCCCGGGCGCAGCCGCTCGGCGAAGCCGGCCAGCGCGGAGCCCTGGTCGCCCAGGTGGTGCAGGGAGTTGCCGGCCCACAGCAGGTCGGCCTCGCCGAGCGTGGCGAGCTGCGCCGGCAGGTCGGCGCGGAGGGTGGTGACCCGGGCGTTCTGGGCGGCGGCGCGCCGCTCGGCGGCGGCCAGCAGCTCGGCGGCCCCGTCGACGGCGACCACCTCGGCGTACCGGAAGGTCTCGGCGAGCAGGCAGGAGACGACGCCGGGGCCGCTGCCGACGTCGAGGACCCGGCGGACGCCGCCGGCCGGGAGGAGGCCGGTGAGCCACTGGCCCGCCTCGCGGTAGAGCGGCGCCTGAAGCTCGGCGTTCTGCTCCAGCAGCGGCAGCAGCGCCGACCAGTCGACGTCGGTGTGGTGGTCGTGGGCACCGTGGCCGTGGGTGCGCTGGTCGTGGTCCGCGTGGTGGGAAGTCATGGCCCCAGCGTGGCGGTGCCGGGCCGCTTTGGCGAACGTTGTTGCCGGAACGGCAAAAGCGGTCCCGGTCGAACCGGCTCGGGGCCGCCGCCTCAGCCGGCCCCGTGCGCCGGGGCGGCCGCCTCGACGCGGGCCGCCAGGTCGAAGTCGCGGGCGGTGATCGCGCCCCCGGCGTCGTGGGTGTTCACGGTCAGGCCGACGGTGTCGTAGCCGAGGGTCAGCTCGGAGTGGTGGTCGAGCTCCTGCTGGATGGCCGCGACGTGCACGACCAGCGCGGCGGCCGCGACATGGCCGGGCAGCCGGTAGGTGCGGGCGATGCGGTCGCCCTCCTGGGACCAGCCGGGCAGTTCGCGCAGCCGGTCCTCGATCTCCTTCTGCGACAGCGGCTCAGTGGGCATCCGGGGTTGCTCCCTCCGGTCGGGGCTGACGGGCTGACGGGTGGTCGGGCACGACCGTGACCATACGGTCCGCCGACGCCGCCCCCCGGTCAACACGTGCGGGTCGGCCACCCCGGCGGGCGGGTGGGTTACGGTCGGCTGCATGACAACGGTGGCACCGGTCGACGGCGTAGGGCCCCTGCTGCGCAACTGGCGGGAGCGGCGCCGGGTCAGCCAACTGGAGCTGGCCCTGCGCGCGGACTCCTCCGCCCGGCACATCAGCTACGTGGAGACCGGCCGCTCCCGCCCCAGCGAGGAGATGGTGCTGCGGCTCGCCGAGCACCTGGACGTGCCGATGCGGGACCGCAACGCGCTGCTGGTGGCGGCCGGTTACGCCCCGCGCTACACCGAGACCCCGCTGGACGCGCCGGCGATGGGGGCGCTGCGGCAGGGCATCGAGCAGTTGCTGTCCGGCTACGACCCCTACCCGGCGCTGGTGGTGGACGGCCGCTACGACGTGGTCGCCGCCAACCGGGGCGTCACGGCGCTGCTGGACGGCGTGGCCGCGCATCTGCTCGCCCCGCCGCTGAACGCCATGCGGCTGACCCTGCACCCCGACGGCCTCGCGCCGCGCATCCGCAACCTGCGCGAGTGGCGGGCGCACCTGCTGGCGCAGATGGAGCGGGACCTGGCGCCCGCCCGCTCGCAGCCGCTGCGCGCGCTGTACGAGGAGGTGGCGGCCTACCCGGCCCCGGCGGGTCCGGAGGACGCCGCCGAGGGGGCCGAGGAGGGCCTCGGCGCGGGCTGCCCCGCCGCGTACCGCGCGCTCGCCCTGCCGATGCGGCTGGAGCACGACGGCCGGGTGCTGACGTTCGTCTCGTCGATCGCGACCTTCAACACCCCGATGGACGTCACCGTCGCCGAGCTGGCCATCGAGACGCTGCTGCCCGCCGACCCGGAGACGGCCGCCTATCTGCGCTCGCGCTGAGGAGGTGCGCCGGGCGCGGCGGGGGCCGCCGGGACCCGGACGCAGTGCGGCCCCCGGGTCCCGGCGGAGTCAGGATGGCGGGCCGGGACGCGGGGCGTCGATGACCCCGGAGGTCATGGACGCGCCCGCGCGTCACTCCAGCAGGGCGGCGATGTGGGGGGCCGTCCAGTGGCCGGCCGCGCCGGGGCGGGCGGCGAGGTAGCCGGTGACGGTCTCCCGGTCCCAGACCCCGGCCGCCAGCAGCCCGGCGGCCAGATGGCGCAGGTAGCCGGCCGCCGGGACGGTGTGCTCCACCTCGTCCATCCGCCACGGCGCGGTGAAGGTGATCAGCGGCAGGCCGTCCAGGGCGCCGGGGCTCACCAGCGTCTCGTAGCGGCCGGCTCCGCAGGCGGCCCGGCCGTCGCGCAGCACCGGCCCCAGGTCCAGATCGCCGCCGGGGACCCGGTACATCTCCTGGGCGGCCAGGTCGGAGAACTGCACGGCGGTCAGCCGGTAGGCGCGGGACAGCACCCGGCCGGGCACGTCGGGGTCGTAGAAGGCGCGCCCGCCGGTCCACACCGGGGACTCGGTGGCGAAGTAGACCGCGCCGGGCAGCTCCAGCGGCACCGGCGGGCCGGGCATCCGGGGCTCCCGGCTGCCCGGGTAGTCGCGGCCGGCGTCCGGGGGCCGCCCGCCGAGCAGGTAGTAGGCCAGACGGTCCACGTGGAGATTGGAGCCGTACGCGGCGTACCAGACTTCCTTCGTCATGTCTCGACGGTAGGGGCGCGGCGCGTGAAGCTGCCCTGTCGGCCCGCTTAAGAAAACCTCGATGGACGCGGGCGGCCGGGCTGGGCAGATTGGAGCGCGTCCGCGATCTCCCTCCCCCTCAGCGCAGCCAGGAGCCGCACCGTGAAGGCACTCGTCAAGCACAAGGCCGAGCCGGGCCTGTGGCTCATGGACGTCCCCGAGCCGGAGACCGGGCCCGGCGACGTGCTGATCCGGGTGCTGCGCACCGGCATCTGCGGCACCGACCTGCACATCCGCTCCTGGGACACCTGGGCGCGCGGCGCGGTGCGGACCCCGCTGGTCCTCGGGCACGAGTTCGTCGGCGAGGTCGCCGGGGTGGGCGCGGACGTCACCGACATCGCGGTCGGCGACCTGGTCAGCGGCGAGGGCCACCTGGTGTGCGGCAAGTGCCGCAACTGCCTGGCCGGCCGCCGCCACCTGTGCCGGGCCACGGTGGGGCTCGGGGTGGGCCGGGACGGGGCGTTCGCCGAGTACGTGGCGCTGCCCGCGTCCAACGTGTGGGTGCACCGCGCCAAGGTCGACCTGGACGTGGCGGCGATCTTCGACCCGTTCGGCAACGCCGTGCACACCGCGCTGTCCTTCCCGCTGGTCGGCGAGGACGTGCTGATCACCGGCGCCGGCCCGATCGGCGTGATGGCCGCGGCGGTGGCCCGGCACGCCGGCGCGCGCAACGTGGTGGTCACCGACGTCAGCGAGCCCCGCCTGGAGCTGGCCCGCAAGGCCGGCGCGACCCTGGCGGTCAACGTGGCGCGGCAGAGCATCGAGGACGCCCAGCGCACCCTGGGGCTGCGGGAGGGCTTCGACGTCGGCCTGGAGATGTCCGGCAACGCCCAGGCGATGCGCGGCATGGTGGACAACATGACGCACGGCGGCAGGATCGCGATGCTCGGGCTGCCCGCCGAGGAGTTCGCCGTCGACTGGTCGAGGATCGTCACCTCGATGATCACCGTGAAGGGCATCTACGGCCGGGAGATGTTCGAGACCTGGTACGCGATGACGGTGCTGCTGGAGGGCGGGCTCGACCTGACCCCGGTGATCACCGGCAGCTACTCCTACCAGGACTTCGACGCCGCCTTCGACGAGGCCGCCACCGCCCGCAGCGGCAAGATCATCCTGGACTGGTCCGCGGCCTCGGCCGCCTGATCCGGCATCCCTTCCGCCCTCACCCTAGGAGTCCCCAGATGTACGCGTCCGTCCGCGACGAGCTGCGCGCCACCCTCGACGAGATCCGCGACGCCGGGCTGTTCAAGCCCGAGCGGGTCATCACCACCCCGCAGTCCGCCGCGATCCAGGTGGCCGCGCGGGACGCCGGCGGCGGCCAGGTGCTGAACTTCTGCGCCAACAACTACCTGGGGCTGGCCGACCACCCCGAGGTGGTGGCCGCCGCCAAGGAGGCGCTGGACCGCTACGGCTACGGGATGGCCTCGGTCCGCTTCATCTGCGGCACCCAGGACGTGCACAAGGAGCTGGAGGCCCGGCTGTCGGCGTTCCTCGGCCAGGAGGACACGATCCTGTACTCCTCCTGCTTCGACGCCAACGGCGGCGTCTTCGAGACGCTGCTCGGCCCGGAGGACGCGGTGATCTCCGACGCCCTCAACCACGCCTCGATCATCGACGGCATCCGGCTGTCCAAGGCCCGCCGCCACCGGTACGCCAACCGGGACATGGCCGACCTGGAGCAGCAGCTCAAGGACGCCCAGGACGCCCGCCGCCGGCTGATCGTCACCGACGGCGTGTTCTCGATGGACGGCTATGTCGCCCCGCTGCCGGAGATCTGCGACCTGGCCGACCGCTATGACGCGATGGTGATGGTGGACGACTCGCACGCGGTCGGCTTCACCGGCCCCGGCGGGCGCGGCACCCCCGAGCTGCACGGGGTGATGGACCGCGTCGACATCATCACCGGCACCCTCGGCAAGGCCCTCGGCGGCGCCTCCGGCGGCTATGTCGCCGCCCGCGCCGAGATCGTCGCCCTGCTGCGGCAGCGCTCGCGCCCGTACCTCTTCTCCAACTCCCTCGCCCCGGTGATCGCCGCGGCCTCGCTGAAGGTGCTGGACCTGCTGGAGAGCGCGGGCGAGCTGCGGGAGAGGCTGGCGGCCAACACCAAGCTGTTCCGCAGCCGGATGACCGAGGAGGGCTTCGAGATCCTGCCCGGCGAGCACCCCATCGCCCCGGTGATGATCGGCGACGCGGCCGAGGCCGGGCGGATGGCCGAGCTGCTGCTGGAGCGCGGGGTGTACGTGATCGGCTTCTCCTATCCGGTGGTGCCGATGGGCCAGGCCCGCATCCGGGTGCAGCTCTCGGCGGCGCACTCCGAGGCGGACGTGGAGCGGGCGGTGGCCGCCTTCCGTGACGCCCGGGCCGCGATGGCGGGCTGAGCCGGCCGCGCGGGCGAGCGACAATGGCGGTGTGATCGACCCCCGGCGCCTGCGCATCCTGCGGGCCGTGGCGGACCACCGGACGGTGACCGCCGCGGCCGCCGCGCTGTATCTGACCCCGTCCGCCGTCTCCCAGCAGTTGGCCGCGCTGGAGCAGGAGACCGGGCACACCCTGCTGACCCGCAGCGGACGGGGCGTCACCCTGACCCCGGCAGGGGAGATCCTGCTCGGCCACGCGCACGAGGTGCTGGCGCAGTTGGAGCGGGCCGAGGCGGAGCTGGCGGCGTACGCGCAGGGCCGGGCCGGCGAGGTGGTGGTGGCGTCGTTCGCCACCGGCATCGCGGAGGTGCTGGCCCCGGCGATCGGGCGGCTGGCCGGCAGCCACCCGGGCATCCGGGTGCGGGTGCGGGACGCCGAGGGCGACGCCTCCCTGCCGATGGTGCTGGACGGGGAGGCGGACGTCGCCGTCGCGGTCGAGTACCGGGGCGCGCCGCGCGAGGGCGACCCGCGGCTGACCCGGGTCCCGCTGTACGCGGAGCCCTTCGACGCGGTGCTGCACGCCGGGCACCCGCTGTCGGCGGCCCCCTCGGTGTCGGTCGCCGAGCTGGCCGACTGCGACTGGATCGCGCCCTACCCGGGCAACCCGTGCCACGACATGGTGGCCCTGGCCTGCGAGCTGGCGGGCTTCGAGCCGCGGGTGCTGCACTCCTCGGACGACTTCCGGGCGGTGGTGGCGCTGGCCGGGGCGGGCGCGGGGGTGGCGCTGGTGCCGAGGTCGGCGCTGAG
>NZ_PVLV01000162.1 GCF_002982015.1 Streptomyces solincola
GTGGGCGTGGGAGTCGGGGTCGGGTCCGGGGAGGAGCCGACGGCGGCCACGATGTCGTTCAGCAGGGTGGTGTTCGCGTCCAGGCCGAGCAGCGAGTACATCATCGCGCCGGCCAGGCCGCGGCTGCGGCCGTACTCCGCGCGGGCCTGGATCGCCCGCTTGTCCAGGCCGGTGAAGAACTCGCCGTCCTTGTAGAAGTACGCGGCCTTCGCCTCGTCGTCCCAGAAGGTGGTGGCCGGGTTGTCGACGATGCCGCCCAGCTCCTTGTAGTGCGCGATGCCGGCCTGCTGGCTGAGCGGGCGGGCGGCCGATGCGCCGGTCGCCGAACCGCCGAGGCCGTTCTTCGCCCCGGCCGGGACGCCCTTCCAGCCGCGGTAGTAGAACTCGTAGCCGAGGGTCAGCTTGCCGGCGGGGAAGCCGCCGGTGACGCCGTAGGCGGGGTTGCCGTCGATGTAGGCGTCGATGGCGTTGTCGACCGAGTACTTCTGGGCGCCCGGCTTGATCGGGTCGGTCGGGTCGGAGGCCGGGGAGTACAGCGGGGACTGGTGGTATGCGGGCCCGTCGCCGTCCCAGGCGCCGTGCATGTCGTAGGTCATGATGTTCGCGTAGTCGAGGTACGCGCCGATCTTGTCGGTCTCGATGTGCTTGATCTTGTCCTGCCCGGCCGGCAGGGCGGCGGTCAGCAGGTACTTCTTGCCGCCGTTGGCCGCGCCGTGGGCGTCGAGCTGCTTCCGGAACTCGGCCAGCAGCAGGGTGAAGTTCTGCTTGTCCTCGGGCCCGTAGTGGTTGCCGAGGTGGCCGTCGGGCGAGCCCGGGTACTCCCAGTCGATGTCGATGCCGTCGAAGATCCCGGCGGCGGAGCCGGGGCCGCCGAAGCCGCCCTCGACCGGCAGGTCGCCCTGGATGTACTGCTTGATGCAGGAGGAGACCAGCTTCTTGCGGCTCGCGTCGGTCTTGGCCGCGTCGTGGAAGAACTTCGAGTAGGTCCAGCCGCCCAGCGAGATGTTGATCTTCAGCTTGGGGTACTTGGCCTTCAGTTCCTTGAACTGGTTGAAGACGCCGGTGATCGGCTGGTCCCACTTGTCGGCGACGCCGTCCACGCTGTCGGCCGCGCTGAAGGAGCGCTGGTAGTCGGCGTAGGAGTCGCCGGCGCCGTCGCCCGCGTTGGGGTTGGCGTCGTCGCCCGCGGCCTTGTTGGCCATGAAGCAGGTGAGGTCGGTGGGGTGGATGTTGCCGAACGAGTAGTTCAGGACGTCCAGTTTGCCGGCGATGCCCCGGGTGTCGAGGTGCTTGGGGTAGAAGGCGTTGCCGTAGACGCTCCACTGGTCGTAGTAGGCGATCTTCACCCCGCCGGAGGCGGGCGCGGCGGCGGCCCCCTGGGCGGACTGCGCGGAGGCGGTGCCGGCTCCGGCGAAGCCGGCCAGCGCGCCGGCGGCGAGTGCCGCGCCGGTCAGCGCGGCGATGAGGGGTCTGCGGTGGTGCACGAACGGCCTCCGAGGGGCGTGCGGTGTCCGGCGGGGGGATCCACAAGTGCGGTCCGGTGGAGGCAGATTGCCGCCGGGTGAACGGGGCGTCAATGGTCCGAACCAAACAAGGACTAGACCACTTGGAACGGAAAACCCCTCGTCAGGGCGGTGCCGGGGCACGGGAGAACCGCCCGCCACCCATGGTGACGAGCGGCTTAAGGTTCACTTAGGGATCTTGTGCACCCGTTCCCGAGCCGGAACCAGTCCGCCGGGTCAGCCGGCGTCCGGCAGGCCGTAGGCGTCCGCGATCAGCTCGTAGCTGCGCAACTTGGCCGCGTAGCCGTGCACGTTGGACGTGATCATCAGCTCGTCCGCGCCGGTGCGCTTGCGCAGCCCGTCCAGCCCGGTCCGGACCTCGTCCGGGGTGCCGTGCACCACGTCGCCCAGCCAGCCCTCCACGAAGTCCCGCTCGATCTCACTGAACGGGTACGCCTCGGCCTCCTCCGGCGTGGGGACCAGCCCGGGGCGTCCGGTGCGCAGCCGCACCATGGACAGCGCCCCGGTCAGCACCTCGCGGCGGGCCGCCCGCTCGTCGTCTGCGGCGAACGCGGAGACGCCGATCAGCGCGTACGGGGCGTCCAGCACCGCCGAGGGGCGGAAGGAGTCCCGGTACAGGTCGAGCGCGGGGACGGTGTTGCGGGCGGAGAAGTGGTGGGCGAAGGCGAACGGCAGCCCGAGCGTGCCGGCCAGCCGGGCGCTGAAGCCGGAGGAGCCGAGCAGCCACACCGGCGGCCGCCCGGTCGGGCCCTGCACCGGGCCGGGCACGGCGTGGATGCGGGCGTAGCGGTGGGCGTCGGGGAAGTCGTCGTCCAGGAAGCGGACCAGCTCTGCCAGGTGCTCGGGAAAGTCTTCCGCTCCCTCCCGCAGCCGGTCGGTGCGGCGCAGGGCGGCGGCGGTGGCCCCGTCGGTGCCGGGGGCGCGGCCCAGGCCGAGGTCGATCCGGCCAGGGGCCATCGCCTCCAGGGTGCCGAACTGCTCGGCGATCACCAGCGGGGCGTGGTTGGGCAGCATCACGCCACCCGAGCCGAGCCGGATGCGGCTGGTGTGGGCGGCGAGGTGGGCGAGGATCACCGCCGGGGAGGACGAGGCCACCCCGGGCATGGAGTGGTGTTCGGCGACCCAGTGGCGGTGGAAGCCGCGCCGCTCGGCGAGCTTGGCGAGGGCGACGCTGGTGGTCAGCGCCTGGGTAGCGGTGCCGCCGCTGCCCACGGTGACCAGGTCGAGGACGGACAGCGGCACCGGCGCGGAGCCCCGGGCCGTGCCGTGGATACCGTGCGGTCCGGCGGACCCTCCGTCCGCCGCGCCGTCCCTCCTGGCGTTGTCGTCGCTCACCGGTCTGACCCTCCTGCGCGGAAAACACGTACCGCAGGTGCAGAACAGGAGGCTGTCTCCGGTTATTCCCGGACGGCGCCACCCGAGGTGGCTCCCGGCGCGCGGCCGTACGGCTCCGGCGCGCTCACTCGCGTACGGCTCCCGTCTCGTCGCGGCGGGCGAACAGCGCGCCCAGCTCGTCGGACCAGGCGCCGTGGCGTTCGGCCAGGCGCAGGCCCTCCCAGACGGCGACCTGGTTGGCGGTGAGGACCGGCTTGCCCACGGCCGCCTCCAGGGCGGGCAGCTCGCCGACCGTGTGCACGGCCGTGCAGGGCACGAGGACGGCCTGGGCGTCGGGGTGGTCGGCGGCCCGGACCAGCTCCAGCAGCTTCCCGCCGTCCCAGGCGGCGGCCTCGGCCGCGGCGGTGACGCCGGCCGCGCGGGAGGCGACCACCTCCAGGCCGGCCTCCGCCAGGAACGAGCCGAACCGGGCGGTGGCGTCCTCCGGGTAGATCGCGGCCACCGCGACCCGCTTGGCGCCGACCGCTCCGGCGGCGTGCGCGAAGCCGAACGAGGCGCTGGACGCGGGCAGTCCGGCGCTCTGCGCGAGCTGCCTGACCTGCTGCTGGGCTCCGTCCCAGCCGTGCGTGAACGAACCCCGGGTGCTCGCCCACACCACGGCCTCGGCGCCGGAGAGCCGCAGCTCCTCCATGCTCGCCGCGAGCCGTTCGGGGGCGCCGGTCTCCCGCACCGCGTCGGCGCCGGGAGCGCCGCCCTCGTCCGTGTGGACCACCGTGATCCGTACGCCGGTGAGCAGCGTCTCGATGCGGGGGTAGTCCTCTTCGGCGGCGTGCCCGGGATAGAGCAGCCCGACCGTCGTCATGTCACAGCCTCCCGTCCTCAGGGCCGCGTCCTTGGCGTCGCGACCGTGCCCATGGTGACCGGGCGGGGCGCGGATGAGCGCACCCGTCGGCTGACGGCTGCCCCGCGTTCCCCCGGATAGTCCTGCGCCGCCGGCCCCCGAGGACGTCCCGGCTCCGCCGACCGGCGCCGGCCGACGCCCGCCGATCGGCAAAACGGCGCTTATGGTGACGAGTTCGGTGGCGGCGGCGGGACGAAGGACACGGTCCGGTATCGGTGCGCCGCCCCGGCGGCATGGCGTGATCGCGCTCGGGTAGCTGCGCGGCCATGTCTCGAACAGTTCGAAAAGAGAGTCCGAGAACACCGACGCCACCCCGGTCGCTGTCGCGCCGCCGCACCCTGCTGCTGGGCGCCGCCGGCGCGTTCGGGGCGACCGCGGCCACCGCCGGGTGCAGCCGGGTGGCGTCCGGCGACACCCTGGAGCGGCTGAGATCCCAGGGCTCCGTCCGCCTCGGCATCGCCGGCGAGGTGCCCTACGGCTACGTGGACGAGCAGGGCGAGTTCACCGGTGAGGCGCCGGAACTGGCCAGGATCGTGTTCCAGCGGCTCGGCGTCAGTGGCGTCCAGCCGGTCGCCACCGACTTCGCCTCCCTCATCCCCGGCCTCAACTCCCAGCAGTTCGACGTCGTCTCGGCCGGGATGTACATCACCAGGGAGCGGTGCGCGCAGGTCGTCTTCAGCGACCCCGAGTACCAGATGCTCGACTCGTTCGTGGTGCGCAAGGGCAACCCCAAGGGCCTTCGTTCGTACGAGGACGTGGTGCGCGCCGGGGCCTCCTTCGCCACCGGCGCCGGCTACGCCCAGATCGGCTACGCCGTGGCGGCCGGGTACCCGGAGAAGGACGTCGTCATTCTCCAGGACCAGGTGGCCGGTCTGAACGCGGTGGAGTCCGGCCGGGTCGACGTGTTCGCCGGGACCGCGCTGACCGCCCGCGAGGTGGTGCGCAAGAGCACGCGCGCCGAGGCGACCGACGCCTTCGCGGCCGTGGTGGACGGCGAGAAGCGGGTGGACGCGGGCGGTTTCGCCTTCCGGCCCACCGACACCGCGCTGCGCGACGCCTTCAACACCGAGCTGCTGAGGATGCGCGAGAGCGGCGAGCTGTTCCGGGTGCTCAAGCGCTTCGGCTTCACCGAGGACGAGATGACCACGCTCACCGCCGAGGAGCTGTGCCGATGACCGCGGGACTCTGGCAGACCTGGGTGCTGCCCGGCATCTGGATCACCGTGCAACTGCTCGTCTACAGCGCGGCGCTGGCCGCCGTGGTGGCCTTCGGGGTGGGCATGGCCCGCACCCACTGCTCCCGGCTGGTGCGGGTCCTGGCCACCGTCTACACCGAGGTCTTCCGCGGCACCTCCGCGCTGATCCTGATGTTCTGGCTGTTCTTCGTGGTGCCGCCGCTGCTCGGCTGGCAACTGGTGCCGATGTGGGCGGCGGTGCTCGCCCTCGGCCTGTCCTACGGGGCGTACGGCGCGGAGATCGTGCGCGGCGCCCTGAACGCCGTGGCGCCGGCGCAGCGCGAGGCGGGGGTCGCGCTCAGCTTCACGCCGTGGCAGCGGATGAGGCTGGTGGTGCTGCCGCAGGCGGTGCCGGAGATGCTGCCGCCGTTCTGCAACCTGCTGGTGGAGCTGCTGAAGGGCACCGCGCTGGTGTCGCTGCTGGGCGTGGGCGACGTGTCGTTCGCCGCGTACCTGGTACGGCTGGCGACCCAGGAGAGCGCGCAGATCTATTCGGTGATCCTGGTCGTCTACTTCCTGATCGCCTTCGTGATCACGCGTTCCATGAAGGCGCTGGAGCGCCGTACCAAGGCGAACCTGGGGGTGGTGGCCAAGTGAACTGGGACTGGTCCGCGGTGGTGGACTTCCTGCCGCGCCTGCTGGACGGGCTGCTGGTCACCCTCCAGGTGCTGGTGCTCGGCTCGCTGATCTCCTTCAGCCTGGGGCTGGTGTGGGCGGCCGGGTTCCGCGCGTCCAGCAGGCTGGTGCGCTGGCCGGTGCAGGCGGTCACCGAGTTCGTCCGCACCACCCCGCTGCTGGTGCAGTTGTTCTTCCTGTTCTTCGTGCTGCCTGAGTGGGGCGTGCAGTTCTCCGCGTTCACCACCGGCACGATCGCGATCGGGCTGCACTACTCGACGTACACCGCGCAGGTCTACCGGGCGGGCATCGACGCCGTGCCGGCCGGGCAGTGGGAGGCGGCGACCGCGCTGAGCCTGCCCGCGCACCGCACCTGGTTCGCGGTGATCCTGCCGCAGGCGCTGCGCCGGGTCGTGCCGGCGCTCGGCAACTACGTCATCGCCATGCTGAAGGACACCCCGCTGCTGGCCGCGATCAGCGTGCTGGAGCTGCTCCAGCAGTCGCGGCTGGAGAGCGCCGCCACCTTCCAGTACACCGAGCCGCTGACGGTCGTCGGCGTCGCCTTCATCCTCATCGCCTGTCCGGCTTCCCTGCTGGTCCGAACCCTGGAGCGCCGCCTTGCCCGCTGAGACGCCCACCGACCCCCGCACCTTCGGCGCCACCCCGCCCGAGCGCGCCCGCGACGAGATCATCCGCTTCGAGAACGTCACCAAGAGATTCGGCGACAACACCGTCCTGGACGACCTCTGCTTCTCCGTGACGTCGGGAAAGCACGTCACTCTGATCGGCCCGTCCGGTTCCGGGAAGACGACCATTCTTCGGCTTCTGATGACGCTGGAGGAACCGGATTCCGGAATCATCCGGGTGAACGGCGGGCAGCTCTTCCCGGCGGACGCGAAACACCGCCGGGAGGTGCGCAAGAGAATCGGCATGGTGTTCCAGCAGTTCAACCTCTTCCCCAACATGTCGGTGCTGCGCAACATCACCGAGGCGCCGGTGCGGGTGCTGGGACTGGGCAAGGACGAGGCGGAGAGCCGCGCCCGGGAGCTGCTGGACCTGGTGGGGCTGGCGGACAAGGTCGACGCCCGGCCCGCGCAGTTGTCCGGCGGCCAGCAGCAGCGGGTGGCGATCGCCCGGGCGCTGGCCATGCGCCCGCGGGTGCTGCTGCTGGACGAGGTGACCTCCGCGCTCGACCCGGAGCTGGTCGCCGGCGTGCTGGACCTGCTGCGGGACATCGCCCGGTCCACCGACATCACGATGCTCTGCGTCACGCACGAGATGAACTTCGCCCGGGACATCTCGGACGAGGTGTTCATGTTCGACGGGGGCAAGGTGATCGAGTCCGGACCGCCGGAGCGCATCTTCACCGACCCGGCGCACGAGCGCACCCGGGACTTCCTCGGCGCGGTCCGCTGAGCCGGCCCCCGGGCGCGGTGCGCCGGGGTCCGCCGACCGCGGCCCTGACCACCTCTTTCAGCCTGCCGTAATGCCTGAGGCATATGCCATTCGTCCCGCCCCAGCGTATGACCGTGGGGCGGGACACTTTTCTGCCAACGCGGCCCCCCGGAACGGGCCTTGGCGGCTATCGTGGTGGGGATGCATGCGGTCACAACCTGAGTGGGGGGAAACCGTGGCGCTGAAGCCCGAGCCGACCGCGCCGTTCCATTCGGTGCACTACGCCCTGCGCGTTCTCGAAGCGGTCTCCCGGCACGGCGGCGGAGTGACCGACGCGCAGATCGCCCGCGAGACCGGACTGCCCGCGGCCCACTTGCGCCCCCTGCTGCTGATGCTGCGCCGGGAGGGGTACGTCGAGCAGGTCGGCGACGGCGCCTACGTGGTGGGCGACTCACTGGTGCTGATCGGCTCCGGCGCCACCCGGCCCGAGGCGCTGGCGGTCAAACTCCAGGACACCCTGGCCGAGCTGCGCGACTCGGTCGGCGCGGCGGTCTACATCAGCCGCTACATCGACGGCGAGGTCAAGATCACGCAGATGGCCGACGGCCCGCACGCGCCCAAGGTCAACGAGTGGGTCGACTTCCGCTCGGCCGCCCACGCCAGCGCGGTCGGCAAGTGCCTGCTCACCCAGCTCGACCGGGACGGTCGCCGCGACCACCTCTCCCGGCACAAGATCGCCCGGCTCACCTCGCGGACGATCACCAACGAGCGGGTGCTCTTCTCCAAGCTGGACAGCCAGCCGGCGACGGTCCCGGTGCTCGACCTCCAGGAGTACGCCGTGGGCACGGTCTGCGCGGCGGTGCCGCTCACCGCCGGTTCCGCGGTCGGCTGCCTGGCGTTGTCCATGCCGATCGAGCACGCCCACCGGCTGCGCTCGGCCGCCGACACCCTCAACCGCAGAGCCGCCGGTGGTGCTCTCCCTCGCCATCTGAGAACGGCGCGGAAACAGCGGGACCGACCACGGAGAAGGCCCCTCGCGCTGCGCGCGAGGGGCCTTCTCTTCGTCTGTGCGCCGCCAGGGACTCGAACCCCGGACCCGCTGATTAAGAGTCAGCTGCTCTAACCAACTGAGCTAGCGGCGCCTGCTGACGAGATTAATACTACCCGGTCCGCGGGGGTGGTCCTGACCACCCCCGCGGACCGCTGTCCGGCAGCCGGCGGGCGGCTCAGAACTGGACGTCGGAGCAGGCGTAGAAGGCGTTCGCCGTGTCGGCGACCGTCCAGACGGCCAGGACCAGGTGCTTGCCGGTCTTGCCGCTGGGGAAGGTGCCCGTGTGCGACAGCGTGGCCGGCGGCTGTTGGTTGTACGGGATGGTGAGGAACGGCTGCGGGTCGAGCGCGGCCCGGGTGAGCGGCTTGGTGCGGTCCCAGCCGTTCTTGGTGATGTAGTACTTGAAGTCCGAGGTGCGGTGGCGGGCGGTGAACTGCCAGCGGAAGGTGTAGCTCTGACCGGCGCTGACGTTGGTGGCGGGCCAGTTGCCGCCGCGCGGGTCGTCGAGCTGGGCGAACGGCCCGTTGCCGCCGGCGCAGATCTTGCCGTCGGCGGGACCGGCTGCGGGGAAGCCCTTGAGGCCCTCGACCGACTGGGGCTCCCACTGGATGTTGCCGCAGTTGGTCACCGTGCCGTTGGCACAGAGCTTCTGGCGGCTGATCGGGGAGTCGGTGTAGCCGTGGCTGCTGGCGCTGCCGGTGGCCATGAGGGACACCCCGGCCACGCCGAGGGCCACCAGGGCGGTGCCTATCTTGTGTCGCATGCTGTCGCTCCAGACAGAACGTGGGGGAGGTTCGCGGAGGTCGCGGAGTGCGAGATTCCGTGGTGCACGCGTGCGGTGGTGCGCTCGCACCCGTGGGAGATGCGGACACACCGGTGGGGATGAACGGCGCCGTCGCACCGTTGCGGTCTAGACCAAGTCCCAATGTATGGATGCGGATTCAACATGTCCATACCAATCACGGGCCTTCCGGCAGACCACCGCGTCCCGTGTAGAACGCCACCGTCAGGTCCTTGACCAGCGACTTGCGGTCGTAGTCGTCCAGCTCGACCAGACCACGGGTGGTCAGACGGTGGACCATGTCGTCCACGGCGTCGACCACGGACGTCAGCACGGTGTCCCGGTGCCGGGCGTCGATCGACGCGATCCGCGCCCGCTGCATCGCGGCCGCGATCTCCGGCGCGTACTCGATCCGGGTCGGCTGCGCCGAGAACACCTCCACGCCGACCGGAGCGCACTCCGCGACCAGCATCCGGGTCAGCGCCTCCCCCACCGCCTCGGCGTCCCGCAGCGTCGGCGCGTCCTCGTGGAAGGCGTCGGCCGGCAACTGCGACAGCACCCGGGCCATCGCCGCCTCCACCTGCTCGCGGAGATACCGCTCGTGGTCGGCCACGCCCAGCGCCGCGCGCACGGTGTCGCGCACCCGCCACACCACCAGCACCACCACCCGCAGCGCGGTGCCGTTGGCGTCCACCGCGGGCAGCGGCTCGCTGCGCCAGTGCCGCAGCCGCACGTCCACCCGGCGGCGCAGCAGCAGCGGGCTCACCCACATCAGCCCGGTGCGCCGCACGGTGCCCCGGTAGTCGCCGCACAGGGTGAGCACCCAGGCGTGTCCGACCCGGCCGCGGGCCAGCCCGCCGAACGCGAACAGCACCACCAGCACACCGAGCGCCAGCACCGCCCACACGGCGAGCGGAAGGCCGTGGAACGGATACCGGGTCAGGCCCAGCATCCGGGCCAGCTCGTCCGGGACCGCGCCGGTCCGCCACAGCACGGCCGCGCACCCGGTCGCCGCCACCGCGCCCACCGCGGCGCCCGCCCAGCCGGGCAGCACCGGACCGGGCCGCTCGGCCAGAGCGGGGTCGGCGCTCGGCGCGGGCTGGCGGGCGGCGCGGTGGGCGCGGTGGCGGCGACCGGGGGCGCGGCCGTGC
>NZ_PVLV01000163.1 GCF_002982015.1 Streptomyces solincola
GCCACCTGGACCAAGACCACCACCCGCGCCCTACGCCGCCGCGACGCGGGCCAGGGGGCGGTGGAGTACGTGGGGATCATCATCCTGGTGGGGGTGATCATCGCGGCGGTGGTGGGGTCGGGCGTGGGGAACACCATTGCCACCGGGCTGGTCACCAAGGTCAGCGAGATCATCGGCGGCTGATCGGCGAGTTCCGCGAATCAGGGCAGGCTTCGCCTTTCTACATCTTCGTAGTGGCGATCCTGCTCTTTTTCGCGCTCGCCTACTTCGCGGTCGGTCAAGCCGGGGCGCTGCGCAATGGTGCCCAGTCGGCAGCGGACGCGGCCGCTCTGGCCGCTGCGAAGGAGTCGCGCGACACATTCGAGCTCACCGAGGAGAACCTCGGTGACCTGCTCACCGGAGTCCTTCTGTCCGAGGAAGCCGGGTGTGCAGCCGCCGGCTCGTTCGCCGCGCAGAACCAAGCGGCCCTCACAGGGTGTGAGTTTCTAGATGACGGCCGTTGGGGGAGTCGGGTCGCTGTTCGGTCCAATGACTCGATGACGGGCACTGTTCTGCCCAGTATAGAGGGTGAACAGGCAGTGAGCACCGCGACTGCTGTCGTCACGCCGCGATGCACCATCGCGTCGGGAGAGGACCGTGAGAGCCCGCTTCCCGAGGCGTTGGACTGTGTAGACGGCGAGCTCGATCTGGACCCGGACGACCTGCCGAGCATGGCCGATCTCTTCGACATCAAACTAGCCGCAGAGTGACCGGGTGTGGAATGCAAAGGATGCCCATTGATGATTACTAGTCACGGCTTCACCGCACGGAGAGCGGCGTTCGGCGCGGCGGCCACGGTGCTGGCCCTGACGCTGGTCGCTTGTGGAAAGAGTGACGGCTCCGATGACGCCCCCCGAGAGTCGAGCGCTGCGAGCGCCACCAGGCCCGCTCCGAACGAGCAAACACCGTCTGAAGGCAGCCGGGAGAGCCCTGAGCCCGCCCCCAGCCAGCCGTTGGCGACGATCACCGGCGCCAACGGCTTCGAGGTGCTGATCTACAGCGCCCAACGGGATTCCGGCGGCTTCCTGACCGTTACGGGATCTCTGAAGAACACCACGGCCAAGCCTCTGATCGCTCCTATCAACTGGAGCGGCGAGGAGGTGAGCGTCAAGCGCACAGGGCCCTCGCTTGCCGGTGTCACTCTCACGGACAAAACCGAGAAGAAGCGCTACTACGTCCTCCGCGACACCGAAGGCTTCCCCCTCACCACCACCGGCATCACCAGCGTCAAGGCCGGCGAGAGCATCAGCATCTTCGCCCAGTTCCCCGCGCCCCCCGCCGGCACCGCCGAGGTCGACTTCCAGCTGTCTCTTATACACATCT
>NZ_PVLV01000164.1 GCF_002982015.1 Streptomyces solincola
GGCCGCCACGCCCCCGGCCTGGACCTGGTCCGGTACGCGGCCGGCCTGGCCCGGCCCCGCCCCTGGTTCGCCATCGGCGGCATCGACGCGGGCAACCTCGACCAGGTGCTGGACGCCGGGGCCCGCCGCGTCGTCGTGGTGCGCGCCCTCACCGAGGCGGACGACCCGGCCGCCGCCGCCGCGGATCTGGCCAAGCGGATCCGGGAGCGTTCCGCATAGCGAGATCGCGCCGGGTCGCGCACCGGGCTGAGCAGCACGGATGATGTCCACGCCGGTCCAGCATGCGGACGGCAATCGGACAATCCCGGGTAAATCCTATGGTCTGGTTGGGAGACGCCCGGGCCCTGGCTAACCTGCCCGTATGGCCCTCGGTACCGCTTCCACCCGCCCGGACCGCGCACGCACGGTCCGCGACATCCTCGCCACCGGCAAGCCGTCCTACTCCTTCGAGTTCTACGCGCCCCGGACCGAGAAGGGTGAGCGCAGCCTGTGGAACGCGCTGCGGCGGGTCGAGGCGGTCGCCCCGAGCTTCGTCTCGGTGACCTACGGAGCGGGCGGGACGACCCGCTCCGGCACGGTCAAGGCCACCCAGGACATCGCCGCCGACACCACCCTCACCCCGGTCGCCCACCTGACCGCCGTGGACCAGTCGGTCGCCGAACTCCGCAACGTCCTGGGCCAGTACGCCGACGCCGGCATCCGCAACATGCTCGCCCTGCGCGGCGACCCGCCGGGCGACCCGCTCGGCGACTGGGTGCCGCACCCCGACGGCGTGCACTACGCCGCCGACCTGGTCCGGCTGATCAAGGAGTCCGGCGACTTCTGCGTCGGCGTGGCCGCCTTCCCCGAGATGCACCCGCGGTCCGCGGACTGGGACACCGACGTCCGCCACTTCGCCGCCAAGTGCCGGGCCGGGGCCGACTACGCCATCACCCAGATGTTCTTCGACCCCGAGACCTATCTGCGGCTGCGGGACAGCGCCGAGAAGGCCGGCTGCGACACCCCGATCATCCCCGAGGTCATGCCGGTCACCAGCGCCCGCCAGCTCGACCGGCTGCCCTCGCTCAGCACCGCCCGCTTCCCCGAGGATGTGAAACAGCGCATCCTCTCCGCCAAGGACGATCCGGCGGCTGTACGCTCGATCGGAATCGAGTTCGCGACGGAGTTCTGCGCGCGGCTGCTGTCCGAGGGCGTTCCCGGGCTGCACTTCATCACGCTGAACAGCTCCACGGCGACGCTCGAGATCTACGAGAACCTCGGGCTGCACCGGCAGCCCTGACCGGTCGTACCTGCCACCGTCCCCGGCGGCGCGGCCGCTGGGGAGGAGCGGACATGGGCTGGACGGTCCTCTACATCGCCTTCGGCGTGGTCGCGCTGTGGCTGCTCGGCGAGGTGCTGTTGCAGTACAAGGCCCGGCTGCGCTGGCGGCTGCTGGCCTTCGCCGGCTTCCTCTGCGTCGTGCTCGGCGTGCTGCTGCCCTCGGTCCTGGTGATCGGGGCGGGCGCCATCGCCTTCGCGGTCGGCCAGACCTACGTCACGCTCTCCTTCCGGCGCGGCTTCTCCACCGGCTGGGCCGTCGGCGGCCGTCCCGGCGCCAGCCGCCGGCGACGGGCCGGCGCCGCGAAGGAAGCCGGGCCCACCCTGGAGGTCTCCGGTCTGGCGGCCGAACCGCCCGCCGCCGACCCGTATGCCGCAGGCCCGTCCGCCGAGGACCCGTACGGGCCCGGCCCGGCGTACCCCTCCCCGGCCGCCAGCTCCCACGAGCCGTCGCCCGTCGAGACCACCGCCGTGTACGCGCCGCAGCCCCTCCCTGAGGACACCGGGCAGTACGGGGTGTACGGCGGCGGGGCCGACGCCCCGCGGCGGCCGGGTGCCGAGCCCGCCTACGGGGGCGCCTTCGCCGGCTACGACGCCGACCCCTCCGGCCACGGCGCCTACCCGGGCTCCGCCGCCGAGGCCGGAGGCCACGCCTACGGCGACTACGGCACGTCCGGCGAGCAGCCCTACGCCGCCTACTCCGACCCCTACATCGGCACCTCCACCGCCCCGAGCGGACCCGGATACGAGGGCGGCTACGACGGCGGGTACGCCCCCTACGGCGGCCCGCAGCCCCACGCCGTCCCGTACGACCCGTACGGGACCGACACGCCGCCCGGCGGCGTATGGGTGCCCCAGCAGCGCGAGGGCGACCAGCCCCCGGCGTACGGCTACGACCCCGGCCAGGGCCAGGACCCCGGCCAGGACCACGGCCCGGCGCACGGCGGCCCCCAGCAGCCGTACCGCTACTGACCCGCCCGCCGCCGCCCGGCGGGCCCGGCGGCGGTCAGCGCGAGCCGCGGAAGTCCGCGCCCTCCGTGATCAGTCCGGCGACCAGCGCCCCCGACATCCCGGCGTGCGCCGGCCCGCCGCCCGGATGGGCCCAGCCGCCGACGAAGTACAGGCCCGGCAGCGGGGCCGGGTTGGCCGCCGGCAGCAGCGCGCCGCGCGCCCCGGCCAGCGCCGGGCCGGGCACCCGGTGGCTCCCCGTCTCCCGGAAGGTGTCCGCGGGGGTGCGCACCTGACGCCACAGCAGCCGCTCGCGCAGCCCCGGCACCGCCGCCTCGGCCGCGCTGACCATCGCCTCCGCGAAGCCCTCCACCGCCGCCCGGTCGCCCCAGGGGCCGCCCGACGGCCCGTCGTCGTCGCCCGCGGCGACCGTGGCCGTCAGCGTCACCCCCTCGTGGTCGGCGTCCGGCACCAGTCGGGCGTCGCCCGGGCGCAGCACCGTCACCGTCGGCCGGACGCACAGCGTGCCGCCGGCCAGCGCCGCCCGCTCGCCCGCCGGATCGGGGGAGTGCACCACCGTCCGGTGCGCCGCCCCGCCATCCCGTGCGCCGCGCAGCGCCAGATGGACCGTCACCCGGCCGGTCGGCACGCCCCGCTGGTGGCGCGGACAGGCCTCCGGCCCGGACCGGCCGACCACCCTCTGCCGGTACAGCGCCGGCAGCGGCGCGCCGGCCACCACATGGTCCGCGTCCACCACCCGGCCGTCGCCCAGGACCACTCCGGCCGCCCGGCCGTCCTTCTCCACCACCTCCGCCACCCCCGTACCGAAGGCGAACTCCACCCGTCGGGCCCGGCACCGCTCGTACACCGCGTCCGCCAGCGCCCGCAGCCCGCCGGCGACGTACCAGCTCCCGAAGGTCTGCTCCATGTACGGCAGGACGGTCGCCGAGGCGGGGGCGCTCACCGGGTCGAAGCCGTACGACAGGGCGTACCACTCCAGCAGCGCGGCCAGCCTCGGATCGCCCAGCTCCCGCCGGCCCACCTCGGCGAGCGTGGCCGCGGACCGGCGCAGCAGACCGGTGCGCGGCGCCGGATACGGGTCGCGGGCCAGCGGCGAGAGGTCCGCGGGCAGCGGCTCCTCCAGCAGCGGCCGGCGGGTGCGCTCCCAGGCGTCCCGCGCGCGGTTGAGCAGGGCGCCCCAGCGCTCGCCGGCGCCCGCGCCGAGCCCGGCGTCCAGGGCGGCGACCGTGCCGGCCCGGGAGGCGTTCGGCAGCAGGGCCTCGGCGCCGTCGGCGAACAGGTGCCGGCTCGCCGGGTCGACCTCGACCAGCTCCACGCACCGCTCCAGCGGCTCCCGGCCGGTCTTGACGAACAGGTCGCGCCAGACCGCCGGCAGATGCAGCAGACCCGGCCCGGTGTCGAAGGCGAAGCCGTCCCGCTCGAAGCGGCCGACCGCGCCGCCGTAGGTCTCCGCGCGCTCGTACACCGCCACGCTGTGGCCGGCCACCGCCAGCCGGGCGGCCGCCGCCATGGCGCCCATCCCCGCGCCGATCACCGCAATCCGTGCCATGTCCAGGACCTTATCGGCCGCCACTGACAGCCCCGCCGCCCGGTGACCGCCGGGAGGGGGCCGGGCCGTCTGAGTATCCGTACCTACCGCGCGGGATGAGTAGCGCGGCGGATGGGGCGACAGCGGTCCGGGCGGAAGAGTGGGGTGCACGGAAGGGGCGCGGGCCCGGGACCGCCGGCACGGGGCGGCGGAACCGCCTCGCGCACCGACCGGCACGGGGGTGCGCACAGGAGAGCCCACGGACCACGGGGGACATCACGGGGGCCGGGCTCTCCCACCCGCACCACGGGGGAGACGGGGGACGGAAAGGACCGGCGGCGCCGGGGCGGTACGGGCTCTCGGGGGGAGAGCCGCACCGCCCCGGCGCCGCCGTCCGCGCACCCGCGCACCCCGCGCTGCGAGGGTCCCCGGGAAGGCGCGGGCGCACGGGCCCAGCCGCCGACGCACCCGCGCCGCGGGGTCAGCGGCCGCTGACCCGGCCGTGCAGCAGCAGGGACAGCGCCCCGTGCACGTCGTCCAGTGAGCGCTCCGGCTGGAACGCCTGCCAGTCCAGCGCGGCCACCAGCACCATGCCGACCAGGGCGGCGGCCGTCAGCGGGATGTCGATCTCCTCGCTCAGCTCGCCCGCGGCCACCCCCTCGCGCAGCACCGTCTCCACCACCGCGACCGCCTCCTGACGGACCACCAGCAGGGTGGACTGCCAGGCCCGGTTGGTGCGCCACAGCTCGGCCACGTAGAGCTGGGTGAAGGCCGGATAGCGGTGGATGAAGTCGAGGCCGGCCCGGATCATCGCGTCCAGCGCCGCCACCCGGCTGCCGCCCCCGGCCGCCGTCGCGTCCGCCGCGTCCCGCAGCGAGGCCGTCAGCAGCCCCACCCCGTGCCGCAGCAGCTCCTCGAACAGCTCGCTCTTGCTCTTGAAGTTGTAGTAGACGGTGCCCTTGGCCACCCCGGCCCGCTCGGCGATCTCGTCCACGGTCGTGGCCGAGAAGCCCTGCTCGGCGATGAGGGTCACGGCGGCCTCGTACAGCCTGGCGCGCGTGGCCTGCCGTCTGGAACTGCTCCGGGTGTCCATGACGTCGATTCTCACAGGCTCAGCTCCGGGTGCAGGCGGTCCAGCGTCCACACCTGCCGCCGGCGGGCGGAGACGGCGGTCAGCACCAGCGCGCCGACCGTGAACGCGGCCAGCACCGCCGTGCCCTGCCAGACCGGGCCCAGGTCGCCGCCGGTGATCAGCCGGCGCAGCGCCTCCACCACGTACGTCATCGGCAGCCAGGGGTGGAGCGCGTTGAAGAAGCCAGGGCTGGTCTGCACCGGGTAGGTGCCGCCCGCCGAGGTCAGCTGGAGCATCAGCAGCGCCAGCACCAGGATCCGCCCGGCCGCCCCGAAGCGGGCGTTCAGCCACTGGATGATCGCCGCGAAGCAGCAGGTCACCAGGGCGAGGAAGCCCACCGTCCCGGCCGACCTGGCCATGTCCAGACCCAGCCCCCAGTGCAGCACCGACATCAGCGCCGCCACCTGCGCCAGGCCGATCGCGGCCACCGGCAGCCAGCCGGCCAGCGCGATCCGCCAGGCCGACGCCCCGGCGGCCAGCGCCCGCCGGTTCAGCGGCTGGATCAGCATGTACGCCACCATCGCGCCGACCCACAGGGAGAGCGGGATGAAGTACGGGGCGAAGCCGGTGCCGTAGTTGGGGGCCTTGTACAGCGACTGGGAGGCCAGCTTGACCGGGTCGGCCATCACCTCGGTACGCCGGTCCCGCTCGTCCTCGTCGTAGTCGGGGATCTTGCCGACGCCGTCGTTGAGTCCGCCGGCCAGTTCGGTGGAGCCGTCCACCAGCTTGAACAGCCCGCTGTCCAGGTCGCCCGCGCCCTGCTTGAGCCGGCCCACGCCGCTGTCCAGGTCGGCCGAGCCGGTCTTGGCCGTGGCCAGCCCGCCGTACAGCGCGCCCGCGCCGTCGGCCACCTGGCGGGCGCCGTCGTTCAGCTCGTTGACCTTGCCGACCGCGTACGCCAGGTCCTCGTCCAGGTGCGGGGCGCGCCGGCCGAGCGCCTGCGCCTTGGTCTGGAGGTCCGCGAGCTGGGCGTCCAGCTTCTTCAGGTCGCCGTCGGAGTCCTTGGCCAGCTTGTGCACGTCGTCGGCGATCCGCGCGGTGTCGGCCGCGGCCGTCTTGGCCTTCTCCAGTTTCGGGCAGACCTTCGCGTCGATGTCGGCCTGGGTGAGGCCGTCCACCGGCGGCACACCGGGTACGTCGGGCAGCTCGCCGCTCGCGCCGCCGGTCTCCGGGGCCTTGCCGCCCCCGGTGCCGGTCTCGCCGAGCGCGGTCTTGTCCACGCACAGCTCCCGGTGGACGGCGTTCAGGTCGTCGGACGCCGTGCGGGCGGCCTCCCGCCCGGTGGGCCCCCACTCCACGATCAGGTCCAGGCTGTCGCGCAGCCCCTGCGCCAGGTCGGCGACCAGCTTGGCCGAGCGGCCGATCTGCGCGCCGTCGTCCTTCAGATACGGCCGGGCCTCGTCCGCGGCGCCGTTGACCCGGTCGGCGAGCTTCTGGGTGCCGTCGGCCACCTGCCGGGAGCCGGACTTCAGGTCGGCGGCGCCCGAGGTGAGCCGGGTGATGCCGCCGGCCAGCTCGCCGCTGCCCTTCTTGGCGTCGGTCAGCCCGTCGGAGAGGTCCTTGGAGCCCTTCTTCGCCTTCTCGGTGCCGTCCTTGAGGTCGTCGGCGCCCTGGGCGGCCTTCTCGGTCGCGTCGTGGATGTCGGAGAACGAGACGAAGATCCTGTCCAGGAAGGAGCGGGAGGACTTGGTGGAGGCCGCGGTGCGGATCTCGGCGAACACCGTGCGGGAGATCTGGCCGACGATGTAGTTGTTGGAGTCGTTGGTGCGCACCCGGATCGCCCCGGTCTCGGGGGAGTCGCCGGAGCTGGAGGCGATCCGCTCGCTGAAGTCCCGCGGCATGGTCAGCGACAGGTAGAAGCGCCCCTCCTCGACGCCCTCGCGGGCCTCGTCGTCGCTCACCTCGTGCCACTCGAAGACCTTGCTGTCCCGCAGGTTCTTCGTGATCTCGTCGCCGGCGTTCAGCTTCTTCCCGTCCGCCTTCGCGCCCCGGTCCTGGTTGACCAGCGCGACCGGCAGCTTGTCCAGCCGCCCGTACGGGTCCCAGAACGACCACAGGTACAGCGCGCCGTACAGCAGCGGCAGCAGCAGGATCGCGACCAGCGCGGCGCGCGGCAGCTTCCCGCGGCCGAACCGCCTCAACTCAAGCGCGGCCAGTCTCGGCGAACGCATCCCCCGCCCCCTCCTTCTCGTCCGGCTTCTCGGCGTCCCGCTGTTCCTCGTCCGCGCCGGTGGCGTCCGCGCGGACCTCCGCGCCCTTCTCCTCGCCTTCCTCCGCGGCGTCCGCGCCGGTCCCCGTGCCCGCGTCCCCGGCGGTGTCGGTCCGCCCGGCCTCGGTCCGCCCGGCCTCGGTCCGCCCGGTCTCGGTCTGCCCGGCGTCGGTCAGTCCGGTGTCGGTCAGTCCGGTGTCGGGACGGTCGGCCCGGGTGCGGACCGCGATGGCGTCCGCGGGGGCCTCGCTGCACACCGCCAGCACCGTGATCCCGGAGGCCGCGACGGACCGCAGCAGCTCCCACGCCGCCTCCCGCTCGGCGCCGGAGAGCTTCAGGTCGGCGTCGTCCACGGCCAGCAGCCTCGGGCCGGCCATCAGGGCCAGTGCGACGGACAGCCGCAGGCCCTCCAGCCTCTCCAGGTCCCGCACCGAGGTGCGATCCCCCTTGGGCAGCGACGCCGGATCGAGGCCGGCGGCCTCCAGCGCGGCGGCGGTCCTCGCCCGGGCGGCGGCCTTGGCGGCGCGGGGCCGCAGCAGGTCGAGCGGGGAGCCGGTGAAGCGCCGCACCAGCAGCGCCCGCTCCCGCAGGTGCTCGGCGACCGTGAAGGCCGGGTCGAGGTCGCTGACCCCGCACACCGGGCCCAGCGCGCTGACCCGCCGCACCGCGCCCATCTTCTTCGGCAGCGGCACGCCGCCGACCTCCGCGTGGCCCGCGGTGGCGCGCATCCGCCCGGTGAGCGCCAGCAGCAGGCAGGTGCGGCCGGAGCCGGACGGCCCCTCGACCGCCACCAGCGAGCCGGCCGGCGCGTCCAGGTCCACGTCCCGGAAGGCCCAGCCGCGCGGGCCCTTCAGTCCGAAGCCCCGCGCCACCAGCGCCACGCCCGCAGACCGGTCCTCCGCCGGCCCCGCCGGCCCCCTCGGCCTGTCCCGGTTCGTCCCCGCCACCGGCCTGCACCCCCACCTTTTGAACTGACTGGTCAGTGCAAAAAGCTACTCCGAACGGCCGATCGAAGCAAAGCCCCAGCTCAGAGTGGATTGTCAGTGGCGGCGGGCACGATGAGCACATACGGCCACAGAGCCGTCACACGACGACAGGAGGTCCGTCATGTCCGCCGGTCCCCGCACGACGTCACCCACGACGGCCGACGACATCCACCCCGTGGCCCGCCGCTCCTCCGCGCCGCCCGCCGCCCTCGACCTGCTGGCCCAGGCGCACGCCGGACTGGCCGAGGCGGCGGCCCTTCAGACGCCCAACGAGCAGTACGCCGCCGCCCACCTGGCCGCGCTGCGCACCGCGGCGGCCGTGCTGGCCGCGCGGGGCCGCCCCGAGCCCACCGCCCGGCGGCGGCAGCAGATCCGCAGCGCCTGGGAGGTGCTGCCCGAGGCGGCGCCGGAGCTGGCAGAGTGGAGCGCCCTGTTCGCCTCCGGGGCGGCCCGCCGGGCCCGGGCCGAGGCGGGCATACCCGGCGCGGCCGGCCGGCGGCAGGCCGACGACCTGATCCGGGACGCCGGGCGGTTCCTGCGCATCGTGGAGAAGCTGCTGTCGCCCCCGTCGGTGCTGCCCCGCCCGGCCGCGGAGGGCGTCCGCCCGGGCGGCGGCGGGCAGTGATCCGGCGGAGGGGCGCCAGGCCATAGGGTGGGGGCGTCCGCAACCTTCCCCGAGGAGTCAACTGCCGTGTCGGACCCCCAGCGCCCCCGCGCCTCCCTCCGTACCGCCGTGGTGTGGGACGTACTCGCTGAGGCCCTCGACCGCCGGGTCAAGGCCACCGGCAAGGACACCCTGGACGTCCTGGACACCGGCGGCGGCAGCGGCAACTTCGCGGTGCCGGTGGCCCGGCTCGGCCACCGGGTCACCGTCGTCGACCCGAGCCCCAACGCGCTGTTCGCCCTGGAGCGCCGGACCGCCGAGGCCGGCGTCGCCGACCGGGTGCGCGGCGTCCAGGGGGATGTGCACGGGCTGTTCGACGTGGTCGAGCGCGGCGGTTTCGACGCGGTGCTGTGCCACGGCGTCCTGGAGTACGTCGACGACCCGGCCGAGGGCGTCCGGCACGCCGTCGAGGCGCTGCGGCCCGACGGCATCCTCAGCCTGCTCGCGGCCGGACTCGGCGGCGCGGTCCTGGCCCGGGCCCTCGCCGGGCACTTCACCGAGGCGCGGCGCGCCCTGGAGGACCCGGCCGGCCGCTGGGGCGACGGCGACCCGGTGCCCCGGCGCTTCACCGCCGAGCAGCTCACCGAGGCCGTCGCGGCGGCCGGCGTCGAGGTCGGCGCGGTGCACGGGGTGCGGGTCTTCGCCGACCTGGTGCCCGGCGTCCTGGTGGACACCGAGCCCGGCGCCGTGGAAGCCCTGCTGAAACTGGAGGCGGCCGCCGCCGAGCTGCCCGCCTTCCGCTCGGTCGCCACCCAGCTCCACGTACTGGGCGAACGGCGAGGCTGACCCTGACAGTCCCCTCGACCCGCCGCTGAACTGCGGCGGAGCGGCACATGGAGTACGCCACAGACCGCCCGTACCGGCCCGAAGCCCCGTATGATCGGAGAACACCATTCGGGCATGACGGATCGCAGGACGGGGAACCACAACCTCACCGGCCGAACCGGCATGGCGGTCCCACCGGTGTTGGGCACGAAGGCGGGTTTCACGGGGGCGATTCCCTGCCTATCCTGGAAGGGCCGCATCCCGGTCGCCCCCCAGCGACCGATGACGAGGAGGACTGTCGTGCCGCTCTCGGAGCACGAGCAGCGCATGCTCGAGCAGATGGAGCGAGCGCTGTACGCCGAAGATCCCAAGTTCGCGACAGCGCTCGAGGGAAGCGGGCTGCGTACGTACACCCGGCGACGGGTCTACCAAGCGGTCGCAGGCTTCCTGGTGGGCATCGCCCTCCTCATGGCCGGAATGGTCGCCCAGCAGATCTGGATCAGCGTGGTCGGCTTCCTCGTCATGCTGGGGTGCGCCGTCCTCGCGGTCACCGGCTGGCGCAAGGCCCCCAAGCGCGGCGAGCAGCAGTCCGCCCAGGGCGGCCCGCACGGCGGCGCCCGCCCCCAGCCCCGCCAGCGCCGCTCCATGATGAACCGCATCGAGGACCGCTGGCAGCGCCGCCGCGACGAACAGGGCCAGTGAGCCCGACCTCCTGACGACGTAGTCCTCCGCCTGTGGGCGGCCACCGCACGGTGGCCGCCCACAGGCGTGTGCGCGGCCGCCGGGTGGGGCCCCCGGGCGCCGGCACGGAAGAACATGGGCGCGGCCCCGGGGGGCGCATCCCCGGGGCCGCGCCCACGGCCGGCCGCATCCGATGTGCGTCAGCCCCGCCGCCGGCCCGGCAGGGCGAGACCCGGGAGGGCCGCGGTGATCCGGACGGTGACCCGGGTGCGGGCGGCGGAGAGGCGGCCGGACAGCGAGAGCCAGGTGTCCGACAGGGCCCAGAGGACCCGTGCCGACGAGCGGGGCAGCAGCTCGGCCCGGAGCCGGACCCCCCGGCCGGCGGCCGCCCGCAGCCCGGCGCGGATCCGGGCGGCGTCCTCCGCCGGGGACCCGGCCGGGCGCGGGCGCGGGGCGTAGAGCACCTGCTCCACCGTGCCGCCCATCCGGTGCGCGGCCGCGGCCGCGTCGCCGGTCAGTCCGCCGAGGCGGACGACGCGCTCGGCCGCGCGCCGCGGGGTGTGCGAACCGTCCGGGGGGATGCCGTAGTCCCAGGCGGTGTCCTCCACCTCCCGCCAGACCGCCAGCACCCGGGCCGCCGCGTCCTGCTCGGTGCGGCCCGGCGGGCCGGCCAGCCGGCGGGACCGGGCCCGCCGCCGCCACAGCAGGGGCAGCACCGGCAGGAGCACCAGCAGGACGGTGCCCGCCGCGATCAGCAGCACCGGGCCCAGCGGGAAGCCGGAACCGCCGGCCGGCGCCGCGCCCTGGTCCTGGTCCTGGCCGCACTCGCCCAGGCCGCGCGCCTCGGGCGGGCAGGTCTGCTGCCGTGAGGGCGCCTGGGACGGGACGGCCTGCGCCGACTGCTCGGGCTGCTCCGGCACCGGGGTGTCGTCCACCGGGGCCTCGGCCCGGGTGTACTCCGGGGTGGTGCCCCGGGAGGGGGTCGGCTCGAAGCGGGTCCAGCCCACGCCCTCGAAGTACAGCTCCGGCCAGGCGTGGGCGTCCCGGATGCCGACCGACTTGGTGCCGTCGGCCTGCGGGGAGCCCGGGGTGAAGCCCACGGCGACCCGCGCCGGGATGCCAAGCGTCCGGGACATCGCCGCCATGGCGAAGGAGAAGTGGACGCAGAACCCCTCGCGCTGCTCCAGGAACCGGGAGATGGCCTCCACGCCGGTGCCCGAGGACACGCTCACGTCGTAGCGGAAGCCGCCCTTCACGGTGAACCAGTCCTGTAGCCTCACCGCGCGCTCGTAGTCGCTGCCCGCGCCCCGGGTGACCTCCAGCGCGGTGTCCTTCACGTCCGGGGGCAGCGAGTCCGGCACCCGGGTGTACTCGCGGCGCAGCGCCTCGGGCGCCGGCGGCGCGGCGGCGAGCTGCTCGCGGGTCGGCTCGACCACCAGGCTCCGCACCGTGTACCCGGCGCCCCGGCCGGTCTGGCCCTTGTCGCCGACGATCAGCCGGCCGGCCGGCTCGTACCGCCAGCGGCCCTCGATGGCCACCTGCGAGGCGGGGAACGGCATCGGCAGCCAGTTCGGGTCGAAGTCGTCGCTGACCGACAGGTCGGTGGTGACCTCCCGGACGGCGACGTCCTCGCGCAGGCCGTCGGGCCGGGGCAGCGTGCCCGGCACGTCCTGGAGGTCCCGCCGGGAGGCCCGCCAGGTGGTGCCGTCGAACTCGTCCATGGCGACCATGCGCAGATACATCCCGGTGGAGTCCGGTGCGTCGGTGGAGTAGCGGATCACCTCCCGGTCCTCCGGCTGGACCAGGTTGTCCTGGAGCGACACCAGGGGGTTGACCGCGTTGATGGTGCCCCCGCCGCCGCTGCCGCCGCCCCCGGTGCCCAGCCCGTCCAGCAGCCCGCCGTCCAGCGACGGCAGCACGGCCGGCACCGCGAGCGCCGCGCCCAGCGCCAGCACCCCGATCCGCCGCCCGAAGCGCGTCCCGCCGGCCGGCGGGCCCGGCCGGGCCTCCGGGGCGGACGCGCGGACCTGCTCGGGGCCGCCGAGGACCCGCCCCCACCGGGTGAGCCGGTCGCGGCCCTCGGCGAGCAGCAGGAGCAGGTACCCGGCCGCGGCCAGCAGGAAGTACTGCCACACCGCCTTGCCACCGGACAGCCCCGCGGCCACCGAGTACAGCGCCAGCAGCGGCAGCCCGGCGGGCGCGGCGGTGCGCGCCGTCACCGCCAGCGCGTCCACGACCAGCCCGACCAGCAGCACCCCGCCGACCAGCATCAGCCGGATGCCGTCGGTCGGCGGCGCCGGTATCGCGTACCGCCCCACGTCCTGCGCGCCGGCCTCCAGCAGGGCCTGCCAACCGGCCACCGCCTCGGGGCCGGGCAGGAACCCGGCGATCGCCCGGTCCCGTACGAACACCACGGCCAGCAGCACCAGCACCGTCACGGCCTGCGCCGCCACCGTCAGCACCCGGCCCGCCGACAGCAGCCGCCGCACCAGCTCGCCCACCCCGGCCACCACCGCCAGCAGCACCGCGGCCTCGGCCAGCC
>NZ_PVLV01000165.1 GCF_002982015.1 Streptomyces solincola
CCGTACCCCGTACTCCCTGCGCGGGGGTACGGGGTACGGATCGTTCAGCGGAGGCGTACCCCTCGGGGAAGGTACGCCCTCGTACGGTACGGCGTTGGCCTACCGACCGGCGGCAGCCGCCTGGGCCGCGTCGCGCTCTTTCCGGCGCTCCTCGGCAGCGAGCCGATCGGCCTCTTCCTCCTCACGCACCAGCGCAAGGAAGCGCTCCGGGTGCTCGTCGGCCAGACGCCGGCGCGCGCGGCTTCGGGGGCTGCGCTCGGGCAGCAGGTGACCGCGGCGGGCCACGACCCCGGCCCAGATGTAGAAGAAGAGCTGCGCCTCGGTCTCCGCCCTGGCCCGGAACTGGCTCAGGCGCCGGCGCCGCGCGTTCTCGGACTCGTCAGCGGGAGGCGGCAGGTGCTTGTCCGGTTGGGCCACGAGGTCGGGGAGCAGCCGGCGGGCCTTCTTGGTGAGCTGCGGCGACCGGATCGCGTACGCAACGACCGGGTCCCGGTCGGCTTCGTCCGCCGCGATGAACGCCGCCAGGGTGGCGGCGAACTGCCGGTTGGTCAGGGCGGTGAAGGCGTCGATCTGCGCGGCGACGGCCTCGGGTTCCGGCTCGGTCCAATTGCTCTGGCGCGAGCCCCTGCCGTCGGGCACGTCGTGCTTGGGTGCCGCCATTCCGGCTGGCCCTCCTGGACTCGTTCGTGGCCGGCCGGGGCCGACAGCGGTACGGGCAAGGTGGCCGCCCTGCGACCGATCTCCCCGCGGCCGGATCGTCCCGGATAGCGGCCGGTCCCCGGCGTTCTGGGCCCCGAAGGGGCGCAGTGTCTTGGGTGGTTCTCGCGGTAACGCTCCGGGGTCAACCCTGAAGGAGGACAAACACCCCAAAGAAACGCGAGTCCAGCGCCTGCGACGGTGAGATCGGCGGCACGGCGGCCACCTAGAGCGGATGATACCCGCGCGGCCTCCGGGGGCCGCCATCGTGCGGTCCTATTCGGCCGCTGAGGCGGTTTTCGGACTGGTGACGGACTCGATGACCGGGGCGATGCCGCTGGGCTTCCAGATCAGATCGTGGGCGCTCTGGGAGACGGCGAGGACGGCTCCGATCGTGCCGAGCGTGGGGAGGCCGTGCTGGAACTGGTCCAGCCCGCTGGTGGAGACGACGGTGACGACGCCGGCGAGCAGGGCCATGACGGCGGCCACGATCTTCTTGTTCCGTACGGACCACTCGGGGCGCTGCACGACGGCGGTGATCAGCGGCATGAGGCCGCCGACGGCGGAGCCGGTGCCGATGAGCTGGAGGGTGGAGGACATGGGGTTCCCGTCTGTCGGTGGGTGAGACGGCGAGAGAGTGCCGCCCGGCCGGGGCTTGCGTCCCGGGGAGCGGGCGGCGTCGGGTCAGTCCCGGTCCTGGGCGTCCACGTCGGCTTCGATCTCCTCGGGCGGGGCGGGGGCGGCCCGGCCGAGGGTCTTCGCCACCAGGTCCCGCAGGTCCCGGATGTACTCCAGCGCCGCGGCCTTCCAGCGGCGCCACTGACGCTGCTCTTCCTCCAGGCGCTCGACCTTGCGCTCCAGGTCGACCTGTCGCTCTTCCAGCGTCGTGACCCGGGCCATCGTGGACTCGTTCACCGAGCGCTGCTGTTCGAGCAGCGAGGTGAACCCCTCCGTCACGGTCTTCATGGACGAGACGAACGTCTGGCCCTCAGCGATCTCGGCATCGGCCTTGTTCTTCTTCGTGTTCTGCCGGTACACAAGCCAGCCCCCGCCGAGGACTCCGGTCATGCCGAACAGCGGGGAGAGGACGGGCGCCAGAGAGGTAAGCCACTCCACGGGCGCCTCCTCGGTCAGTGATGGTCAGGTTCGGGTGCGCGGGAGCCGGGGCCCGTGAAGGCCCGCGGCTCCCCGCATCCGGCAAGCTGCACCATCGAGCCGGCTTACGTCCCCGGCGGCGGCGTTTCGGTGGCCGCGCTCGGGCTGACGCCAGCGACCGGGTTCCATCCGACGCGGATCGCGGCCAGGAGCTGCTCGTCGCTGATGGCCGCGGCCATCGCCACCGGGTCGGTCGTCCCGGCCGCCGCCGCCGCGATCATGAGCGGCGGGGAGACGACCAGCCCGACCATCATCGCGAGGGCCTGCGCCTCGGTGGGGCTGAGCACCGTCTTGGCCAGGTTCCAGCGCAGGGGGTATCCCGGTGTCTCCACCGGCTCGACGAAGACCTCCTGCGCCACCACGGCGATGGCCATGCGCACGCGGGGCAGTAACGAGGGCTCGCAGGCCAGGGCGCACAGCGTGGACAGCGGCAGGGGCAGGGCGGACATGGGGCGGTTCCTCACTTGGTGTAGGTGACGCGGAGCTTCGGCGGGTTGGTCTGGCCGTAGCCGCGGGCGCGGCCGTAGTAGGTCGAGGACGTCGAGTTCGGGTCCAGGGCGATGCCGCGCCACGACGTCGAGTCGAAGACCGAGGTGATGTCCACCCACTTGCCCTCGTTGCGGGCCCAGGAGATCGTCGTGGCCTCGCTGTCCGAGGAGAACGTGGACGGGCGGGAGGCGTGCTTGTGGGCCTTGATGACGGCCTTCCCGCCGCTGTTCGAGTACCAGTGATCGAAGTAGAGGTAGATCTCCGCCTTCGAGATTGTGGCGCCGGACAGGTCGGTGGCCAGGCTGGACGGGAAGCCGATCAACGACGCCTGGGTGCCGTTCGTGGACGAGTAGTAGCCCTGCATGCAGGAGTTGCCGTAGTACGAGTTGTACGAGCTGCGGCTGGCGTACGAGCCGGACCAGGAAGCGGAGTACGTCTTGGTGTATTTCTGCACGGGCGGGGCGGTCGTGCCGCCGCCGTCGTTGTACTGGCCGGTCTCCGGGACGTGCGGGCCGATGTCCTCGATGTAGAAGTAGCCCATCGACGTGGTGGACCCGGTCATGTCGCAGGTCTGGCCGGACGGCCCCAGCGCGTTCTGGAACGTGATCAGGTACCGGTGCAGGCCCGCTCCGAGACCGGTGCCGTTGGAGATGTACTCCATCCGGCAGGTGAAGGAGTTCCCGAGGGCCATGTGGGTCACGTCGATGTACTTCAGCGTTGACGTGATCTTGGGGGTACCGGTGCCGCCGTCGCGGAGCCGGATCTGAAGCTCTCCGCCGGCGGCGGACGGGTTGGCGCGGGCGGAGAAGACGAACCTGTACATCCGCGTCGGGTCGATCTCGCAGGCCAGCTCCACAAGCCCCATCTCGGTGGCGGACGCGGTGCGGGTACTGGCGATGTAGTCGATGGCCTGGAGGCCGCGGGGGTAGACGTTCAGGTACTCCGTGAAGTCCGAGCCGCCGATGGTCAGGCCCTCGGCGACGGCGAGACGCTGGAACCCCGCGGCACCCTCCTGGTCGATCGTCGCGACGGGCAGGCCGCCGGTCGACAGCGTCAGGTAGTTCGGGCGGCCGGTGACCAGAGCGACCGCTTCCTCTCCAGCGTCATCGAACAACTGGAGGCCGCGTGGGCTGATCTCCGCTCGGGCCCCGGCCACGCCGGATGCCAGGACGACGCGGCACGCCGCGTTGTCGTACTGCACGGTGCCCGCGCTGGAATCGACGGTGGATATCGCCACGCGGAGCTGCACGGTACCGGCGGGGGCGGCTACATCCGGGACGCCGCTGATAGAGGTCCAGGCGCCCTTGACGGCGAGACCGTCGCCGGTGGTCAGGGTGCTGTAACCGAGGATGTTCCCGGAGGCGTCCAGCCACTGTCCGTAGAGACTGAGGCGGAGTCCGTTCCAGTTGCTGGAGGCGAAGTAGTCCATGCTCAGCCACAGCTTCGTTCCGGGAACCGCGGGCAGCGTGGCCAGGGTCATCGACCGGGTGACGACCGTGGCGTTGGCGGCGTTGACCTGCAAGGCCCGTGGGGTGCCGTTGCCGGGCGTCGCGATCGACCACCACTGATTCGAGGCGGCGCGCTGGTCGGACACGGCGCCCTCGAATGAGGGGTCCGCGATCACGTTGCCGTCGGTGCCCAGGGACAGGCGGTCGGCGGTCAGGGAGCCAGCTTTGACGTGGGTGGCGTCGATGACTCCGGCCGCGATCTTCGTGGCGGTGACGCTGTTCACGGCGAGCTTGTCCGCGGTCACGGACAGGGCGGCGATCTTATCCGCGGTGATCGCGAGCGCCGCGATCTTCTCGGCGGTGACGGCCAGAGCCGTGAGCTTGTCCGTCGTGACGGCCCCGGCGAAGATCTTCGGCGCGGTGATCGCGCCGTCCGCGATCTGCACGCCCGGGACGACGGGCCTGACGGCTGCGTTGTCGAACCAGACGGCGCCGGCCGTGGCGTTGCCTGACTCGGCCCGGACGCGGCCCTGCACGGCGTCTACGGGGGCCGTGACGGTTCCCGCGAAACGGGCCCACGCGCCCTTTGCGGGGGCGGTGGTACTCAGCTTGCTGTAGCTGAGGATCGTGCCGTCCGACTTCTCCCACCGCACCTGGAGGTTGATCTCGGCACCGGCCCAGTCCGTGGAGGGGTGGTAGTCGGTGGCGATGTAGAGCTGGTCCCCGGGCGTGACGGGCAGCAGGGTCAGTTCGGCGGCCCGGTACGCGGGGGTCGCCGAGACGGTGTCGATCTTCAGCGAGGACGGGGAGCCGTTGCCGAACGTCTTGTCCTGCGCGAGGAAGGTCTGCTTGGCGGCGATGGCCGCGCCGCCTGCGCCCTCGAAGGAGGGGTCCGGCAGGACGTTGGGGCTGCCGACGATCGTCAGCTTGTCCGCGGTGATCGTGCCGGCGGCGATGGCCGGGGTCGTGACGGACCCGGCGGACAGCTCCGAGGCCGTGACGGACCCGGCCTTCAGCTCCCGCGCCGTGATGGCGTCGGCGGCGACCTTCCCGGCCGTGACGGAGTCCGTGGCGAGCGCCGCGGTGGTCACCGATCCGGCGACCAGGTTGACGGAGTCGACAATGCCCGTCTTCAGGGCCTCCAGGGTGACGACGTCCACCTGCATGGTCGCGGCCGAGTTCGCCGCGTTCTGTTCCCCGTAGTTCAGCCACAGGTACGGCGTGATGAACCGGACGTCGGCGTGGACCAGGCCGGCCGCGCGGGGGTCGTTGTTCGGGCCCGCCGAGCCGTTCGCACCGGCTGCGGCCCGGCCGTTGAGGAAGCCGATGACCTGCACCCAGCCGTCGCCGGTCGTGATCGCCTTTCCCGACGCGGCCACGTAGTAGTGCGAGTTCGGACTGTCGGGGGTGCCGTTGCGGTTGACCAGCGTCTTGCCGTCCGCGCCGAGCCCGGCAACGCCGACGTAGAACGAGTCCGCGCCCGCTGCGCCCGCCGCGGTGAGCCGCACCCGGGCGCTCAGCCGGTACAGCACGCCCGGCTCGTACGGGATGACCGTCTGGCCGAGGATGCGGTTGTAACCCTTAGCCTGGCCCACCGTCTGGCCGGTGGGGGCGTCCGCGATCCCGGATAGGTGCTCCCAGGTGGCGCCGGTGCCCTTGTCGTTGATGGTCCAGGCGGCCGAGTCGCCCATCGCATCGACGTAGCGCTGCGCCGCGCTGTCCGAGAGGGCGCCGCCGAGGGCGTTGATCGTCACCGCGCCTTCGGCGATCTTCCCGAGGGTGACGGCCGCCTTGGCGAGCTTGTCTTCGAGGACCGCGCCGTCGGCCAGCGCGGTCGTGCCCACGGCGCCAAGGGCGATCTTCGCGGCCGTCACCGCGGACTCGGCGAGCTTGACCTCGGTCACGATCCCGTCGACCAGGTCCTTCGGGACGGCCTGACGGGGCTGGCCTTGTACGGCCGCTGACGGGGGCCCGGTGACGGCGGCGGTGTTCTGGCCGACCAGGCGCACCCATACGGCGTCGTATCCCTCGACGGCGATGGTGACCGTGCCGCCGAGCGGGGCGGTGATGTCGGCGACGTGCGTGGTCACGTCCGGGGTGAAGTCGGCGGTCTGGCCGACGTGGACCTGGACGAGGAAGAAGTCCGAGGGGGTGGTGTAGCTGTCGTCCCACTGGCCGTCCCAGCCGACCACGAGCCCGGACAGGCGGGCCTCGATGGTGGGAGGCATCGGGGTCGGCGGTGGGACGGTGTTGACGGGGACCAGGGCCACCGCGCCGTCCGGCTGGACGCCGACGCTGCCCTTCAGGGTCCCCTCGGCGTCGTAGATGTCGAGGGAACCGCCCTCGATCGAGGTGTAGGCCGCCTGCGAGGTCCGCTCCAGCGCCTGGAGTCGCCGGTCGTAGTCGTTGAGCAGCGCCGCGAAGGCCCGCGCATCCGACTGGTTGTCCAGGAAGTTCGCCATGGCCGCGGATGCTGCTGCGGCAGAGGTGCTTGCGTCCCGGGCGCTGTTCCCACGGGGAACAGCGCCCCGGCGGCGTCAGTAGTGGAAGGAGTCGCTGCGCTTGAGGGTGAGCACGACCAGGCCGTCCGCGCTGATCTCGTCGGCGACGATCCGGTGCCACACCTGCACGTCGCCCACCCACGGCACGTGGACCTGGACGAGGATGTCGTCACCGAGGGACCAGGACCCCAGCCGGGCGTTGGGGTGGTCAACGATCTGGATGGCGGGGATCTGGAGCGCGGCCGTGCGGCCGGCCAGCTCCTGCTCGCCGCGCTTGCGCAGCGCGCTGTCGGAGCTGAGCGTCTTGTCCGTGACGGTGGCGACTCGGCGCAGCCGGTTGTCGCTGCGGTAGACCTGGGCGCGCTTCATCTTCTTGCCCTCGCCCGTGCCGAGGACGACGACTTCGTTGGCGAAGTCGTCGCCCATTCCCTCGGGCTTGGCGATGGCGAGGATGTTCTCGCCGTCGGCGAATCGCAGATCGGTGCGCTTCCGCCCGAGCCGCGGCTTCCCAAGGGTGATGCGGTGGGAGATGGTGTTCCCGCCGCCGGACCAGGAGTGCGACTCGACCCAGTCGAACGGCATGTCGCGGGCGAGGCTGTCGAGGGCCTGCCCGCAGTCGGGGTTGTTCCACCACGCCAGTTCCCAGGGGTCGGAGCCGTCCTTGGCGCCGAGGAGTTCGCCGGAGTCGTGGCTGTCGATGGTCAGGCCGAGGTTGCCGTTCGGGCGGCTCTGGATGTGGCTCCAGATGGAGCGGAACGCGTCGTAGGTGTCGATGCGGGGACCGCCGTAGGGCTTCGGCGGGTCGGGTACGCGCTGCTTGCCCTTCTTGCCGTCGACCCAGCCGTCGTGGTTCTTGTCCTTGCCTGCGTAGGGGTCTTTCGGGGTGATCAGGGCGCCGGAGATCAGGTAGCCCTCGAAGGGGATGCCCTGGGGGTAGGCGGTGAAGCCCTCGCAGTTCACCGTGCACTTCGCACCGTCGAACGCCGTCTTCGTGACGAGGCCGCCCCACCGGATGACGCCCTCGATCTCCAGGTAGAGCTTGGTTCCCCAGTCCTGGAGGATCGGCTGGCCGTCGGAGCCGATCATGCGGGCGTACTCGGGCTCGATGGTGCCTGCCAGTGCACCGGGGCCGGACAGCTCCCGCTGCGGGTTCGAGGAGAGGGAGAGAGGGACCTCCCAGTCGAGGATGGGTTCGGCGGTCCCCGCCCACCTGCCGGCCGCCCGTTGCGCGATGTACCTCCAGCCCTCCGGCATCAGTACTCGTCCTCGTCGGGGGCCTCCACGAACTCCACGTCCGCGATGATCGAGGTGGACCCGTCCACGCTCAGGTCACCGGTCTCGACCTTGGACATGTACGTCTGGAGGTAGAGGTTCTGCGTGGTCCCTCGCAGGGCCGTCGAGACGCTGAGGTTGTCGGCGACGACGACGGTCTGCCGCCGGGTCTGGGTGCCGGTGTCGTCATCGATCACCGTGTTCTGGCCCTGGATGCCGGCGAAGACGTTTTGCATGGACGCGAACACGTCGGACTTGGTCATCCGCAGGCCCGCGATCGTCGTCACGATCTTCACGCGCGTCGCCCACCGCGGGATGTCGATGCTCCACTTCGCTGCTCCCGGCCACGTGTGCCACTTGTTGTCCGAGTAGCTGAGCGTGCTGAGCGAGCCCGGGAACGAGGTGAACAGGCGGCGATCCCGGCGCGGGGCCACCATCGTCCGCAGATCCTTGATCATGGACTGCGTGATGGCGTTCGTGTTCGGCGGGATGTCGATCCGGGCCAGGACGATCGCCGAGTTGTTGCTGCTGAGCGAGCGCACGTCCGTCGCCGTCTTCGGCACGTTGCTGACCACGCGGGTGTAGATGTACGGCCCGACCTTCGGGTTGGACGGCTGCGGCCACGTCTCGCCGTACGCGTACGGGTTCTCGACGCGGGCCACGATCAGGTCCGAGCGGGCCGACACTCCGGTCGCGGCGATCGAGACGCGGTCGGCCGTCGGCAGCCGGCCCGCGTACGCCTGGTAGGTGGCGCCCGCGGTCCGGTTCTCGATGGCGCACGCCCCGGCGGTGATCTGCACCTCGGCGGCCGGGGTGGACAGGGCCTTCACCCGTAGGTCGCCGGAGCCGACGACGCCTTCAGCCCCTCCGAACGCCGCGTACGCCAGCAGGCGGGCGACCTCCGCGCTGTGCTCGGCACCGCCTTCGGTGAACCACGGCACGTTGTCCCAGGGCATGACACTCCTCCGCTGCTTGGGGGTTGGGCAGCGGGACTGTTCACCGTGGGAACGCCTTGCGTCTCGGGCCGACGGCCGCGGGAGCGGTGTTCCCACGGGGAACAGCGTCAGAGGTAGGCGTAGGCGTCTCTCCAGGCGACCGTCATGTACGCCGTGCCGGTCTCGTCCGTGCCGCGCAGCACGAAGTCCTGACGGCCGATCGGGACGCGCATGTCCGCCAGGCGGGGCGAACCCCGGTACAGCGATCCGGCGACGGAGGCGCTGCCGTTGCGCAGGACGGTCCGTACCCAGGGGCGCGGGTCGATGACGACCCGTTCGCCGGCCCCCAGCGTCAGGTTGAGGCTCGCCTTCCAGCGGCCCACGACCTCGCACACGGGTTGGGAGATGGGGCCGTAGATCGTGATGACGGGCCACGCGGGCTTCGTGCCGCCGATCGTCACGTCGCTGGTCGGCCGGGACCCGCTCTCTCCCGTCATCGTCAACGGCGTCGTCAGGGGACCGACCAGGCCGTAGTGCGGTGGCGGCACGAGGTCCACGCGCAGCCGCTGCTCCACGTCGTCGTAGGCGGTGTCGTCCAGGCACGTGAAGGTGGCGACCACGGGGGTGTAGCCCTGGCGCGTCAGCCGCGAGCCGGCGGGCGCGCACCTCCTGGGCCGCCCGTAGAAGAGACGGGCCCGGCCGCCCTGGGTGGTGCGCAGGACCGCGGGCGTGGCGAAGCGTCGGCGGACCGCTTCGGCGTCCCACGCCTGGAGCATCTTGGAGACGGCGCCGAGGTTGGCGCCGTGCCGTCCGTGCGCGTCGGCCGCGTCGTCCACGGTGTCGACGCCGACCTCGAAGGTGATGGTCGCCTGCGAGCGGAAGTCCTGGCCGAGGCGGACTCCGTCCTCGCGGGGCATCGGGGTGTCTCCGGCGTCGGTGTCGCCGTAGGTGATCTCGTATGGCTCCAGCAGGTAGTAGCCGGTGCGGAACGTGCCGAACGTGAAGTTGGCGGCTGGGTGCACGCCGTTCGAGCTGTACGACAGGTTCCACTCGCCCTCAGCCAGCGGCATACGCACCTCCGCGGCGGATGCGGCGCAGCTCGAACAGCGCGTCGCCAAGGGCTTCGCTTGGGGACATCGGGGCTCCGGTCATCGTGAGGTTGAGGTCGCCGCCGACGAGCGAGGTGTTCCCCGTGGGAACAGCGCTCCGCGGGGCGGTGGTGGAGGTGCTGGCGCGGTGCATGGAGACGGCGCCGTTCGCGAAGGCGCTGAGGGCCCCTTGGCCGGGGTAGACGACCATGCCGCCGAACATCCGGGCGACCTCATCGAGGATCATCTTGCTGCGCTTGCGCTTGGCTTTGGCCAAAGGCAGGTAAGCCTCGCCCCCGGTCTCGTCCTCCGCCCATATGCGCCATTCGCCCGCCTTTGCGATCTGGGCGACGTGGCGTTCGGTGCCGTTGGCGAAGGCGCGGATACGGCTGCCCGCGGCACGGATGCCGCCCTCGGCGTAGCGGAGGATGCCGCCGTTCGCCTGGGGGCGGCCGACCACGGACGGCTTGCCGGACTCCGAGTACTGGACGGTGACGTGCACCGTCTTGCCCGTGAGCCCGTTGATCTTCTCCTGGATGCGCTGGACCTGGGCCAGGGGTGTGGCGTTGGGGGCGGTGATCTCGATCTTCTTGCCCTTGAGCACCTTGACCTCGTAGCCGAGATCCTTCAGCTCCTCCTGGGCCAGCTTCGTCGGCGCCTCCATCTTGAGCTTCTTGCCGGCGGGGAGACCGGCCACCTTGTCGCGCACGCCGGTCAGGTCCGTGACGGCCTGCTTGACGAGGGTCTGGACGGTGACCTTCTTGCTCCCGGGCGTGGCCGCGAGGTCGCTGACGAGCGCGCCCAGGCTGGCCCTGGCCGTGCCGGTCGGCGCGGAGATGCTGACCTGCTTGCCGCCGGGCAGCTTGGTCACCTCGAACCCGAGGTTCTGCAACGCCGTGATGGCGGCGGCCGTCGGGGTCTTGACGGTGATCGTCTTGTTCGGGGGCAGGGCGAGGAGCTTGGTGGACAGGCTGAGGATGTCGGCCGTCACCTTCTCCATGCCGTTCGCCTGGAGCAGCACGGACACGGAGGACGGGATCAGGCCCATCTGGTTGGCGAGGCCGGCGGCCTGGTCCTTGGTCAGGCCGAGGTCGGTGCCGTACTTGATCGCCGCATCGCGGGCCTTCTGCACTTCGCCCTCCGCCATCTTCATGGCCTCGGGCAGGCTGATCTGGTGCTGCTTGGCCATCTCGAAGGCGGCGTTGGCCGCGTCGAGGGAGGAGTCACGCAGCTCGGTGATGTGCTGGTTGTAGTCCTGGCCGGCGCGCGTGACGGTCCGCAGGCTGCCGTCCTGGTTGATCAGCTCCTTGTTGGCGTCCTTCAGTTCCTTCGTGTTGTTGGCGATGGCGTCGTTGACCGACAGGACGGCCGCGTTGACCCGGGTCTGCGCGTCGTGGAAGGACTGCGTGCCGCCGGTCAGCTCGTCCAGGGCCCGCTTCAGGCCGTCGACCCGCGAGTCGGCGGTGGCGGTCGCGCTCGACATGCCTTCCACCGCGGTCTTCAGCCGGGTGAAGGAGTCGGTGCCCTTGTTGCCGCTGGTGTTGGTGGCGTCCGCGAACTCCTTGTACTTCTGCTTGCCCTTCTCCAGCTCGCCGCTCATGCCCGACAGGGCGTCGGCGGCGGCCTTGTACTCCTTGCCCTTGTCGGTCATGACCTGCTTGCTCGCCTTGCCGCCGGCGACGTCCTCCCAGTGGAGGGTGGCGTCGGCGGCGTCGCGGAGCTGCTTCTCCAGCTTCTCCAGGCCGTCGCCGTCGTCCAGGTAGGCGTCGGTCAACTGCCGCAGGTTGATGCCCGCGTCGCGCATCGCGTCCACGAGCTTGCCCTTGCCGTCGGCGAGGTCAGCGTCCTGGAGGAGCTGCGCGGCCTGCGCCCTGACATTGGCGTCAATCGCGCCGTTGGAGTCCCGCAGGGCGGTCGCGAGGGAACTGATGCGCTCCTTGTGGGCCTCGGTCGCCCGCGCGGCCTTCTCCTGGCTGTTCGCCCACAGGCCGATGAGGATGGTGCCCGCCGTGATCGCTGCTGCCCACGGGCCGCCGAGGGCGGTGACCATGCCGCCGAGGGCCGTCTTGAGGCCACCGCCCGCGACGCGGATAGCGCCCATGGACCCGGACAGCCGCCGGCCGTCGGCCGCCGCGGTGCGGTAGGTCGAGCCCATCCGCTGCCACATCGTGGTCTGCGTGGCGACGCCCGCCGCGCTGGTGGTCGAGACGGTGCCCACCTGGCGGATCGATCCGACGAGGCCCTGCACGCCGCGCGAGATGCTGGTGGCGACCCTCAGCATGAGCAGGCCGCCGAGGAAGGCGCCCAGGGCGAAGCTGGCTCCGGGGATCACGTTCATGATCCCGTTGAAGATGTTCAGCAGGCCGTTCAGTGCTTGGAGGAGAGCACCGAGACCGAGACCGGCCGAGGACAGGGACGCGATGGCGCTGGCGATGTTGGAGATCAGGCCGATGACTGCCGGTCCCACCGAGCCGCCGATGGAGTCGAGGAAGGCGCCGACCGCCGGCATCAACTCCGTACGGATCTGGCGGACCAGGTCCGTGACGCCGCTGTCGGTGGCCATGCGGCCGAGGCCGCGCACCAAGTCCCCGACGAGCGCGTTGAGCTCGTGGAAGGTCGGAGCCGCGTCGCTGAAGAACTTCTTCATCGACTTCTGGCCCTCGCCCGAGTTCGCCCAGCGGTTGAACCGCTGCATGGCGCCTTCGAGGCCGTCCAGGAGGGCGTTGCCGGAGTCCATTCCAGCGCGGGCCACGCCCGCGATGCCCTTGCCGAGTTCGAGGGTCGTGCGGCCGAGCTGCTTGGCCTTGTCGGCTGCGTGGTCGAGGAACTTGCCGAGGGAGCCGGTCTCGCGTCCGGCCTGTGCGGACGCGCGAACCCAGAGAGTGAACCTTTCTCCGGCCTCGGCGACGCGTTCCACGAACGGGCCGCTCGCCACGAGGAAGTGCCCGGCCGCCGCCGCGAGGTTGGCGACGCCGTCCGTGACGTTGCCGATGACCTTGCTGTTGGACGCGGCGACCGTCTTGAAGTCCTTGGCGAACGGGCCGCTCTGCATGGCGTCCGCGCCGCGCTTGGCGAGGTTGCCCATCTGCCCGGCGGCGTCACCGAGGGCGCCCTTCAGCAGCGGCAGGACCGCCGACGACAGGGGCTTGATCTCGTCGGAGATCTTCGAGAAGAAGCGTTCCTGCACGGACTGCTTCATCGAGCGCCACTCGCCGCTCAGGCTCGCGACGGTCTTCACCGTGGCGCGCGCGGACGTGGAGAGCCCCTTCAGGGACTCGTCCAGCGCCGTCTGCTGGGCCTCGGTGAGCTTCGTGCCGGCGGCGAGCTGCTGCTGCGCCTTGAGGGTCTGCTTCAGGGCCTCGCCGAAGCCGCTGAAGGCGACCTTGGTGGCGATGGCCGCGGTACCGCCCGCGAGGATCAGGCCGGGGATGGCGCCGAGGACACCGACGGCCGGCGCCGCTGCGGACACCAGGGCGGTGAGCGCGGCGCCGTACTGGGTGATGGCGGCGATGGCGGGCTGCGCGACCGAGACGAGCGCGCCCATCGCGAGCATGCGCAACTTGCCGCGCCCGCCCCGGCCGCCGCCCATGCTGAACTGGAACGGGACGTTGACCGGCTGGGCGTCGGCTTCGTCCTGCGCCCCGCGCAGCAGCCGGCGGATGCGGCCGAGCAGCCCGCCGCCGGTGTCCCCTTCGTCGTCCGGCCGTACGGGTACGCGGACGTCGCTGTCGGCGACGCGGCGGGCGACTTCGTCCAGCTCTCCGCGCAGGCCGTCGCGGTCGACGCGGACGTTGACCGTGGCGGTGACGCCCTTGGACGCCTTCTCGACGGCCTTCTTCAGACGCTTCCGCAGGCCCTTGTCGTCGATCTCGACCTTGACCTTGGCGGCCAGGCCCTCGGCGGCGGCTTCGACCTTGGTCCGCAGCTCGGCCGCGAAGCCGTCCAGCACCGAGACGACCGTGACCTCAAGGCGGCCGGCCTGCAACCCCTCAGCCATTGGGGCGCACCATTCCTCTCCGGGCGGCAGCCGCGAGCATCTTGCGGTGCCCGTTCATGGGGGCGGGCTGCTGCTGCGCCGGAGCGCTGTTCCCCGTGGGAACAGTCGAGTCGGACGGCGTCGGGTAGGGCCGGGCGATCGTCCGGTGCTCCTTGCGGCGCCGGTCGGCGGCGAGCAGCGAGACTTCCTCGATGAGCTGCGCCAGGAGTTCGGTGTGGACCGTCCAGCCGCCTATGGGGCCGGAGGCGACCCGGGACTCCTCGGGCAGGCCGTCGAGGTACGAGATCAGCCGTCGGAGTCCGATGAAGCCGGGCTGTCCTGGGCGGAGCCAGACGCCTCGGGCGTCGAGTCCGTTGTGGAATCGGGAGAGGTCGGACTCGACGTCGCGGAAGCGTTCGCGGAGGAGGTGCCCGACCTGAAGAGCTTTCCCAGGTCCACCCCGTAGACCTGGCCGAGGGCCTTCGTGAGGCGGACGTAGTCGGGGATGGACGGCCGTACGGCCTTGAAGTCCTTGTAGGTGTCCTCCCCGAGGAGTTCCTTGTAGATCTCCTTGACCGCCTCGTAGAACCGGGCGGGGAGCTGCGGGCGCCGGAAGATCAGCTCCACGATCTCGCCGGTCGTGGTGGTGCCGCTCTCCGCGTTGACGATGTCGCGGAGGATGCCCATGAGGTCCAGTTCGTCGGAGAACAGCGGATCGAGGCAGTCGGCCGGGATCTCGGCCGGGAAGATGAACTGCTCGCCGCGCAGCCGCACGGGGATGCCGTTCGGGTACTGCACCTCGCGACGCTCGGCGTCGAGGTCAATCACGAAACTCATGGGGTGGTCCTCCCGGGTGGGGTGTCGAAGCCCGGGGAAGGTAGGAGGACCGCGCGGCTAGCGTCTCGGGCCGACGGCACGAACACGGTCGGGCGCCGCGCAGCCGGCCTTCTCCTATCAACCTTGATACCTAGAACCGGCTGGGAGGTGTTCCCACGGGGAACGCCTCGCCGCGTGTTCTCGGTATCTGGGCGCAGACCCGGGGGGTCTGGCGGATAGCCTCTATCGCGTTCACATCGTCACGGCATCGCAAGGAGCAGCGTGGCCCTGCAAGTAGACAAACCCAGGAAGGCTGCGGCGAAGCCGCCCAAGTCGGGCGGCGATACGCCCAAGTCTGAGCTGTACAAGCGCGTCCACCAGAACGGGGACGTGATCGAGGTCCCCGTTGAAGACATCGACGCGAACCCGTTCAACGACCGCGAGATGGTCGACCTGGAGCAACTCGCGGAGTCGATCCGCGAGGACGGTCTTCTCAGCCCGGTCACCCTGATCCGCCGCACGACGTTCGCGGAGGCCCATCCGGACGCGGCCGAAGGGCTGACGAAGGAATGGGTCCTGGGCCCCGGTGAGCACCGGTGGCGAGCGACGATGCTCGCGGAGCAGCGGACCATTCGCGGCATCCTCCGCGACGACCTGGCGCCGAAGATCCGCGGCATCCTCCTGCTGGAGAACGTCTACCGGACCGACCCCAGCCCCATGGAGAAGGCCCGGCAGATCAACGACGCCATGGAGAAGGACGGCCTGTCGATCCGCGAGGCCGCCCGAATCCTCAAGATGGGCTCCACCAGCGTTCACAAGCTGACCGAGCTGCTGAAGCTGCCTGCCGACGCGGCCGAAGCCGTACACCGCGGCACGCTGGTTCCCACGCACGCCCGGAAGTTGCTGACCCTGGACGACCCGCAGAAGGTGAGCCAGGCCCACCAGCTCATGGAGCAGCGCGGGGTGAAGGTGGACGAGGCGATCCGCCTGGTCCTCGCCGGTGAGCCGGACCCCGCGGATGACGAGGCCGAGGACGAGACCGCGCCCGCAGGAGAGACCTCACCCTCCGGAGCGCCGGAGTTGGAGCCGGCGGGCGGCGCAGTACCCGCGCAGTCCCGGGTCGAGAGCACTGACGAACAGCCGTCCCCGGACACGCCGGAGAACGAGGACCAGTCCGAGGGCGAGGACGAGGGCCAGTCCGAGGAGAAGACCGGGGAGACGGCTGCGCCGAAGCCGCCAGCCGTCCGAAAGTCCCCGAAGGCGACGGCGACCGCCGACCCCTACGCAGCCGAGCGGGACACCGCGTCGGCCGACCGGGATGCCGCCTGCTGGTCTCTCCTCCAGCGTGACGACTACGCGACAGGCGAGCAGGTCGCCGGCACCATGGCCCGTGCTCTCCTCGTTCCCTTCAAGCAGGAGGCCGCGCGGGCGAAGGCGCACGTGTGGCTCCGGAAGGCCAACAAGCTCGGTTTCGACGTGAGCAACGCGGACGCCTACCACCAGGCGGTACTCTCCTCGCGCGATCCAGAGCTGATCGCCCGCGTCACGTTCGCCACCGCACTCGCCGCGAGCGAGATCCGCGCGGCCGACCGCCGCCGTCGCACTTGGGACCAGCACGACGCCGCCCACGTCCAACTCCTCATCGAGAGCACCGGCTACGTCCCTGAGACGGACTGGGAAATGCGAGAGCTGACCCGGCACAACGTGTCCGTCCCTGAGAAGCAGCCCACCGAAGGCTGAGCCCCCTGTCCATCCGATCTACCCGGAGCACACCATGAGTTCAGCCAAGACCACGGCCGTCGCCCACAGGGATCTTCTGCCTCGCGGGCGTCTCAACCCGCTGATCCTGGCGATGGTCCTCGCCGCAGGCGGGACGGCCAAGACCACCACGACGACCATCCTCGGGACGATCCTCGCGCTCCGCGGGTACATCGTCCGCATCTTCGACCTGGACCCCCAGTGCAACACCTCCGAGATTCTGGGCCGGCGAGAGGAGCACAAGGAGCCCGACCAGAAGACGGTGTGGGACCTCATCAAGGGCGAGGCCACACTGGACGAGGCCACCGTGCCGGCCCGCTACCGGACCGGGTACGACGAGGACGGCGACCCGACGTTCGCGGAAGTCCCGAACCTGTTCGTGGTGCACGGCGACAGCCAGCTCACCGACACCGACACCCTCCTGGCGAACAAGCCGAACAAGTTCAGTTGGTTCTACAACTTGACCGGGCAGTACACCAGGGGCGCCCTGGTCGCTCAGGAGCGTGAGATCTGGCTGCTGGACCTGCCCGCGAACTACGGCAAGCTCACGCTCAGCACCCTCTTCGGCATGACCGACGACGACGAGGTGATCCCGCCCCTGCTGGTTACGGGCAAGGAGTCCGGGGCGCTGGAGAAGCTGCTGCGCGAGCTGCTGCGCATGCAGAAGGAGTTCGCCGGCGACATGGCGCCCGCGTCGCCGTCGGTGAAGAACATCCTGCTGTGCGCGACTCCCACGTCGAGCCACAACGCGCAGGAGTACCACGACACCGTCGAGGAGGTCGAGCGGGACTACCCAGGCATGGTTCTGCCGTACGTCCGGCACAGTGGCGTGACGGCGAAGCAGTACCGCCGCCAGGTCACGCCGCCGATCTCGGACCCGAAGTCGGCGCCGTCGGTGGACTACGAGAAGGTCGCTGACGCCCTCGGCTTCCCCGACCTGGAGCCGTAAACTGCACACGCCCAAGGCCCGTACCGATCGTGGAAGTCGGCATCTCCCACGCCCGGTACGGGCCTTGTCGTTGTACCTCTCCAGGTTACGCGGCGTCTGCGAACGCGGGGTCGTTGGTGATCAAGTACCAGGCGTCCGAGTCGTCGCCTCCCTGGACTGCGAGGCGCAGCGGCAGGATCGATTCCTTCGCCTTCTGGAGGTCGGTCTGCACGCCCTCCATCTGCATGGCTCGCGGGATGATGTACCGGTAGATCTTGGCGCCGTCGATGACCTCGATCACCGCGGCGATCTCGGTTCGGCCGCCGATTCGCGGCGGCGCGAACTTGTAGTGCTTGGCCCCGGTGCCCCCCGCCGCCGGGGTGATCTCCGAGATGGTGCCGCCGCCGAATACGGCCTTGAAGTTCTTGGCGTTCCACTGCTGGAGGTCGACTTCGATCGTGGCCGAGTCGGAGGTCTGGAAGGTGCGGGACGGGAAGTCGGTCTGGGCCGACTTCACCTGTTCGAACTGGGGCTCCTCGTTGAACTTGAGGCTGTCCTCGGTGGTCAGGCCGACCGAGAACCAGCCTTCCGGCATCGTGACGGTCGCGTCGGCGGGAGCCTCCGTGCCGACGACGGCGAGCCAGAGTCGGGTACGTGCGGGGACGACAATCTGTGTCGCGTTGGTGATCTCGCCAGCCATGGCGGTGGGTCTCCTCGTGGCCAGGGGAAAGGGCCGGGCCACGATGCGAAGGACGGCTGGCTACCGTCCCGGGCTCAGAAGTGCGGCGGGCACGCCCACGGCCTGGTCGTGGAGTTGCGCGGCGCGGTCGGGGAACGGCGCAGGGCACGGCAGGAGCGCGGACGCCAGGGCCTCGGCGAGCGCCGCGGTGATCCGCTCCCGCTGGGCGTGCTCCTGGATGGCGCGGATGGTCCACTCGCACTGGAGCGACGCGGGCGGCACCAGATGCCGGATGACGCGCAGCGGCACGGTGAACGTGGTCGTGTGCTGCACGGGCCAGCCCTCGGGGAGGACGACGTCCAGGTCCTCGTCGGCCTCGAACGTCACGTCGCTGGCGTAGCCGACATGCGTCCACGCTCCGGCGTCGTCGGGGGACGTGCCCACAGGGGCGATCCACACGGTTCTGTTGTCCACCATGTCGGTGCGGGTCACGAGGTCTCCGGGTTGGGGTGCTGGGTGATGAGCAGGCCCATGACCCATCGGGGCTGGCCTGTCTCCAGGGGCGATTCGAGGAGCACGCCGGAGGGGCGGACTCCGCTGATGATGGGAAGGCCGGGGGTCGGCGGCGCCTCGGGCAGCTCGGCCGCGGCGACCGCGCACAGCTTGAGGATTCGACTGAGGGCGGCCGGGCCGGGCCAACCGCCCGGGTCGCCGAACAGCTCCAGCGACACCTCCGGCTCGGTGCGCCACGTCAGGGTGCCGAGGTCGCCGCCGGGGCCGGCCGCGACGCGTAGGTGCGGCCACGGGGCTTCGCGGGTTCCAGAGACATGGCCGGGCCCGCCGAGCGCTTCCGTGACCTTCGGGTGCTCGGCGAGCCAGGCGAGGACGGCCGCGACCTCATCCGCGTCGGCGAGGGCGTAGGCGTCGTTCATGGTCAGGCGCGTCCGCGGGCGATGTAGCCGTTGCCGCGGAGCTGCCGGGCGTAGTCGGGAGACACGAACGCCTTCTGGCCGGGCTGGTAGTCGCGGCCGGCGATGCGCAGGTGGTGGGCGAAGGTGACCTCTTCGGGGGTCTGGCCGTGGCGCAGCGCCGGACCGACCACGGTCTTGGTCTCCTCGATGGCGGTCTCCGCCGTGGTGTCGAGCTCGGTGGTGGCGGTGGTGGACTTCCGGGTGTTCGTCATGAGGCGGAAGAGTGCAGGAGCGGGTGGCTTGTGTCGCCCGCTCGCGAGCCGGCCCGCCGCTATCAAGGTTGATACCCGCGGCCGGCTCGCGGACTGTTCCCCGTGGGAACGGCTACCGGTGGCGAGCGGCGACCACCGCGGCGGCGCGCTGCATGTAGAAGGCGCCCTGCGCTTCGAGGTTGCCGGGGTAAAGGGTGCCGATCTCGGCCTCAACGACCCAGTCGCCTTCCGCGACGACCTTCACGGTGACGGTGGAGCCCGCGACGACGGGCGGCAGGGTCCGGATGTTCCGGGATATGCCGTCGGGGATGCTCTGGGCGTGGCACCGGCAGTTCTTGATGTTGGCGACGGCCCGTGACGAGGAGTCGCGCGGCTCCTTCATGTAGGTGATGGGCCCCAGGCCGCGGTGCTGCATGTCCCACTGCATGGAGTTGACCTTGAAGCGGAGGTTCGCGGGTACCTCTTGGCCGTGTGCGGCGACGTGCGTGGGGCGGACCTTGTCGTCGGCGACGGTGATCCACTTCTTCGTCGGCGGCGCGAAGACCTTGGCCTGCCGCTCTACTTCGCGGGCGATCTCGTGGATCTTCGGGGCGACGAGCTGGGCGAGCTTGTGCTCCAGGCCGGGTTCCGCATGGAAGGTGGCCATCACGGCACCTCCGGCGGGTTGAGGGTGGCAACGATCGCGACGTAGTCCGCAGCGCTGAACCCCGGCACCCGCTTGAGCAGCGCGGTGACGACTGTCCACAGCCGGGTCCCGTCACCGATCACGTCGCCGGGCTCGATCGGCCAAGCGGCCGGGTCGGCGCGCAGCGTCCACGAGCCGTCTGCCTGCTCGTTCGCGGCCCCGGGCCACGTCCCGCGCGCGGCGGGCCGGGCGTCAGGCGGCGGCGGTACGGGCACGCCGCGCGCGTCCCGGCCCCAGGGGTGGGCCAGGACGTACACGGTGAGGCTGCGGTCGGCCAGCACGACGGCCATGTCAGCCCTGCCCCGCGGTGACCAGGCACTTAGTGATGCCCGCGTTCACGGCGGCGACGTACGCGGTGAACGCCGGCGTCGTGCTCTTGCGGCCCGTCCGGGTCATGTCGCCGTTCACGAAGAACGCGGTGCGCTGCGCGGTGGTGAGTTCGAGCTGGACGCCCATACCCCTCGTGCCACGGTTGCAGATGTTCTGGGGGTCGTTGCCGTTCAGCTCTTCGCTCGCCAACTGCACGGTGAACCCTGCCTCCTTCAGGCTCTGCCCGATCTGATCGCGGAGGTTGTAGTCGAGGCCGCCGAGGTAGGTCGTCGCGGTGGCTCCGGCAGCGCCGTGCCAGGAGACGACGTGGGAGGCGGCCCGCACCATGGCGAGGGCCTGCGGCTCGTCGTACCGGGTGCTGGTGACGTGCAGCTCGTCGTTGCTGCCGGCTGCCTTGAATCCGTCGAGGGTGTACCAGTCGTGCATGTCGCCGGACGCCGCCGCAGCGAGTTCCGACGTGCCGGTCTCGATGCCGCCCCCGTGAATCGCTAGGTGCAGCAGGGTCGAAAACGCCGAGATCCGCCAGGAGCGCTGGTAGTCGATGCCCTCGATCTGCCCGCTCGCCAGTTCGGCGTAGGAGTTGTAGAGGTCGCCCATGAGGGTCCTGTCTGGTTCGGGGCCGGATTACCAGCGGCTGTAGCGGCGCCCGCGGCCGTAGGGCCAGGGCGCGGCCGGAGCGGTCGGGATCGGCCGGTAGAGGCGCTTGCGGTATCCGGCCAGGGAGTCCAGCGCTGGCAGGGCTCCCGCCTGGCCGGCGAGAGGGGCCGCCTCGTAGCTGATGGACTGCCCCTCGGCGGAGACGGAGGTGACGCGCCGGCCGCCCCCGTCGGCGCCCGCGGTGGTGCGGATGCTTTCGGAGGCGTGGGCGATCACGTACCGGACGATCGGCTCCTCCAGGACGCCGTCCAGGCCGACGAGGAGCTGCACGTCGTACGCGCCGTCCAGGTTGTCGATGTGCTGGACCACCGTGACCGCGTCGTCCAGGTGTTGGATGGGCCACGCCTGCGGGTCTTCGAGGTCGTAGCCGAACAGCGGGTGCACCCCCAGGAGGGTTCGCGGCTGGGGGACGACGGGGCGGCCGAGGTAGGCGACCACGTCGGCCTGCGCCTCGGCGATCACGGTTCGGTATTGCTCGCGCTGGGCTGCGGTGAGCGGCAGGGGCACGCCGAGCTTGTCGGCGATCTGCTCGGCGGAGGCGAGCAGCCCGGTACCTAGCGGGAAGTCCACGCGCACGGTGCGGTCCGTGGTGGCCGGCTGGTCCTTGCCGGGTGTGAAGGTGACGGTGCACCAGTACCGCCCGTCCGGCAGGTTCTCCGGCAGCGTGAACCGGTAGACCGTCGAGCGCAGCCGTACGGCTGGCCCGGCGGTCGCCACGACGGTGCCGTTGCGCTCGGGGGTCGCGTACAGGTCGATGCGGCTGACCTGGCCGCCGTCGGTGTCCGGGTCGCGCATGGCGCCTGCCCAGACAGGTCGGTAGTCGTACACCGCCACTTTGGGTTCCCCCTACTCCGCGGCCGGGGCGAGCTGGGCGCGGAGCCGGGCGACGACCCGCTCCATCTGCCCGCGCTTCAGCTCCGCACCGATCGGCACGAGCAGTCGGGTGGCTGGTGTGTTGTACGCGCCCATGCCGACGTGCTCGATGAGGCGGGCGGTGCAGCGGAAGGTGTTGCCGTGCGGCGGCTGCACGTGCACGAACACCGCGTCGGGGTCCGCCGGGGCCTTCCCGGTGGCCTCGTCCACGATGTGGTCGCTGATCTGCGCGGGCAGGAGCTGCTGGGCCGTGGTCATCGGGTCGGGCTCTGGAAGGGGCTCCGGCTCGGCCGGGGGCTCCAGCGGCGCCACGTCGGGCACCTTGGTCTCGGCCGGCTCGGGCGTCTTGGCCTCGGTCTCGACGGCCGCCGTCTTGTTCTCGGCGGCCTCGGCCGGCTCCGGGGCCTCCACCGTGTCCGGGGTCTTCTCCTCGGTACCGGTGTCGGCGTCGGTCGTGGTGGTCTTGCGTGCGCGGGGCGGGGTCACAGGGTCCTCCTGCCGTGTTCGTGAACGTGGAGGAGGAACCCTGGACCGTGCGCGCCGCTACCGTCTCGGTCAGGCGTAGGTGTAGGCGTTGGACTTGGTGACGTTGCCCGCCTCGTCGGCGACGACGACGCTCACGGCGCCCGCCGTGCCCGCCGGGGTGGTGACCTGGATGCGCCCGGCGGACAGCACCTTGAGGTCCGTCCCCGTGGCGCTGCCGAACTTCACGCTGGCCACGCCGTCGAGGTTGGTGCCGGTGATGGTGACGACCGTGCCGCCGGCGGCCGGGCCGGTGGCGGGGCTGACGGCCGCGACCGTGGCCGGGGGGAACAGCGCGTCGATCTGCGACTGGCGCAGGATCGTTCCGGCCTTGTACAGCAGGGTCTTGATGGACCCTTCCGGCACGCTGTCGCGGGTGTCGCTGGGGCGCGTGCCCTGGTCGTGGTGGCGGGTCGAGTACACGTCCGCGGTGACCCGCTTCAGCGGGTCGGGGGCATCGGTGGCGGGGAAGGCCGCCTTGGTGATGCGGGCGCCTGCCGTGTTGTAGAGGCCCATGGGGTTCCCTTCAGTGGAGTACGGAGAGCGCAGCGTGCCGCAGCCGGGCGGCTTGGGTCCCGGTCACAGGATGCGGAGGTCGTCCCAGCCGTCGGCGGTGACGGAGAAGACGAGCAGACCGGGCTGGGACACCTCTCCGGAGCGCATCGCGTACCAGTCCGAGCCGTTATCGAGCGTGGGGGCCTGCACCCACAGGCGGCCGGCGCCGAGCTGCTGGGCGCGGAAGTGGTGGAAGTGCCCCGAGACGAGGATCTTGGCGTCGGCGATGGGCTGGCGACCGAAGGTCTGCCCGCGCCACCAGTCCGGGGCTTTCTCTGGGCGGGGGTACTGGTGGCCGTGGTTGAGGCCGACGATCGTCCCGGCCATGTCGAGGCTGACGGTGTCGCGCCAGGGTTCGGGCGTCACGAAGGAGACGTGGCCGTAGGCGTCCGTGTTCTTGGCGTAGGCGTCGGCGATCTGGCTCATGACCTCGATGCCCCAGTCGTCCTCGGGCGGGCCCACGGGGTCCTTGCCGCGCCGGACTCTGGCGTGGTTGGAGCCGCAGGTGGCGGCGACGACGCGGGGGAAGGCGGTGGCGAGCCGGTCCAGGCCCTCGAACGTCAGCCTGCGGTGGACGCGCACCATCTGCGTGAGCGTCAGGTCGTTCGTGAACGCCTGACTTGTAACATTTTCGAATCCTTCGATGCAGTCACCGGCGTCGAGCCAGTACGCCGCGTCCGGGCTGCGCCCGACCTTGCCGAGGTCGCGCAGGTGGTCTTCGAGCCGGTCGAACCGTTCGGCGACCCGGGCCACCAGTTCCTTCGTGCCGCCGTCCCGGCCGACCTTTCCGGCCTGCGGGTCCGCGTACACCACGGCGAGGGCCCGAGCGCTGTTCGCCGCCGGGGTGCGCGGCTTGCGACGGCGTCGCATCACGTCCCGGATCAGGGTGTTGAGGTCTTCGGCGGAGGCCCAGCCGGGCACGGTCGGCTCGATCAGGTAGCGGCAGCGCCACACGGGCCGGGTCACGGCGTCGTCGCCCTGGGCGTCGCGGTGCCACGCGGCCGGGTCGTGGCGGGCTTCGACCAGGCGTACGCGGTAGCCGTCGGGGACGCTCAGCCCCAGGTCTTCGACGCGGGCGCGCCAGCCGGACTCGTCCTTGGGCGGGGGGTCGGCGGCCGGCGCCGTGACGAGCATGGCGCCGCCGGGCTCGTACCGTACGCCGGGCTCCCATCCCTT
>NZ_PVLV01000166.1 GCF_002982015.1 Streptomyces solincola
CAACACCAGGGAGCCGCTCATGACCACTCCGCCCACCCGCCGGACCGGCTCGGCCCGCCGCCGGTCGCGCCCGCTCGCCGCGCTGCTGCCCGCGGTCCTGCTCACCGCGGCCCTGACCGTCCCGGCCGCCGGCGCCCCGGCCCCGGCCCCGACTCCGGCCTCGGCCGAGACCTGCGCCCCGCTGGCGCCCGGCGCCTCGGCCCTGGCCGAGGGGGCGGTGGCCGCGGCCTGCCAGGAGGTGGCGGCCGGCACTTGGTACACCTGGGGCGGCGGCCACGGACCGCGGCCGGGTCCGACCTACGGCCAGGTCGACCCGGACGACCCGGCCAGTGCGCACGACCCGGAGCGGCTCGGCTTCGACTGCTCCGGCCTCGTCCGGCACGCCTACGCGCGAGCGGCCGGGGCCGACATCCTGGACGGCGCGGCCGCCGTCCAGCACTACACCCACCGCACCGCCACCCGGTTCACCGCCGCCGACGGACTCGCACCACTGCTCCCCGGCGACCTGCTGGCCTGGGGAACCTCCGCCCGCCTGCACCACATCGCGGTCTACCTCGGGAAGGGGCGGATGGTCGAGGCCCGGCAGTCGGGCACGAGAATCATGGTGTCGGACGTCCGCCTGGGCGGCGACTACTTCGGCGCCGTCCGGATCACCACCGGCCCGGTGGACGGCCGTCTGTTCCGGACCTGGGGGAGCGGGGTGTGGACGAAGGCCCGGCCCGCCCTGGCGGCAGCCAGGGTCTACGCCTTCCCCGGACCGACCACGGTGCGCGTCGCGTGCCAGACGCACGCGGAGCCGGTCACCGCCGAGGGATACACCAACGACGCCTGGTCCTACCTCCCGGACTACCGGGCCTGGGTGACCAACATCTACCTCCAGGGCCCGGCCTGGCTGCCCGACGTGCCCGCCTGCCCCTGACCCGGCGCGGGTTTCCGCCCGCCGCGCGGGGTTACCCAGCAGGGATCCAGTGGATCCGGTGGAAACGGAGCGGCGATGGCCAGCATGAAGGTGTCCGACCACATTCTCCAGCGGCTGCGCGAGTGGGAGGTCGAGCACGTCTTCGCCTACGCCGGCGACGGCATCAACGGCCTGCTCGCCGCCTGGGGTCGAGCCGACGACAAGCCGAAGTTCGTGCAGGCCCGCCACGAGGAGATGGCCGCCTTCGAGGCCGTCGGATACGCCAAGTTCTCCGGCAAGGTGGGGGTGTGCGCCGCCACCTCGGGCCCGGGCGCCATCCACCTGCTCAACGGCCTGTACGACGCCAAGCTCGACCATGTGCCGGTCGTCGCCCTGGTCGGTCAGACCAACCGCAGCGCCATGGGTGGTTCCTACCAACAGGAGGTCGACCTGGCGAGCCTGTTCAAGGACGTGGCCTCGGACTTCTGCGAGACGGCGACCGTCCCCGAGCAACTGCCGAACCTGATCGACCGGGCGATCCGCACCGCCTACGCCCGGCGGTCCGTCACCGCGGTCATCATCCCCGCCGACGTCCAGGAGCTGGACTACACCCCGCCGAAGCACGCCTTCAAGATGGTGCCCTCCAGCATGGGCGTCGGCCGCTACGCGCCGGTCCCGGCGGACGCCGACGTCGAGCGGGCCGCCGAGGTCCTCAACGCCGGCGAGAAGGTCGCGGTGCTCGTCGGACAGGGAGCCCGGGGCGCTCGCGCCGAGGTGGAGCGGGCCGCCGACGTCCTCGGCGCCGGCGTCGCCAAGGCCCTGCTCGGCAAGGACGTCCTCGCCGACGACTTGCCCTACGTCACCGGGGCGATCGGCCTGCTCGGCACCCGGCCCTCATGGGAACTGATGCGGGACTGCGACACCCTGCTGATGATCGGCTCCAGCTTCCCCTACACCCAGTTCATGCCCGAACTGGACCAGGCCCGGGCGGTGCAGATCGACATCGATCCGCACATGATCGGGCTGCGCTACCCCTTCGAGGTCAACCTCGTCGGCGACGCCCGCGAGACGCTCCGGAGGCTGCTGCCCCGGCTGCACCGCAAGCAGGACCGCACCTGGCGGGAGAAGGTCGAGAAGGACGTCGCCCGCTGGTGGGAGGTCATGCAGCGCAGGGCCGCCGTCAGCGCCGACCCGGTCAACCCCGAGTACGTGGTGCACGCCCTGGACGGCCGGCTGCCCGACGACGCGATCATCACCGCCGACTCCGGCTCGGCCGCCAACTGGTACGCGCGACACCTGAGGTTGCGCGGCCGGATGCGGGGCTCGCTGTCCGGCACCCTGGCGACCATGGGGCCGGGCGTGCCCTACGCCATCGGGGCGAAGTTCGCCCATCCCGACCGCCCGGCGATCGCCCTGGTCGGCGACGGCGCGATGCAGATGAACGGCATGATGGAGCTGGTCACCGCCGCCAAGTACCAGCACGAGTGGTCCGACCGGCGGCTGGTGGTCGCCGTCCTGAACAACGGCGACCTCAACCAGGTCACCTGGGAGATGCGGGCGATGTCGGGCGCCCCCCAGTTCGAGCCGTCGCAGGCCATCCCGGACCTGCCGTACGCCGACATCGCGCGGAGCATCGGGCTGGACGGCGTCCGGGTGGAGAAGCCCAAGCACGTGGAGGAGGCCTGGGACCGGGCCCTGGCCGCGGACGGCCCGTTCGTCATCGACTTCCGCACCGACCCGGCGGTGCCGCCGATCCCTCCGCACGCCGAGTGGGAACAGATCGAGGCCGCCGCCGCGGCCGTCCTCCAGGGGGACAGCGACACCCCGTCAGTGCTCAAGCAGGGCATCAAGGCCAAGGTGCAGGAGTTCCTGCCCGGGACCCGCCACCGCCGCGACCGGCCGGGCGCGGGCCCGGACGACAGCGCCCCCGACGGCGGCTGACCCGGCCCCCGGACCGGTCCTTGCGCCCACCGGGGACCGGTCCGGCCGTCCGGAGACGTGCAGGCCGGAGAACCGAGGCCGGGGACGCGAGGCCGAAGACACCTGAGGCCGGAGACGTAAAGGAGCCCCGTGCCCCCGGCCGCCGTTGACACGACGGCCGGGGAGCACGGGGCTCCGTCAGATGTGCTCGGTCAGAAGTAGTGCTTCCGGCCGCCCACGGCGTGACCCACTGCGCCCAGGATCCACAGGACCACCCCGACCACCAGAAGGATGACGCCGATGGTCCACAGGATGCTGATGCCGGCTACGGCACCGATGATGAGCAGGATGAGCCCGAGAATGATCATTTTTCCTCCAGTCACGGACCACGGTTGACCATCGAGTTTCCGCCGAACGACGCCGCAAACCAGTGACATCGCGGTTCGTTGCTCCGGCTCCGTACGGCTGCTACGTTGCGTGACTCCCTGATCGCGCTGTGGAATCGGAGCGTGTCCGTGCAGATCGCCTGCGTCGGCGGTGGGCCCGCCGGCCTCTACCTCTCCATCCTGATGAAACGCCGGGACCCCTCCCGAGAGGTCACCGTCTACGAGCGCTCACCGGCCGGTTCGACCTACGGCTGGGGCGTCACCTACTGGGCCGGGCTGCTCGACCGGCTCCAGCAGGGCGACCCGGACACCGCCCGGGCCATCCGCGACCGCTCGGTACGCTGGAGCGACGGCGTGGCGCACATCCACGGCGGCACCACCGTCCACCACGGAGACGAGGGCTTCGGCATCGGCCGCCACGCCCTGCTGGACATCCTCACCGAGCGGGCGGCCGGCCTCGGCGTCCGCCTGGAGCACCGCCGCGCTGTCACCGACCGGGCGGAGCTGCCCGGCGCGGACCTGGTCGTGGCCTGCGACGGCGTGCACAGCGCGCTGCGCGCCCCGCACGCCGACCACTTCGGCACCACGGTCACCGGCGGCCGCAACCGGTACCTCTGGCTCGGCACCACCCGGGTCTTCGACGCGTTCACCTTCGCCTTCGTGCCCACCGCGCACGGCTGGATCTGGTGCTACGCCTACCGCTACGACGCGGACCGCAGCACCTGCGTGGTCGAGTGCTCCCCGGCCACCTGGACGGGCCTGGGGCTCGACTGCGCCGGCCCCGCCGAGTGCCTCGCCCTGCTGGAGGGGCTCTTCGCCCACGTCCTGGACGGGCACCCGCTGACCAGCCGCCCCGACGGCGACCGCGGCGACGCCCGCTGGCTCACCTTCCGCACCGTCACCAACCGCCGCTGGCACCACGGCAACCTGGTCCTGATGGGCGACGCGGCCCACACCACCCACTACTCGATCGGCGCGGGCACCACTCTCGCCCTGGAGGACGCCCTCACCCTCGCCGACGCCCTGGAGGACGACGGCCCGCTGGAGACGGCGCTCGAACGCTACGGCCGGCAGCGCCGCTCGGCCCTGGTGCCGGCGCAGAGCGCCGCACGGCACAGCGCCCGCTGGTACGAGGAGCTGCCGCGGTACACCGCGCTTCCGCCGCAGGAGATGTTCGCCCTGCTGGGACAGCGCCACTCACCGCTGCTCCCGTATCTCCCGCCCCGGCTCTATCACCGCCTGGACCGAGCCGCCGGCAGGCTGGGCCCGCTGCGCGCTCTCAAGCGGCGGCTCGGCCCGCTGCTGGCGCGCACCCTGCACCCTCGGTAGTCACCGGTCGGCCAAGACGCCGCCGGGTCCTCGAGCCGGCGGCCTCACCACGGCAGGAAGAGGTGGATCTCCTTGCCGTCGTCTCCCGGCACCACGCTGACCTCGTCGGCCAGGGCGTGGATCAGGTGCCAGCCGATGCCGCCGCCCTTGGACGGGTGATAGCGGCGCGGTTCCGGGGGGTCGGGGTTGGTGTCCGCGACCACCACGTGGACGCCGTCGAAGGTCCGGCGCAGCGACAGCACGAACGGGCCCGGCGCGTACTGGATGGCGTTGGCCGCCAGCTCGCTCACCGCCAGCAGTATGTCGTCGCGGTGCTCGGCGGAGACGGGCGGTTCTCCGAGGGCGAGGGTGCCCAGGAACCCCGCCGCGGCCAGCCGGGCGGCGGTCACGTCTCCCAGGTCTCCCGCGAAGGGCACCGTGACGCCGTCGGCAGCCTCTGAGAGGGGGTCGCCCCACAGGGGGTCGCTGGACATGTCGCCTTCCTGTCCGTCGGCATCTCTTGCGCTGTCCCTGCCGACTTCCCCCCGTTCGGTGAGCGATGCATCGTGCATGGTTGTGCACGCACGGTGACGGCCTGGGCGGTGGCGCACCGGCCGACGGGCAGGTGTTCCGATGGAGAGTCAAGCAGGCGCCGTGTCCTTGGAGTTGCCCATCCGAAAGGCCCTCCAACCGGGAAACGCGCCGGGCGTCCCGGTGCGGACGGGGCGGCACGGGCCCAGGGGCGCGGGCGGGCGGCCGCCGAAAGGGTGCGGGCCCGGCGCGGTCGTGTGACGCTGGCGCCGGGAACGGCTCCGCCCCGGGTGGGCTCCGCTTTCCCGCGCAGCCCGCGAGCACGACCCCGACCCCAGGTACCGGGCATGACCCTGACCCTGACCCCGACCCCGTACACCGAGCGCGAGCACGACCGGAGGCAGCCGTGAACCAGCTGGGAGACAAGCCGGAGGAGATCCGCCGGCACCTGTCCGAGGAGAAGCGGAAGGGGCGGCGTCCGGAGCATGACCGGGCCGCCGACGAACAGCGGGACGACGCGCCCGCCGCCGGCCGCCCGCGGCGCCCGGAGGCCGCCCGCCCCCAGGAGCGCCGCCGCGCCGGAGACACCCCGTCCGGAGACATCTCCACCGGGGACACCACCGCCGGGTGACCCGGCACCGGGCGCGGGCTGCCGGAGCGCGCCCGCGCCCGGGCACGCTCCGGGAGACCGGGCGCAGCGCAAGCCGGGGCGCGGACCGTCAGCCCTTGAGGGCCGCCGAGACCACGCCCTGGGCCTCCTCCTGGACCCGTGCCAGGTGCTCGGGGCCCTGGAAGGACTCGGCGTAGACCTTGTAGACGTCCTCGGTGCCGGAGGGTCGGGCCGCGAACCAGGCGCTCTCCGTCACCACCTTGATGCCGCCGATCGGCGCGCCGTTTCCGGGGGCCTCGCTCAGCACGGCGTCGATCGGCTCCCCGGCCAGCGTGTCCGCGGTCACCTGGGCGGGGGAGAGGCGGCCGAGGGCGGCCTTCTCCTCGCGGGTGGCGGGCGCGTCGACCCGGGCGTACGCGGGGTCGCCGAAGCGCCCGACCAGCTCCGCGTAGTGCTCGCTCGGCGTCCGACCGGTGACCGCGAGGATCTCCGAGGCCAGCAGCGCCAGCAGGATGCCGTCCTTATCCGTGGTCCACACCGAGCCGTCCCGGCGCAGGAACGACGCCCCGGCCGACTCCTCGCCGCCGAAGCCGATGGTTCCGCCCGCGAGCCCGTCCACGAACCACTTGAACCCGACCGGCACCTCGACCAGCTCCCGGCCCAGGTCCGCGGCGACACGGTCGATCATCCCGGACGACACCAGCGTCTTGCCCACCCCCGCCCCGGCCGGCCACCGCTCGCGGTGCCGGAACAGGTAGCCGATGGCGACCGCCAGGTAGTGGTTGGGGTTCATCAGGCCGCCGTCCGGGGTGACGATCCCGTGCCGGTCGGCGTCCGCGTCGTTGCCGGTGGAGACGGCGAACCGGTCGCGGCCCTCGATCAGCGAGGCCATCGCGTACGGCGACGAGCAGTCCATCCGGATCCTGCCGTCCCAGTCCAGCGTCATGAACCGCCAGGTCGGGTCGGTGTGCGGGTTGACCACGGTCAGGTCGAGCCGGTGCTGCTCCGCGATCCGGCCCCAGTAGGCGACCGAGGCGCCGCCCAGCGGGTCCGCGCCGATGCGCAGCCCGGCCTCCCGCACCGCGTCCAGGTCCAGCACCGAGGGCAGGTCGGCCGTGTACGCGCCCAGGAAGTCGTACCGCCCGGTCGTCTCCGCGGCCAGCGCGCGGGACAGCGGGATGCGGCGCACCTCCGTCAGTCCGCCCGCGATGATCTCGTTGGCGCGCTCCTGGATCCATCCGGTGGCGTCCGAGCCGGCCGGTCCGCCGCTGGGCGGGTTGTACTTGAAGCCGCCGTCGCCCGGCGGGTTGTGCGAGGGCGTGACCACCACGCCGTCCGCGAGGCCCGTGGAGCGCCCCCGGTTGTACGTCAGGATGGCCAGCGACACGGCGGGCGTGGGGACGTAGCCGTCGGCCTCGTCGACCAGCACCCGCACCCCGTTGCCCGCGAACACCTCCACCGCCGTCGCCCGGGCCGGCTCGGACAGCGCGTGGGTGTCCGCCCCCAGGAACAGCGGCCCGTCGGTGCCCTGCCGGGCCCGGTACTCGCAGATCGCCTGGCTGGTCGCCAGGATGTGGTCCTCGTTGAACGCCGCCGCGAGCGAGGAGCCGCGGTGGCCGGAGGTGCCGAAGGCGACCCGCTGGGCTGGATCGGCCGGGTCGGGGTGCACGGTGTAGTAGGCGGTCACCAGCTTCGCCACGTCCACCAGGTCCTCGGGCCGGGTCGGCCGGCCGGCGCGCTCGTTCGGCATGTGTCGTCCACTCCTCGGTGTCAGTCGGTCGGCGGTGCCGGGCGGGCGACCCCGCCCCCAGGGCCATGATCGCCCGTGCCCGGCGTCCCGTCCCGCCGTGCGCTCGCACGGGACCACACCGACCCTGCCCCTCCCGGCGGCCCGCACCCCCGCCCGGCCCTGGATTTCCGTCACATCCCGCGCACCGCCCCCTTCCCCGGACGGGGTAGACGGGCGGGCATGGCAGAGATCGCGATCGGCACGTGTTCCTGGACGGACCCCGAACTGGTGCGCAGCGGCTGGTACCCGCCCGGCCGCCGGGACGCCGAGGGGCGGCTGCGCCACTACGCCGGACGGTTTCCCGTGGTCGAGGTGGACGCCGCCTACTACGGGCTCCCGCAGTTGCGCAACAGCGAGCGCTGGGCCGAACGCACCCCGCCCGGCTTCCGGTTCGACGTCAAGGCCTTCTCGCTGCTCACCGGGCACCCGACGCCGGCCGGCGCGCTGCCGCGCGACCTGCGGCCGCTCTACGCCCGGGTGCGCGGCCGGGGCGGCGGGCGCGAGAGCGCCCTGACCGCCCCCGGTCCGCGGCAGGAACTCCTGGACGAGGTGTGGCGCCGGTTCGCCGCGGCGCTGCGCCCGCTGCGGGAGACCGGCCGGATCGGCTCCGTGCTGTTGCAGTTCCCGCCCTGGTTCGTCCCGGGCCCGCAAGCCCGCGCCGCCCTGGAGGGCGCCAGGAAACGCACCGCCGACTGGCCGGTCTCCGTGGAGTTCCGCCACCCCGACTGGTGGGCGGCCGACCAGCGGTCCGGCACCGCGGCGCTGCTGCGCGACCTGGACGCGGCGGCCGTCGCCGTGGACACCGCCCAGGGGTTGCCCACCTCGCTGCCGCCCGTCGCCCCGGTCACCGCCCGGCACGCGGTGGTCCGTTTCCACGGCCGCAGCCCGGCCTGGGGCTCCGGCGGCAAGGAGGACGCCTACCGCCACGTGTACACGCGGGCCGAACTGGCCGAGTGGCTGCCGAGGCTGCGCGCCCTGGCCGAGCGCGCCGAGCGGGTCCATGTGCTGTTCAACAACTGCTGCGCGGACGCCTCGGTGCGGGCCGCCGAGACCATGCGGCAGTTGCTCGACGGCGAGGAGACCGGGGTGGAGGCCGGGGAGAAGACCGGCGAGGAGGCCGGCGAGGAGGCCGGCGAGACGGCCGCAGAGGCAGCCGGCCCGGCGACCGACCGGTGAGCACGCATCGGCTCGGGCAGTGGGGGTAGACGCACGGCAGACGGAACCTCAGGAGGTGCCATGGCCGGCGTGATCAACAGGATCAAGCAGTTCGCGCGCAGTCCGCAGGGGCAGCGGGCCATCGCGTCCGCGCGGCGCGCCGCCGCCGACCCCCGCAAGCGGGCCCAGGCCCGCACCCTGCTCGGCCGGCTGCGCCGCCGCTGACCGGCGCCCCGCACCGGAACCGGGCCGGAGAGGCCGGGCCACCCCTCCCGCCCGCCTCCCTCATGAGCCGGGGCCGCCCGCCGCGTGCGGGCGGCCCCGGCTCGACCGTCGCCGGCCGCCCGCGTCAGCGCGTCACGGGTGGTCAGGCGGGTACCGGCACCGGCTCCCTGCGCACCGTGATGGCGTTCAGCCGGATGGTGAAATGCGCCGTGTCGCCGAGGGCCAGGGCCCGTACCGCGTCCGGACCGAGCCCCACCGAGACGTTCACGCAGAACGCGATCGCCAGCAGGGCCGCCGGGCCACCGGCGTCTCCCGCGGCCTCGGCTCCGCCCCGGTCCTCGTCCAGGGCGAACAGCAGGTCGTAGTAGTAGCTGGTGCGGTCCGGCTCCTCCTCGTAGAACGACAGATGGGTGCCCCGCTCCCCGGCCAGACCGGTGAAGACGTCCGCCAGCGCCGCCTCGGCCCGCTCCCAGAACAACGCGTCGCCGCCCTGGCCCTCAGGCAGCGACTGCCGCACCGCCTCGCGCAGCGACAGCACCATCACGTTCACCGGGGCGGTCTCCTGAAGCCCCCAGCCACGCACGATCTTCACGGTGGTGGCGCCGGGGATGGCAGCCGCCGCCCGGCTGATCTCACCGAAGTCGAAGTCGACCGTCGCCGGGGCGATCGCGTGCTGGAAGTGCGCCTCGACCTCCCGGGCCGCCTCCGCCGCCAAGTACCCGACCGCGAACACCGGCCGGAAGGTGGACTTCTCGGCGTTCGGCTCGGCGGTTGACCCGGCGGCGGCGCTCACATCGGCCATGACTGCTCCTCACATCGCAAGTGATCGCGCCCGGCGGTCAGTATGCCGCCCCGCCGGACCGCGCCCGCACCCGCCCGCCGCCGCCCCGCGCCCAGACGGTCCCCCGGACGGCCGCGCCCGGCGGGCGCCCCGGTAGCGGACACGGTCCCATGGGGGAGTGACCGCGCCCCCCGACGACTGCCTCGCGCGCAACGACTGGCTGTGCGGCGCCTACCTCTCCAGCCGGAGCGAGATCCTGCTGGACGCCTCCCTCCAGCACCTGCGGCTCACCTTCGTCTCGGTGCTCATCGCCCTCGTCCTCGCCCTGCCGCTCGCGCTCGCCGCCCGCCGCTGGCGCCGGGCGAGCGGAACGATCCTGGGCGTCACCACGATCCTGTACACCATCCCCTCGCTTGCGATGTTCTCCCTGCTGCTGCCGGTGTACGGGCTCTCCGCCGCCCTGGTCGTCGCCGGGCTGGTGCTCTACTCGCTGACGCTGCTGGTCCGCAACATCCTGGCCGGGCTGCGGGACGTCCCCGAGGACGCCCGGCAGGCCGCCCGCGGCCTGGGCTACGGCCCCCTGCGCACCCTGCTCACCGTGGAACTGCCGCTGTCCCTGCCGGCCGCCTTCGCCGGACTGCGCATCGCCACCGTCTCCGCCGTCTCCCTGGTCACCATCGGGGCGATCGTGGGCTTCGGTGGGCTGGGCAACCTCATCTACGCCGGGATGAACACCTACTTCAAGGCGCAGGTCCTCACCGCCTCGGTGCTGTGCGTGGTCATCGCCGTCGCCGCCGACCTGGTGCTGCTACTGGCGCAGCGGCTGCTCACGCCCTGGACCAAGGCGACCAAGGGGGCCGGATGACCACCCTGTCCGCCGCCTGGGAGTGGCTCGCCGACCCCGCGCACTGGTCCGGCCCGGACGGCGTCACCCACCGTCTCCAGCAGCACCTCTACCTCACCGCCGTCTGCCTGGCCATCGCCTGCGCCGTCGCCCTGCCCGTCGCCCTGGTGCTGGGCCACCTCGGCCGCGGCGGGGCGCTGGCGGTCAACCTCTCCAACGTCGGACGGGCCGTCCCCACCTTCGCCGTCCTGGTCCTCCTGCTGCTCAGCCCCGTCGGCACCTGGGGGAGCTGGCCCACCGTCATCGCGCTGGTGCTGTTCGCGATCCCGCCGGTGCTCACCAACGCGTACACCGCGATGCGCGGCGTGGACCGGGACGTGGTCCGGGCCGGCCGGGGCATGGGCATGACGGGAAGCCAGTTGCTGGCCCGGGTGGAACTGCCGCTCGCCCTGCCGCTGATCCTCACCGGGGTGCGGATCGCCGCCGTGCAGCTCGTCGCCACCGCCACCATCGCCGCCCTGGCCGGCGGCGGGGGACTGGGCCGGATCATCACGGCGGGCTTCAACCTGGCGTCCACCCCGCAGGTCGTCGCCGGCGCGGTGCTGGTCGCCGTGCTCGCCCTGGTGGTGGAGGCGCTCTTCGTGCTCGCGGTCCGCCCGGCGACCCGCACCGCCCGCAGCGGCAGCACCGGATGAGCGGCCGCCACCGCCCGTACCGGACGGGCCCGGTCACCGGCCGGCGCCGCCGGCGGGCCGCCGGGCTGCTCATCGCGGTCCTGCTGCCGGCCGGGTGCGCCACCGGGCCCTCGCTGGAGGACCAGGGCGAGATCACCGGACCACCGGGGGACAGCCGGGAACTGACCATCGGCTCGGCCGGATTCACCGAGAGCGACCTGCTCGCCCGGATGTACGGGCTGCTGCTCGACCAGGCCGGCTACCGCACCCGCATCCTGTCCGTCACCAACCGCGAGATCTACGAACCGGCCCTGGAGTCCGGCCGGATCGACATCGTCCCCGAGTACGCGGCCACCTTCGCCGACTGGCTCAACGCCAAGGCCAACGGCCCCGACGCGCCAGCCGTCGGCTCACCCGACCTGGCCGCCACCATGAAGGAGCTGCGCGCCCTGGCCGCACCCAGGGGCCTCACCGTCCTCGACCCCGGAGAGGCCGTCGACCAGAACGCCTTCGCCGTCACCGCCGCCTACGCCCGCGAGCACCGGCTGAAGACCCTCAGCGACCTCGGCCGGGCGAAGCTGCCGGTCAGGCTGGCGGCCGGCGACGAGTGCGTCTCCCGCCCGTACTGCGCCCCCGGGCTGCGCGAGGTGTACGGCATCGACGTCACCGGCGTCGACCCCAAGGGCGTCGGCACCACCCAGGCCAAGCAGGCGGTGCAGCGCGGCCAGGACCAGATGGCGCTGACCACCACCACCGACGCCACCCTGGACGAGTTCGACCTGGTGCTGCTCGCCGACGACAAGCGCCTGCAGAACGCCGACTACATCGTGCCCGTCGCCAACCGGGCCCGGGCCGGCTCCCCGTGCGTCGCCCGGGCGCTGGCCCGCCTCGGCCCCGTCCTGACCACCGCCGACCTGGCGAACCTCAACGAGCAGGTGGACAGTTGGCGCCGGCTGCCCGAGGACGTGGCCAGGAACTTCCTCCGGTCCGAGGGCCTGCTGCGCTGAGCGACCCCCCCCGCCGGTCCTCAGGCGTCCGCCACCGAGTCGAAGGAGACCTCGCCCCGGCCCACTCCCCGGGCGTCGGCGTCCACCGAGCGGCGCAGTGCCTCGTGCAGCTTCGACGGGGTCAGCACCCCGAGGAAACGCGACCCGTCCAGCACCGCCACCCAGCCCGCGTCGTGCTGGAGCATCTCGCCGAACGCCTGCTTCAGCGGCGCGCCCACCGGCACCCACGCCTCCATGCGCCGGGCCAGGTCCCCCACCACGCCCTCCCCGCCGGCCCGGGCCAGATCATCGGCGGACACCCAGCCGCGCAGGTCGCCGTCCTCGCCCAGCACCACCGCCCAGCGGGCGTCCTCCTCGCGCAGCCGCCGCGAGGCCACCGCGGTCGGCTCGGCGGGCCGCGCCACCGGCGGCTCCTCCAGGTCGTCCGGCTCGATCGCGGTCACCGACAGCCGCTTCAGCCCCCGGTCCGCGCCCACGAACCGCGCCACCGCCGCCGTCGCCGGGGCGCCCAGCACCGCGGCCGGGGTGTCGAACTGCTCGATGTGCCCCTGCCCGTACACCGCCATCCGGTCGCCCATCCGCACCGCCTCCTCGATGTCATGGGTGACCAGCAGCACCGTCTTGCGCACGGTCGCCTGGAGGTGCAGGAACTCGCTCTGAAGACGTTCGCGCACCACCGGGTCGACCGCGCCGAACGGCTCGTCCATCAACAGCACCGGCGGATCAGCCGCCAGCGCCCGGGCCACCCCGACCCGCTGGCGCTGCCCGCCGGACAACTGCGCCGGATAGCGCCTGCCGTAGACACCCGGGTCGAGCCCCACCAGCTCCAGCAGCTCGGCGGCCCGCTCACGGGCCCGGGCCTTCTTCCAGCCCAGCAGCACCGGCACGGTCGCGGTGTTGTCCAGCACCGTGCGGTGCGGAAACAGCCCGGTCTGCTGGATCACGTACCCGATCCGCCGGCGCAGCTTCACCGGGTCGGTCTGCGCCACGTCCTCACCCCCCACCAGCACCCGGCCCGAGGTCGGCTCGGTGAGCCGGTTGACCATCAACATGGTGGTCGTCTTGCCGCAGCCCGACGGGCCGACCAGGGTCACCAGCTCGCCCTCGGCCACCTCGAAGGACAGGTCGTCGACGGCGGTGGTGCCGTCCGGATAGACCTTGGCAACCTGCTCGAAGCGGATCATGGCACCACGCTAGGAGCCGCCCGCCGCTCCCGCACACGCTCCACCCCCGACCGTGGCAACGCTTGGGACCGACCGTGGAAACGCCCCGGGCGGGCCGCGCACGCGCTCGTATCCTTCGGCCATGGACGATCTTGCGAAGGAACCGGAGAACGCGGGCCGCCGGCTGGAGCCGATGCCGGAGGACTGGACGCGGGCGCTCGCCGTGGTGGCCCACCCCGACGACCTGGAGTACGGCTGCGCCGCCGCCGTCGCCGCCTGGACCGACGCCGGCCGCGAAGTCGCCTACGTCCTCGCCACCCGCGGCGAGGCCGGCATCGACGGCATCGGCCCCGATCAGTGCGGCCCGCTGCGGGAACGCGAGCAGCGGGCGAGCGCGGCCGCGGTGGGCGTCTCCACGGTCGACTTCCTCGACCACCGGGACGGCGTGATCGAGTACGGGACCGGGCTGCGCCGGGACATCGCCGCGGCCATCCGCCGCCACCGCCCCGAGCTGGTGATCACCCTCAACTTCCGGGACACCTGGGGCGGCACGGTGTGGAACACCCCCGACCACGTCGCCGTCGGCCGGGCCACCCTGGACGCGGCCGGCGACGCGGGCAACCGCTGGATCTTCCCCGAGCTGACCGCGCAGGGCCTGGAGCCCTGGGACGGGGTCCGCTGGGTCGCGGTCGCCGGCTCGGACCGGCCCAGCCACGCCGTGGACGCCGCCCCCGGCCTGGAGCGGGCGGTGGCCTCGCTGCTCGAGCACCGCGCCTACATCGAGGGGCTGACCGACCAGGACCCCGAGGAGTACGCCCGGGCCTTCGTCACCTCCGCCGCCTCGGCCGCGGCTCCCCGCTTCGACGGCCGCCCCGCGGTCGCCTTCGAGCTGTTCCCCCGCTGACGCGGCCTTCCCCGGCCCGGGCACGCGGGCCGGGGGAGACCTCACCGGGCCGCCGCGTACGCCCGCAGCCGCTCCGCGCGGTCGGTCAGGCAGCAGCTCGCGCAGCGCACCGCCTCGGCGCTGGTGTGGAAGAGGCAGCAGGTACGGCGCAGGTACACCAGCCGCTCCCGCCCGTCCCCGGCCCCGCGCACCCGGGCCGTCTCGCCGAGCGCGGCCAGGCCGCCGGGAGCGTCCCGCACCAGCCGTCGCCAGCGCCGCTCCAGCAGGCCCGCCTCGGCGTCCGAGGCGCACAGCGCGGTGGCGCAGCCGTGCGCCACCCCGCCCCGCAACTGCCGCAGTCCGGCCCGGGTGCGGCGGTGCAGCGCCTCGGCCACCGGCAGCAGATGGCCCGTCAGCACCACCCGGTGCAGCAGCGCCACCGAGGGCTCGCCGGCCTCGGGCGGCAGCAGCCGGGCCTCGCGCACCCGCACCCCGGCGATGCCGTGCGCGCCCGGCCGCACCAGTACGTTGCCGGCCCGCAGGTCCGGAACCTCGTCGGTGAGCGCCCAGTGCAGCACCGCGGCGGCGGTGACCCAGCCCGCGTACACCGCCATCAGGGTGAGCGCCGCGGCGTGCCCGGTGCGGTGGCCGCTGCTCGTCCGCTCGGCCTCCAGCAGCACGCCCAGCTCGCGGCTCGCCGGGTCGGCGAGCCGGTCGGCGGCCAGCCAGCCGTCCGCCTCGGCCGCCGGCGGGACGCCGACCGCCACCCGCCAGCGCGGCCCGCGCTCCACCGGCGACCAGCGACCGCCGGTCACGGCAGGGGGAGGTAGACCACGAGCGGGAGGCCCGTCACCGGGTGCGGCTCGACACGCGCCGGCACCCCGTAGACCTCCGCCAGCAGACCGGGCGTCACCACCTCGTGCGGCGTGCCGCTCGCCACCACCCGGCCGCCGTCCAGCACCACCAGCCTGTCGCAGTAGGCCGACGCCAGGTTGAGGTCGTGCAGCACCAGCAGCGCGGTGACGCCGAGCCCGCGCACCAGCGACAGGATATCCAACTGGTGGCGCACGTCGAGGTGGTTGGTGGGCTCGTCCAGCGCCAGCAGCCCGGGCTCCTGCACGAGCGCCCGGGCCACCATCACCCGCTGCCGCTCGCCGCCGGACAGCTCCGCGAACGACCGGCCGGCCAGCTCGCCCGCCCCCACCTCGGCCAGCGCCCGCTCCACCCGGCGCAGGTCCTCCGGGCCGTCCTGCTCCCAGAACCGCTTGTGCGGCCCGCGGCCCATCGCCGCCACCTCCCGCACGGTCAGCCCGGCCGCGACGCCCGCGTCCTGGGCCACCACCGCGATCCGCCGGGCCCGCCGGCGTACCGACATCGCCGCCGCGTCCGCCCCGTCCAGCTCCATCCGGCCCGCGCTCGGCGTCAGCGTGCCGTACACGCAGCGCAGGAACGTCGTCTTGCCGCTGCCGTTCGGCCCGACCAGGCCCACCGTCTCGCCCGGTGCGGCGGACACGTCCACGCCGTGCAGGATGGTGCGCCCGTCCACCGCGTACGCCACGCCGGTGGCGGTCAGCGCCACCGCCCCGGCCCGCTCCCCGAGGGTTGCCACCGTCATGCGATCTCCTCCGTCCGGCGCGAGCGGCGCAGCAGCCACAGGAAGAACGGGCCGCCGACCAGCGCGGTGACCACACCCACCGGGATCTCCTCGGGCGCGGCGGCGGTCCGCGCCACCAGGTCGGCCACCAGCAGGAACACCGCCCCGCCCAGCGCCGCCACCGGCAGCAGGCGCCGGTGCGCCGCGCCGACCACCATCCGGGCCGCGTGCGGCACCATCAGTCCCACGAACCCGATCGCCCCGCTGTAGGCCACCAGCACGCCGACCACCAGGGACACCAGCACGAACGCCCAGGCCCGGAAGCGTCCCGGGGCGAGTCCCAGAGTGTGCGCGCCCTCCTCGCCGGCCAGCAGCAGGTCCAGCGGCCGGGCCAGCACCAGCAGCACCAGCACGCCCGCGCCCAGCACCAGCGCGGGCACCGCCAGTTCGTCCCAGCGGGCGCCGCCCAGGCCGCCGAGGGTCCAGAACATCACCTGCCGCACATGCTCGGCGTCGGCGGCCACCACCAGCACCAGGCTGGTGAACGCCTGCAGCACGTACTGCACGGCCACTCCGGCCAGCACCAGCCGCCCGGTGGTCATCGACCCGCCGCGGCGGGCCATCGCGTACACCGTGACCAGCGCCGCCATCGAGCCGGCGAACGCCGCCGCGGGCAGCGCCACCGCGCCCAGCAGCCCCGCACCCGCGCCCAGCACGATCACCAGCACCGCGCCCGCGGACGCCCCGGAGGAGGCGCCCAGCAGGAAGGGATCGGCCAGCGGGTTGCGCACCAGCGCCTGGAGCACCGTGCCGGTGAGCGCGAGCCCCGCGCCGACCAGCACGGCGAGCAGCACCCGGGGCATCCGCACGTCCCACACGATGGAGGCGTACGCGCCCGGCCGCTCACCGCTCAGCACGATGTCCAGCACCTCGCCGGGCGGGATGCGCACCGGTCCCAGGGCCAGTCCGGCGACGGCCGCCGCGACCAGGGCGACGGCCAGCACGGTCAGGGCGAGCGGCAGCCTGGCGGCCGCCGGGACGGACGCCTTGCGCGCCCGGGACGCGGTCGCCGGGGCGGTCACCGCGCGTCGGGGTGGATCTGGCGGGCCAGCGCGTCCGCCGCCTCGCCGACCCGCACGCCGAGCACCGCGGAGGACAGCGGCAGCACCGCGAACCGGCGGTTCTTCACGGCCGGCACGTCCTTGAGGGCGGGGTCCGTCAGCAGGTGCCGCTTCTTCTGCTCGACGGTGGTGCCGCCGTAGTCGTAGATGACGACGACGTCCGGCTTGCGCTCGACGACCTGCTCCCAGGAGACGTCGGCGAAGGGCTTCCTCACGTCGGCGAACACGTTGCGCCCGCCGGCCAGCGTGATCAGCTCGTTGCCGATGCCCTGGCCGCCGGCGGTGAAGGCGCTGGCCTCGCCGGAGTCGTAGACGAACACCTTCAGCGGCTCGGTCCCCGCCAGCCTGGTGCGGACCGCCTCGACCTGCTTCTCCTCCTCGGCTATCAACTTCGCGCCGCGCTCGGGCACCCCGAAGGTGCGGGCCAGCTCGGTGATCTCGGTGCGCAACTGGGCCATGCCGACGGGGCGGTCGGCACAGGACTCGGTGTTCAGCCGGGTCTTGACGCCGGCCTTCTCCAGGCCGGCCCGGTCGCGGCCCTCCGCCTTGTCGAAGGCGCTGTCGTAGCCGCCGTAGACGAAGTCCGGGTCCGCGCCGAGCAGCACCTCCTTGGCGGGGTACTCCTTGGCCAGCACCTTCACCTGGTCGTAGTCCTGCTTGTACGCGGGGAGCACCGCGTCGTCCAGATAGGCGGAGCCGGCCATCCTGTCCTTCAGCCCGAGGGCGAGGAGCAGTTCGGTGGCGTGCTGGTTGAGGGCGACGGCCCGCCGCGGCGGCGCGTCGAAGACCGTCTTCACCCCGCAGTTGGCAACGGTGTACGGGAAACCCGCCGCGTGCTCGGCGGGCGCGGCGTCGTCGCCGTCGTCCGTGCCGCCGCCGCAGGCGGCCAGCGGGAGCAGCAGGGCTGCGGCGGTGAGTGCGCGCAGGGCGGCGCGGGATCGGGCCATGGCCGTGGATCGCCTCTCCGGGGATGTCCTCGTCCCCAAAGTCGCAGGTGAGCAGGCGGCGCGGCAGTGTCTGACTGCGGCTCCCGTCGCGGCGGGGGCCGTTCACAGTGGCGGGACCGTACCGGATTCGCACCGGCTTCCTGGCCCGCGCGGCCTGGATGATCGGCCACAGTGTCTCAGACCCGGTACGCCGGGCCCGCCCGGCCCCCCGCCCCGGGCGGACGAGGCCGCTTCCCCTCGACCAAGCGACCGCTTAGTATGCGGACGAGTACGGTCCACCCGCCCCACGGAGGCCCCGATGCAGGCATGGCGAGTACACCGCAACGGCGAACCGGCCGAGGTGATGGCCAGGGAGGAAGTGGACCGGCCCGAACCGGGACCGGGCCAGGTCCTCCTGCGCGTCCGCGCCGCCAACCTCAACTTCCCCGACGCGCTGCTCTGCCGGGGCCACTACCAGGTGCGCCCTCCCATGCCGTTCACCCCCGGCGTCGAGGTGTGCGCGCAGACCCCCGACGGCCGCCGGGTGATCGCCAGCCCCGCCCTGCCCCACGGCGGACTCGCCGAGTACGCCGTCGCCGACGAGGCCGAGGTGCTGCCCGCGCCCGAGGCCCTCGACGACGCCGAGGCCGCCGCACTGCTCGTCGGCTACCAGACCGGCTGGTTCGCCCTGCACCGCCGGGCCGCGCTGAAGGAGGGCGAGACCCTGCTGGTGCACGCCGCCGCCGGCGGGGTCGGCAGCGCCGCCGTCCAGCTCGGCAAGGCCGCCGGCGCCCGGGTCGTCGGCGTGGCCGGCGGCCCGGACAAGGCCGAGACCGCCCGCCTCCTCGGCTGCGACGTGGTGATCGACCGGCGCAGTGAGGACGTGGTCGCCGCCGTCAAGGAGGCCACCGGCGGGCGCGGGGCCGACGTGGTCTTCGACCCGGTGGGCGGCGCCGCCTACACCCAGTCCGCCAAGTGCGTGGCCTTCGAGGGCCGGATCGTGGTGGTCGGCTTCGCCAGCGGCGACATCCCGGCGCCCGCCCTCAACCACGCCCTGGTCAAGAACTACTCCGTGCTCGGCCTGCACTGGGGCCTGTACCGCCGGCACGACCCGGCGGCCGTCCGGCACTGCCATGACATCCTCACCGAGTACGCCGCCAAGGGCCTGATCCGGCCACTGGTCAGCGAACGCGTGCCGTTCGCCGAGGCCGCCGGCGCCGTCCAGCGGCTCGCCGCCGGCGCCACCACCGGCCGGCTGGTCGTCCTCCCCGAGGAGGCCGCCGTATGAGCGCCACCGCCGAGGAAGTGCGCAACCGGACCCAGGAGTTGCTGGCCGCCCATCCGCCGGCCGCCACCTCCCCGGCCGACTTCCTGCGCGCCCGGTTCGACGCCGGCCTCGCCTGGGTGCACTACCCGGCCGGGCTCGGCGGCCTGGACGCACCCCGCGCCCTCCAGCCGGTCGTGGACGCCGAACTGGCCGCCGCCGGCGCGCCCGACAACGACCCGCGCCGCATCGGCATCGGCCTCGGCATGGCCGCGCCGACCATCCTCGCCCACGGTACCGAGGAGCAGCAGCGCCGTTTCCTGCGGCCGCTGTGGACCGGCGAGGAGGTCTGGTGCCAGTTGTTCAGCGAGCCCGGCGCCGGCTCCGATCTCGCCGCGCTCGCCACCCGCGCCACCCGCGAAGGCGACACGTGGACGGTCACCGGGCAGAAGGTGTGGACCTCCAGCGCCCACGTCGCCCGCTGGGCCATCCTGGTCGCCCGCACCGACCCCGAGGCGCCCAAGCACCGGGGCCTGACCTACTTCCTGTGCGACATGACCGACCCGGGCGTGGAGGTCCGGCCGCTGCGCCAGATCACCGGCGAGGCCGAGTTCAACGAGGTGTTCCTGGACGGCGTCCGCATCCCCGACGCGCACCGCCTCGGCGCGGTCGGCGACGGCTGGCGGGTCGCCCAGGCCACCCTCATGAACGAACGCGTCTCCATCGGCGGCGGCCGGCTGCCCCGCGAGGGCGGCATGATCGGCAAGGCGGCCGCCACCTGGCGCGACCGCCCCGGACTGCGGACCGCCGAACTCCACCAGCGGCTCCTGGACCTCTGGGTGGAGGCCGAGGTGGCCCGGCTCACCGGCGAACGGCTCCGCCAGCAGCTCGCCGCCGGCCGCCCCGGCCCCGAGGGCAGCGGCGCGAAACTCGTCTTCGCCCGCCTCAACCAGCAGATCAGCGCACTGGAGACGGAACTCCTCGGCGACGACGGCCTGCTGTACGAGGACTGGACCCTGCGCCGCCCCGAGCACGTGGACTTCACCGGCCGCGACGCCGGCTACCGCTACCTGCGCGCCAAGGGCAACTCCATCGAGGGCGGCACCAGCGAGGTGCTGCTCAACATCGTCGCCGAGCGCGTCCTCGGCCTGCCCGCCGAGCCCCGCACCGACAAGGACGTCCCGTGGAAGGACCTCGCGCGATGACCGACCACCCGAAGCCGACGACCGGCCCCGACGCCGTGGCCGACCAGGACGCAGCGGCCCACCCGGCCGCCGAGGTCCGCCCGGCCGCCGTGACGGACCCGGAGCCGACGACCGGCGCCGACCCGGCGTACGGCGCGCAGCCGTCGCCCGACCTCGACCTCCTGTACACGCGGGACGAGGAGGACCTGCGCGCCGCCGTGCGGTCGCTGCTCGCCGACCGCGCCGACCCGGCCGCGCTGCCCGCCCGCGTCGAACAGGCCGGCGGCCACGACCCCGAGCTGTGGTGGGCCCTCGCCGCCGGCATCGGCGCCGCCGGGCTGCTCGTCCCCGAGAAGCTCGGCGGCCAGGGCGCCAGCCACCGGGAGGCCGCCGTCGTCCTGGAGGAGCTGGGCCGCACCGTCGCCCCACTGCCGTACCTCACCAGCTCCGTCATCGCCACCGAGACGCTGCTCGCCGCCGGCCCGGCCGCCGAGGGGCTGCTCGGCAAACTGGCCGCGGGGGAGCGGACCGCCGTCCTGCTCACCCCGCTGTCCACCGCCCCCGGAGACCCGCCGCCCCCGCCCGGCCCGGTGACCGCCGTCGCCGACGCGGCCCTCGCCGACGTCCTGCTGGTGCTCCGCCCCGACGGGTTGTACGCGGTCGACGCCGCCGACGCCGCCATCAGCCCGCTCACCGCCCTCGACCTCACCCGCCCGCTGGCCGCCGTCGAGACGCCCGCGCGGGCCGGCACCCGGATCGCGGACGCGGACGCGGGATCCGCCGCCTGGAAACGCGGACTGCTCGTGGGCGCCGCCCTGCTCGCCTCCGAGCAACTCGGCGTCGCCGAATGGTGCCTGGAGCAGACCGTCCGGCACACCGCGACCCGGCACCAGTTCAACCGGCCCATCGGCTCCTTCCAGGCACTCAAGCACCGGATGGCGCAGCTCTGGCTGGAGGCCGCCGGGGCCAGGGCCGCCGCCCGCGCCGCCGCCGACGCCCTCGCCACCCGCAGCCCGGACGCGCCGCTGCTCGCCGCCGTCGCCCAGATCCACTGCTCGCGGACGGCCGTACACGCCGCCGAGGAGTGCGTCCAGTTGCACGGCGGCCTCGGCATGACCTGGGAGCACCCGGCGCACCTGTTCCTCAAGCGCGCCAAGGCCGACCAGACCGCCCTCGGCTCGCCCGGCCGCCACAAGGAGACCGTCGCCCGGCTCGCCGGACTGCCCGCGCCGGCCTGACCCGCCGCCGGACGCCGGGGAGGCCGCGCATCCGACGCCTCCCCGGCGTCCGGCACGCCCGCCCGGCCCGCCGCCGGGCGCCGCTACCGGCCGATGACGCCCCCGTAGACCACACCGGTCGCCACCACTGCCACCGCCGCGAGCCGCACCCACCGGTCCGCCACGAAGAGCGCCGCCGCGACCGCGTACGGCACCCCGGTCAACGCCACCCGGACGTCGGCGCTGCCCAGGTCGACGCCCGCAAGATACGCGCCCGCGCCGGCCGGCACGCCCAGCGTGCCGAGCAGCAACACCGCGACCGCCCAGCCGAACCGGCCGCGTGCCGTGCCGCACAGCGGCACCAGGCTCCGCGCCGGTGTGCCCGCCAGGACCAGCACGCCCACGGTCAGCGGCACGCCCACGGCGGCCGTCGCCAGCGCCGCCCCGGCTCCACCGCCCCAGCCCGCCAGGAACACCGCGATGCCGACCGCGGGCGCCGCGCCGGTCATCGTCGCCCAGGTCAGCAGGAGATGCAGGGCCGTCAGCGCCGCTCTGTCCGTCGTCATGCCCGCACCCTGCCCGCCCGCACCCGGCCGGCCATGAGTCCTCCTACTCACCCGGCGCTCCGCTTTCCGCTCTCTCTCCGCGAGCGCCCGCGCGGTGGTAAGGACCGCAAGGCCAAGACACCCTTCTACGTGCTGTTTAATTGCCACGCGTTCGCAACAGCGCACGCCCGCAACTGCGCCTGAGTCCCGACAGAGGGGTGTGGAGACCATGACCGCCCGATCCATACGCTCCACGGCCGCCGCCGTGCTGGCCGGAGCCCTGGCCCTGACGGCGGCCGCCTGCTCCAGCCCCGGCTCCGGGCCGGGCGGCCCGCAGGGCGCCGCCAAGGACAGCGCGGTCGTCGGCATCGCGTACGAGCCCGACTCGCTCAGCCCGCTGCTGGGCTACGGCAAGGACGGCAACTCCAAGATCTTCGACGGTCTGCTCGCCTTCGACGGCGACATGAAGCTGAAGCCCGCACTGGCGGCGGCGCTGCCCGAGGTGAGCGCGGACGGCCTCACGTACACCTACCGGCTCCGCGAGGGCGTCACCTTCAGCGACGGCAAGCCGTTCACCGCGAAGGACGTCGTCTTCACCTACCGGACCATCCTGGACCCGAAGACCAACAGCGCCTCCAAGGGCGACCTGGACGCCCTCGAGGACGTGAAGGCGACCGGCGACGACACCGTCGTCTTCACCCTGAAGTACCCCTACGCCGCCTTCGCCGAGCGCACCGTCCTCGGCATCGCCCCCGAGCACGTGGCCGCGAAGCAGGACGTCAACAGCGGCCCGTTCACCACCAAGCCCGTCGGCACCGGGCCGTACGTGCTGACCGACTGGTCCAAGGGCGAGAAGCTGAGCTTCGCCGCCAACGAGAAGTACTGGGGCGGCGCGCCCGAGGTGAAGAAGTTCACCATGGCGATCATCAAGGACGACGACGTGCGCGCCACCCGGCTGCGCTCCGGCGACCTCGACGGCGCGATCCTGCCGCCCAACCTCGCCCAGGGCTTCAAGGGCGACACCGCCCGCAAGACCTACGAGGCCACCAGCTACGACTACCGCCTGGTGACCCTGCCGACCCACCACAAGGTCACCGGGGACACCGCCGTGCGCCGCGCGCTGGACACCGCCGTGGACCGCAAGACCATGGTCGACAAGATCCTCGAAGGCGCCGGCAAGCCCGCCTACGGCCCGGTCCCCACCGACAGCGAGTGGTTCACCCGGGGCACCGAGCGCCGCCACGACCTGGCCGCCGCGCAGAAGATCCTGGACGCCGCCGGCTGGAAGCCCGGCCCCGACGGCATCCGCACCAAGGACGGCGTCCGCGCCTCCTTCCCGCTGTGGTACCTCTCCGGCGACAAGCTCCGCCAGGACCACGCCCTCGCCTACGCCTCCGACGCCAAGAAGGCCGGCATCGACGTGAGGACCCAGGCCGGCACCTGGGAGGTCATCCAGCCCCGGATGAAGACCGACGCCGTCCTCGCCGGCGGCGGCTCGCCCGGCGACCCCGACTTCGACCAGTACCTGCTGCTGAAGTCCAGCCTGGGCGGCGACGGCTTCAACAACATGGGCTGGTACGACAACCCGGCCGTCGACAAGGCGCTGGACCAGGGCCGTACGACCGACGACCCGGCCAAGCGGAAGGCCGCCTACGACACGATCCAGCGCGAACTGGTGAAGAACCCCGGCTACACCTTCCTCACCCACATCGACCACGTGTACGTCGTGAACGACCGCTGGACGGGGCTGTCCACCCAGGTCGAGCCGCACGACCACGGCCTGGCCTCCGGCCCGTGGTGGAACGTGGAGGACTGGACCCCCAAGGGCGCCAGGAAGTGAGCCGCCGCGTCCCGCTCGGGGCGATGGCCAGGATGGCGGGACGGCGGGCCCTGTTCGCCGTCCCCGTCCTGCTGCTCGTCACCTTCGGCGTCTTCGCCGTCGCCGCCGCCTCCCCGTTCGACCCCGTCAAGGCCTACGCCGGCACCGCCGGGCTCACCGCCACCCAGGACAACCTCGACCAGTTGCGCGCCAACCTCGGCGTCGACCAGCCGCTCCTGCCGCGCTGGTGGCACTGGGTCACCTCCGCGCTCACCGGCGACCTCGGCGACTCCAGCGTGATGCGCCAGCCAGTCGCCGACGTCATCGCCGAACGCCTCGGCTGGTCCACGCTGCTCGCCGCCACCGCCTTCGCCGTCGCCGTCCTGCTCGGCACCGCCCTCGGCGTGCTCGCCGCCCGCCGCCCCGGCGGCTGGCTCGACCGGACCACCACCTCCGCGGCGTACACCCTGGAAGCCGCCCCCGCCTTCTGGCTCGGCCTGCTCGCCATCTGGTTCTTCGCCCTCAAGCTCGGCGCGCTGCCGGCCGGCGGCCTCACCGACACCGCCAGCGACACCGTCACCTTCGACCAGGTCGCCACCCACCTGGTGTTGCCCGCCCTGGTCCTCGGCGTCTCCCAGTTGCCCTGGTTCTTCCTGTACGTGCGCCAGGGCGTCGCCGACGCGCTGGAGGAGGACGCGGTGCGCGGCGCCCGCGCCCGCGGCCTCGCCGAGCGGACCGTGCTCCTCGGCCACGCCCTGCGCTCCGGGATGCTGCCGATGCTCACCCTGGTCGGCTCCCGGGTGCCCGAGCTGATCACCGGCGCCCTGCTGGTGGAAACGGTCTTCAGCTGGCCCGGCATCGCCGCCGCCACCGTGCAGGCCGCCGTCTCCGTCGACTTCCCGCTGCTCGCCGCGCTCACCGTGCTGGCAACCGTCGCGGTGCTGCTGGGCAACCTCCTCTCCGACCTGCTGTACGGACTCGCCGACCCGAGGGTGGGCTTCGATGGCTGACCTGACCCTGACCAAGGACGCGCCCTCCCGGACCTGGCGCTCACACGGACGCACCCGCCGCTCCACCCGCACCGTGCGGGTCGCCGCGTCCGCCGTGATCGCGGCCGCCACCGTGCTCGCCGTGCTGATCGTGCCGCCGGTCGTCCAACTCGACGAGCAGGCCATCGACCTCGCGCTCAAACTCCGGCCGCCCTCCCTCGCCCACCCCTTCGGCACCGACGACGTCGGCCGCGACCTGCTGCTGCGCTGTGTCTACGGGCTGCGCGTCTCGCTCCTGGTCGGCCTGGTCGCCGCCCTGGTCGCCACCGTCATCGGCACCGCCGTCGGCGCGGCCGCCGCGGCCTTCGGCGGCTGGACCGACCGGATCGTGATGCGCCTGGTGGACACCTTCTCCTCGGTGCCGCACCTGCTGCTCGGCATCTTCATCGTGGCGATGTTCCGCCCCGGAGTCTGGCCGGTGATCGTCTCCGTGGCGCTCACCCACTGGCTGTCCACCGCCCGGATCGTCCGCTCCGAGGTGCTGTCGCTGCGCTCCCGCCCCTTCGTGGACGCGGCCGTCTCCGGCGGCGCCTCCCGGTGGCGGGTCACCGCCCGCCATCTGCTGCCCGCCGTGCTGCCGCAGGCCGGCCTCGCCGCCGTGCTGATGGTGCCGCACGCCATGTGGCACGAGTCCGCCCTCTCCTTCCTCGGCCTCGGCCTGCCCACCCACCAGGCCAGTCTCGGCACCCTGGTGCAGACCGCCCGCGGTTCGCTGCTGGCCGGCGACTGGTGGCCCACCCTCTTCCCCGGCCTCTTCCTGATCGTCCCCACCCTCGCCATCGCGGGCCTGGCCGGCGCCTGGCGGGAGCGGATCAACCCGCGCCGCCGATCGGAGCTGATGCTGTGACCCCCGCGACCACCGTCCCGCCCTCCGCGACCCCTGTCCTGAGCGTCCGGGACCTCTCCGTCCGCTTCCGGATGCGCGGCGGCCGGCACATCGCCGCCGTCACCGGCGCGAGCTTCGACCTGGCGGCGGGCCAGTGCCTGGCCCTGGTCGGCGAGAGCGGCTGCGGCAAGTCCGTCCTCGCCTCCGCCCTGCTCGGCCTGCTCCCCGGCAACGCCCAGACCGCCGGCACCGCCCTCCTCCACGGCGAGGCGGCAGCCGACGACGCCGTCGACCTGCTCACCGCCTCCGAACGGACCCTCGCCCGCACCGTACGCGGCCGGCGCATCGGCCTGGTCCCGCAGTCCCCGGCCGCCCACCTCACCCCCGTGCGCACCGTCCGCGGCCAGTTGGCCGAGACCCTGCGGGAGCTGAACCGCACACCCAGGAGCGCCCTGCCCGCCGCCGTACGGGCCGCCGCAGACCGCGCGGCCTTCCCCGCCGAACTGCTCGACCGCTACCCGCACGAGCTGTCCGGCGGCCTCGCCCAGCGCGCCGCCACCGCCCTCGCCCTGGTCGGAGGCGCCCCGCTGCTGCTCGCCGACGAACCCACCACCGGACTGGACCGGGACCTGGTGGACCGCACCGCCGACGAACTGCGCCGGCACGCCGACGACGGGCGTGCGCTGCTGATGATCACGCACGACCTGGCCGCCGCCCAGCGGATCGCCGACCGGGTCGCCGTGATGTACGCCGGCCGGATCGTCGAACTCACCGACGCGGCCGGCTTCTTCGGCACACCCGGCCCCCGCCACCCCTACGCCCGCGGACTGCTCGCCGCCCTGCCCGAACGCGACTTCCGGCCCATCCCCGGGCTGCCGCCGGAACTGGGCGATCTGCCGGGCGGCTGCGCCTTCGCGCCGCGGTGCCCCCGCGCCACCGACCGCTGCGCCTCCGCGCCGGTCCTCGCCGACGGCGTCGCCTGCCACCACGCCGAGGAGCCGGTCCGTGCTTGACCTCCACGCCGTCACCGCCGGCTACGACCGGCGCGCCCCCGTCTTCCGTGACGCCTCCCTCACCCTGGCCCCCGGCGAGTCGGTCGGCCTGCTCGGCCCCAGCGGCTGCGGCAAGTCCACGCTGGCCCGGGTGGCCGCCCTGCTGCACCGCCCCGACAGCGGCCGGCTCACCCTGGACGGCGAGGAGGTACGAGGCTGGCGGCACCGCGCCCCGCGCCGGCTCCGCACCGCCGTCGGCGTCGTCTTCCAGCAGCCCCGGCTCTCCGCCGACCCCCGGCTCACCCTGCACGACCTCATCGCCGAACCGCTGCGCGCCACCGGCCGCCGCACCGAGGCGCCCGACCGGGTCGCCGAACTCGCCGCCGCCGTGGGCCTCACCGGCGACCTGCTCACCCGCCGCCCGCACGAGGTCAGCGATGGACAGCTCCAACGCGCTTGCCTGGCCCGCGCCCTGGTGCTGCGCCCGCGCTGGCTGGTGTGCGACGAGATGACCGCCATGCTCGACGCCTCCACCACCGCCGCCCTGGTCGCCGCCGTCGAGGAGTACCGCACCGCCCACGGCGCCGGCCTCCTCGCCGTCGGGCACGACCGCGTCCTGCTGGAACGCTGGTGCGACCGCACCCTGGAGTGGACCGACTGCGCCAAGCCGGCCGCCTGAACCGGGCGGACCGCGTAAGGCCGGTCGCGTACACCAGGCCGGTCGCGTGCACCAAGCCGGCCGCGCGAGCCGGGCGCGTGTATGAGGCCGGCTGCCCGAGCCGGGCCGGGCGACCGATCGGTCCGATGCCCGACCGGTCCGGAAGCTCGACCGGTCCGGAAGCTCGGGCGGTCCGGGGCCCGGCCGGCCCTGAGCCCGGTCCGTCCGGCCGCTGCCGACCGCGCGTAACGGTCCGCCGTCCGTTCGTACCCGTTCGGCCGACATGCCGTACCCCCGGACGGCGAATGGCCTCCGCCAGACTGGCCGCCGAATGCCGCACACCCCGTGCGACGGGCCGAGGAGGCGACACATGGCCGTATCCATCTCCGTGGTGGTGCTCCTGCTGATCCTGGCGGTGGTCTACCTGCGCAGCGGCGGGCTGAAGCTCAGCCACGCACTGGTCTGCGGACTGCTCGGGTTCTTCCTGGCGGGCACCAGCCTCGCCCCCACCATCTACGACGGCGTCGCCGCCACCGCCGACGTGGTCAGCGGCTTCAAGCCCTGACCGCCGCCCGCGGCAGGGCTCACCCGCCGGCGAACACGCCCACCCCGTTGGGCACCGGCCGCTGCGCACCGCCGCTGGGATGGTTCAGCACCCGTACCGCCGACGCCCCGGCGTCGCGCGCCACCAGCGTCGAGGAACCGCCGCCGTCCAGGTTCACCGCCTCCGACGCCCCCAGGCCGGCCAGCACACCGGCCAGTTCGGCCAGGGTCAGACCGTCCCGGAAGCCCGGGGACCCGTCCAGCGCCAGCAGCCACACCCGGCGGCCCGACTCCCCGATGCCGGCCGCCGTGCGCACCGCCGCCACCGTGCCGTCGAGACCGGGGACGGGCGCACCGCCGCGCAGCACCGGGAAGCCGCCGACCGCGAACCGGAACGGCGCCCCGCCCCCCGCGGCCACCAGTCCGTAGCGCACCCGCACCCGCTCCCCGACGGCCAGCTCCCGCAGCCGGTCGGCGCCCTTCTCGCGTCCCACCAGCACCAGCGTGCCGTCCGGGATCGTCCCGCCGCCCGGTGCGGACGCCGCCGACACCACCCGGCCCGCGCGGACGGTCACCTCGTAGGCGTCCGAGACGCAGGGCGCGTCGCGCCGGGCGTCCGATCCGCACACCGCCCGCGCCCGGGGCGCCGACCCCCAGTCCGAGGTGAACAGCCCCACCGAACCCTCCGCCAGCGCGTACTGGTTCAGCCCGCCCAGCGGCCACGCGCCCGCCGCCGAGGACACCGCGCCGTCCAGCGTCAGCTCCCCGAGCCTCGCCGTCCCGTCGGTGCCCACACCCCACACCTGGCGGGCGTTCGCCCCGGGCGGCAGCGCCGGACCGTAGCGCTGCGCCCGGGGCACGGCCGCCTTCAGCGCCCGCCCGTCCGCCACCGCCGGACCGACCGGGGCGCCCGTGGCCGGGACACCGGGATGCTGGGTCTCCGTCAGATGGAAGAAGTCGCCGTTCACCCCGCCCACCGCGGCCGCGCCGTCGGCCAGCGAGGACAGCGCCGAACGGGCGGCCACCGCACCGGGATACAGCAGCCCCAGCGACACCCCCGCCCGGTCCAGATCGACCGACAGCAGGTGCGCCCTGGCGGTGCCACGCGGCGACGGCAGGTCCTTCCAGCGGTAGGCCACCCCGTCCGCGACCCGGACCCAGGTGGTCGCGGGCCGTGCGGGCGGCGCCCCGGCCAGCCCGGCGACCAGCAGCGCCACGACGGCGAGCAGCAGCGGCAGCGGCCTGGGGGAGCGGCGGTCGGAGGCTACGGTCACGGGGTCCCCCGGTGTCTGCGGGCGGCGGGTCACGCCGGGCACGGCAGGCGGCCCGGCGTTCGGCCAAGTGCTGCCCGGAGCGGGCCGCCCGGAACCGGACGCGGGCAGACCGGCGG
>NZ_PVLV01000167.1 GCF_002982015.1 Streptomyces solincola
GGTGCATGCCGCACCCGCGAGGGGGCGCGGTGCGCACCCCCTCGCGGGTGCGGCATGCACCCCCTCGCGGATGCGGTACACCCCCGTCGCCGGTGCTATGCGCACCGCTGTGCTGCTCCGGGACCACGATCCCGACATTGTGATGTACACCTCAAAATGCGGGCCGGGAGGGACGTTAGCCTGCCTCGTCCCGGCCGGATAGACCTTGCGCGCAAAGTCCGGCGAACTTTTCCCCGGCAGAGGACAAAGCCGCCAGGCGGGCAGGCCGGACCGCCCGGTGGCGCGGTGCGCCACCGGGCCGCCCGCACCGGCGACGGGTCAGTCCGCCGAGCCGAAGGCCGCGTCGAAGGAGGCGGACGGCGGGTCGAAGTCGTACCGCTTCAGGGTGGCCAGCGCCTCGGGGGCGCCGGTGAGCCGGTCCATCCCGGCGTCCTCCCACTCCACCGAGACGGGCCCGTCGTAGCCGATGGAGCGCAGCATCCGGAAGACGTCCTCCCAGGGCACGTCCCCGTGCCCGGCCGAGACGAAGTCCCAGCCCCGGCGCGGATCACCCCAGGGCAGGTGCGAGCCGAGCCGGCCGTTGCGGCCGTCGAGCCGTTTGCGGGCCTCCTTGCAGTCCACGTGGTAGATCCGCTCCCGGAAGTCCCAGAGGAAGCCCACCGGGTCGAGGTCCTGCCAGACGAAGTGGCTGGGATCGAAGTTGAGCCCGAAGGCGGGGCGGTGGTCCAGTGCCTCCAGGGCGCGCCGGGTGGTCCAGTAGTCGTAGGCGATCTCGCCGGGGTGCACCTCGTGGGCGAAGCGGACGCCCTCGGCGTCGAAGACGTCCAGCACCGGGTTCCAGCGCTCGGCGAAGTCCTCGTAACCGCGCTCGATCATCCGCTCCGGCACCGGCGGGAACATCGCCACCAGGTGCCAGATGGACGAGCCGGTGAAGCCGACCACCGTGCGCACCCCGAACGCGGCCGCCGCCCGCGCGGTGTCCGCCATCTCCCTGGCCGCCCGCCGCCGTACGCCCTCCGGCTCCCCGTCGCCCCAGATCCTGGCCGGGACGATGGCCCGGTGGCGCTCGTCGATCGGGTGGTCGCACACCGCCTGGCCGACCAGGTGGTTGGAGACCGCGAAGCAGGTCAGTCCGTACCTGTCGAGCAACGCCCGCCGGCCGACCAGGTAGCCCGGGTCGGCGAGGGCCCTGTCGACCTCGAAGTGATCGCCCCAGCAGGCGAGTTCCAGCCCGTCGTAACCGAAGTCCCGGGCGAGCCGGCAGACCTCCTCCAGCGGCAGGTCGGCCCACTGGCCGGTGAAGAGGGTGAAGGGACGTGGCACCGGAAGACCTCCTAGGCGGTGACGGCGGGCGGGGCGGGCGGCACGGCGGCGGCGAGCGGCACGGAGGGACCGGGGGCCACCGGCCCCCCGGC
>NZ_PVLV01000168.1 GCF_002982015.1 Streptomyces solincola
GCCCCCGCCCGCCTCGTCGTCCTGGTCTCCGGATCGGGGACCAACCTCCAGGCCCTGCTCGACGCGATCGCCGCCGACCCGGACGGGCCCGAGGGGTACGGGGCGCGCGTGGTCGCCGTCGGCGCGGACCGCGACGCGATCGCCGGTCTGGAGCGGGCCGAGCGGGCCGGGCTGCCCACCTTCGTGTGTCGGGTCGGGGACCACGGCAGCCGCGACGCGTGGGACCGGGCGCTGACCGAGGCGGTCGCCGCGCACGAGCCGGACCTGGTGGTCTCGGCCGGGTTCATGAGGATCGTCGGCAAGGCGTTCCTGGAGCGCTTCGGCGGGCGGACGGTGAACACCCACCCCGCCCTGCTGCCGAGTTTCCCCGGGGCCCACGGGGTGCGCGACGCGCTCGCGTACGGCGCCAAGGTCACGGGTTGCACCGTCCACTTCGTCGACGACGGCGTCGACACCGGCCCGATCATCGCCCAGGGCGTGGTCGAGGTCCGGGACGGGGACGACGAGTCCGCTCTGCACGAGCGGATCAAGGAAGTCGAGCGCTCGCTGCTCGTCGAGGTCGTGGGGCGTCTGGCCCGGCACGGCTACCGCATTGAGGGACGAAAGGTTCATGTCGGTGAATAACCCCACGCGAAAGCCCATCCGTCGCGCGTTGGTCAGCGTCTACGACAAGACGGGTCTCGAGGAGCTGGCCCGGGGGCTGCACGAGGCCGGGGTCGAGCTGGTCTCCACCGGCTCCACCGCGGCCCGGATCGCCGGGGCCGGCGTCCCGGTGACGAAGGTCGAGGAGCTGACCGGCTTCCCCGAGTGCCTGGACGGCCGGGTCAAGACGCTGCACCCGCGGGTGCACGCCGGCATCCTCGCCGACCTGCGGCTGGACGCCCACCGCGAGCAGTTGGCCGAGCTGGGCGTGGCGCCGTTCGAGCTGGTCGTGGTGAACCTCTACCCGTTCCGCGAGACGGTCGCCTCCGGCGCCACCCCGGACGAGTGCGTGGAGCAGATCGACATCGGCGGCCCCTCGATGGTCCGCGCGGCCGCCAAGAACCACCCCTCGGTCGCCGTGGTCACCTCCCCGGGCCGGTACGCCGACGTGCTGGACGCCGTCAAGGGCGGCGGCTTCGACCTGGCCGCCCGCAAGAGGCTGGCCGCCGAGGCGTTCCGGCACACCGCCGCGTACGACACCGCCGTGGCCTCCTGGTTCGCCGCCGAGTACGCCCCGGCGGACGAGTCCGGCTTCCCCGAGTTCCTGGGCGCGGTCTACGAGCGCGGCAACGTGCTGCGCTACGGCGAGAACCCGCACCAGGGCGCGGCGCTCTACCTCTCCGAGGAGGGCGGCGGCCTGGCGGGCGCCGAGCAGTTGCACGGCAAGGAGATGTCGTACAACAACTACACGGACACCGACGCCGCGCGCCGGGCCGCCTACGACCACGACGAGCCGTGCGTGGCGATCATCAAGCACGCCAACCCGTGCGGGATCGCGGTCGGCGCGGACGTCGCCGAGGCGCACCGCAAGGCGCACGCCTGCGACCCGCTGTCCGCGTTCGGCGGCGTGATCGCGGTCAACCGGCCGGTGTCGAAGGCCATGGCCGAGCAGGTCGCCGAGATCTTCACCGAGGTCATCGTGGCCCCGGACTACGAGGACGGCGCGGTCGAGGCACTGGCGAAGAAGAAGAACATCCGGGTGCTGCGGGCCTCCGGCGCCCCGGCCGCGACGGTCGAGGTCAAGCCGATCGACGGCGGGGCGCTGCTCCAGGCCGCGGACCGGCTCCAGGCCGCCGGCGACGACCCGGCGAACTGGACGCTGGCGGCCGGCGAGGCGCTGCCCGCCGACGAGCTGGCCGGCCTGGCCTTCGCCTGGCGGGCCTGCCGCGCGGTGAAGTCCAACGCCATCCTGCTGGCCAAGGACGGCGCGAGCGTGGGCGTGGGCATGGGCCAGGTCAACCGGGTCGACTCGGCGAAGCTGGCGGTGGAGCGGGCCGGCGAGGAGCGGGCCCGGGGCTCGTACGCCGCCTCCGACGCGTTCTTCCCCTTCCCGGACGGGCTGGAGGTGCTGACCGCGGCGGGCGTGAAGGCCGTGGTGCAGCCGGGCGGTTCGGTCCGCGACGAGCAGGTGGTCGAGGCGGCCCGCGCGGCCGGCGTGACCATGTACTTCACCGGGACGCGGCACTTCTTCCACTGAGCCGCGTGAGGCGCAGACGCGGTCGGCCGGGGCGAAGGCGCCTGGCCGACACGAAGGCGCCCCCCGTCGCCCGGAGCGACGGGGGGCGCCTTTTCGCCGCGTGTGGTCCGGCGGGTCAGTGGCGCGGGCGCTTGAACCAGGCGGCTCCGTCGTTCTTGGCGACGAAGACGATCACCAGGATGAGCAGCACCAGGTGGACCAGGCTCAGCGGGAAGAACGGGTACAGGCTCAGCACCAGGCCGACCGCGGCGTACACGATGATCCCGATGCGGGCGCCGTTGCCGCCCTTGGCGCACTGGATGGCCAGCATGACGGAGGCCACCAGGTAGGCGACCGCCAGCGCGATGAGCGCGTAGAGCACGCCGGTGCCGAAGTCGGCGAACTGGTTGAAGTCCGTGGAGGTGCTGAGCTCCGGGTCTTCCTTCAGCTTGTTGACCGCGACGACGGCCAGGAAGAGCAGGACGATCCCGACGAGCTGAAGGCCGGCGATCACCCACATCATCACGCGGGCGGCCTTCACGCCACCGGGCATCTCGACCGGTCCGCCCGGGTAGCCGCCGCCGTACGCGGGGGCCGGGGGAGCGGCCGGGTAGCCGTAGCCCGGCTGCTGCTGGGGCTGGCCCTGCGGGTAGCCGTAGCCGGGCTGCTGGGGCTGCCCCTGGGGCTGGCCGTAGGGGTTGTTGGGGTCGCCGAAGCTCATGGCGGGTTCCTCCGTTGTGGTGCGGGGACGGCGCGGCCCGCGCGGAGGAACGTCTGTGCCCGTTTCCTGCGGTGCTGCCCCCCTGCACTGCCCGCGGCACTGCGCCGATCATCGTGGTCGCTCGTCCGACCGGTTGTCCAGTCGGTTGCCGGAGGCGTTGTGCAAGTGCAACCTCGGCCGACCTGCGGGCGGGATGCCGCCGTACCGGACCCGGCGGGCGGGCCGGTGCGAAGTGGAACCGGGACGGGGTCATCCGAGAGGATGGCCCCATGACCGCCCAGATTCTCGACGGCAAGGCCACCGCAGCCGCGATCAAGTCCGAACTGGCCGCCCGCGTGGCCACCCTCAAGGCCCGGGGCGCGACCCCCGGTCTCGGCACCATCCTGGTCGGCGACGACCCGGGCAGCCACAAGTACGTCGCCGGCAAGCACCGCGACTGCGCGGAGGTCGGCATCGCCTCCATCCAGCGCGAACTGCCCGCCACCGCCACCCAGGACGAGATCGAGGCGGTCGTCCGCGAACTGAACGAGGACCCCGCCTGCACCGGCTACATCGTCCAACTCCCCCTCCCCAAGGGGATCGTGGAGAACCGCATCCTGGAGCTGATGGACCCGGCCAAGGACGCCGACGGCCTGCACCCCACCAACCTCGGCCGGCTGGTGCTCAACGAGCCCGCGCCGCTGCCCTGCACGCCGAACGGGATCATCACGCTGCTGCGCGCGCACGGCGTGGAGATCAACGGCGCCGAGGTCGTGGTCGTCGGCCGCGGCACCACCATCGGCCGCCCGATGCCGCTGCTGCTGACCCGCCGCTCGGAGAACGCGACGGTCACCCAGTGCCACACCGGTACGCGGGACCTCGCCGCGCATCTGCGCCGGGCGGACATCATCGTGGCCGCCGCGGGCGTGCCGCACCTGATCAAGCCGGCGGACGTCAAGCCGGGCGCGGCCGTGCTGGACGTGGGCGTCAGCCGCGACGAGAACGGCAAGATCGTCGGGGACGTGCACCCGGGCGTGGACGAGATCGCCGGCTGGCGCGCGCCCAACCCCGGCGGCGTCGGCCCGATGACCCGCGCCCAGCTGCTGGTCAACGTCGTCGACGCGGCCGAGCGCGCCGCCGCGGCCGACATCGTCTGAGCCGCACGGACCGAGGAAGGGCGACCCATGGGCGTACGGGCTGAGGACGAGCCGGCGACGGCGGCCGAAGCGGATACGGCGGCGGCCGGGCCCCCTGCGAAGGCCGAGCCCACGACCGGCCACGCGCCGGAGGCCCGGCCCGCGGCGCCGGCGGCCGCATCCGTGGCCGAGCCGGCAGCCGGTGGCGGCCCCGACGCCGCCGGGCAGGACGCCCCCGGGCAGGACGCCCCTGGGCAGGACGCCCCTGGGCGGGACGCCCCCGGCCCCGACGCCGTCCCCGGGCTCGGGAGCGGTGAGCCCGGCGAGGCCGACGCTTCCGACGAGGCCGAGGGCGGTGTGTCGGCCGACGGCGTCCCGGCCGCCGGGACCGGGTCGCGGCGGCCGCCGGCGGTGACGCTGGACACCGCGCGGCCCGAGGGCGGCGGCCGGGCGGCGCCCGGGGACGCCCCCGCCCCGGCCCGCCAGTGGCCGCTGCTGCTGGTGCTCTCGGTGGTCGGGCTCGGCCTGCTGGTGATCGGGCTGGACCCGTTCCCGCAGGCCCCGCGGGTCGGGGCGCTGCTCGCCGGGGCGGCGCTGCTGACCGGCGCGGTGCTGCGCCGGGTCCTGCCGTCGGTGGGGATGCTCGCCGTACGGTCGCGGTTCACCGATATGGCGACGTACGGGCTGCTGGGCGCGGCGATCGTGTTCTTCGCGCTGATGACCCAGCCGGATCCGTGGCTGGAGATCCCGCTCCTGGAGAAGGCCGTCAAGTTCGCGGTCCGCTGACCGGGCCCCGGGCTCGCGCGTCGGACCACGACGCACGGATCGATCCGGCCACCGGCGTGCGGGCGGGTCTCCACCGCGGGCGTCCGTCCTCTCCCCCGAGCAGGACGGGCGCCCGCGGCGCTGCTCCATGAGGGTCATGCACCGGCCAAGGAAGGGGCAAGGGATTTCCGGCGGCTGTGGCACGGAGGTGACCATTCCGGCGACCCCCGGCGACCCCCGGCGACCCTCAAGGGCCGGTTCGGCCGGCGTGGGCGCGGCGTCCCGTCGGCGTACCGGCGTCCAGTGAGCCGTGACACAAGGGTGCGGGGGTTGAGCCCCCGCCGGGTCGGATAGCCTGACCGCGGGATATCTCTTCACGTCGAGACACCGATCGATCACAGGGGATGTCCAGCACCCGGGGCAGGGACCCCCACCGCCAGTCGTCTTACGGAGATCGCCATGACCCGCACTCCCGTGAATGTCACCGTCACCGGCGCGGCCGGCCAGATCGGTTACGCACTGCTCTTCCGCATCGCCTCCGGCCACCTGCTCGGCGCGGACGTGCCGGTCAAGCTCCGCCTGCTGGAGATCCCCCAGGGCCTCAAGGCCGCCGAGGGCACGGCCATGGAGCTGGACGACTGCGCGTTCCCGCTGCTGCGCGGCATCGAGATCACCGACGACCCGAACGTCGGCTTCGACGGCGCCAACGTCGCCCTCCTCGTCGGCGCCCGCCCGCGCACCAAGGGCATGGAGCGCGGCGACCTGCTGGAGGCCAACGGCGGCATCTTCAAGCCGCAGGGCAAGGCCATCAACGACCACGCCGCCGACGACATCCGCGTGCTGGTGGTCGGCAACCCGGCCAACACCAACGCCCTGATCGCCCAGGCCGCCGCGCCGGACGTGCCGGCCGAGCGCTTCACCGCGATGACCCGCCTGGACCACAACCGCGCGATCTCGCAGCTCGCCGCCAAGACCGGCGCCGCCGTCTCCGACATCAAGCGGCTGACCATCTGGGGCAACCACTCCGCCACCCAGTACCCGGACATCTTCCACGCCGAGATCGCCGGCAAGAACGCCGCCGAGACCGTCAACGACGAGGGGTGGCTGGCCGACACCTTCATCCCGACCGTCGCCAAGCGCGGCGCCGCGATCATCGAGGCCCGGGGCGCCTCCTCGGCCGCCTCCGCCGCCAACGCCGCCATCGACCACGTCTACTCGTGGGTCAACGGCACCCCGGCGGGCGACTGGACCTCCATGGGCATCCCCTCGGACGGCTCCTACGGCGTCCCGGAGGGCCTGATCTCCTCCTTCCCGGTCACCTGCAAGGACGGCAAGTACGAGATCGTCCAGGGCCTGGACATCAACGAGTTCTCCCGCACCCGCATCGACGCCTCGGTGCAGGAGCTGGCCGAGGAGCGCGACGCCGTGCGCGGTCTCGGCCTGATCTGACCCCTGGTCAGCCCGCCACCCTCTCCTCGCCCCCGGCCGCCTCGCGCTGCCGGGGGCGCGGTGTCTCCGGCGACGGGAGTTCCACGCGGGGCGTGGGCGTGCAGGGGCGCCGCAGCCGCAGGAACGGCAGCTCCACCGCGTGGTACGTCAGCCAGGACACCGCCACCGTCACCGGCAGCGCCACCAGCAGGGTCAGCCAGAACGCCGCCGCCAGCGGGGGCAGTCCGGCCGGGAGCGGCCATCCGGGCGCGTACTCGCCCAGCACCGCAAGCACCATGAAGTGCGTCAGGTAGACCGAGAAGCTGACTTCGCCGAGCCGGGCCGCCGCCCGGGACAGCCGCCCGCTCCCCGGCCCGCCGGCCACGTACACCAGCACCACCACCGCCCACACCGCGCCCTCCGCCGTGCTCCAACCCACCTTCAGCGGGCTGTCCGAGAGGAAGCCGCGCACCTGGTTGAACCACCACGGCAGGGCCAGCGCCAACGCGCCGGCCGCCGGCAGCAGCACCCGGCGGGCCGCCCGCAGCCTCTCCCGGTGGCGCAGGTACGCCCAGGCCGCCAGCATGCCCAGCAGGAACTGGTCGATCCGCCCGGCCAGCCCCAGGTACAGGGCCGCGGTGTGCGGCTCGGCCGCCGGACTGCTCAGCCACACCAGCGCCCGCACCACGCCCACCGCCGCCAGCAGCCTCACCAGCGCGCCCGGACCGCGCTCGGTCAGCAGCCTGTGCAGCAGCGGGAAGAGCAGGTAGCACTGGACCTCCACGGCCAGCGTCCAGAACACCCCGCCGTACGGCTGCGCGGGCGCGGCGAACGTCAGCACCCCCAGCAGCTCGCGCCAGCCCGGCAGCGACACCTGGGTGGCCAGCCCCGGCAGGGCGACCAGCAGGTACATCGGATAGACCCGCAGCGCCCGGTTGCCGAGGAACCGCCCGTAGCGCACCGGCCGCCCGGCCGCGCCGACGGTGAACACGAAGCCGGACAGCACCAGGAACAGCGCCACCGCGGTGTGCCCCTCGAAGACCAGCGTCGCGGCCGGGTTCGCCGAGTACAGCCAGTCCGCGGCCGGCCGGAACTCCCGCCCGTCCAGCTTCGCCCCGAGCACCTGGCAGCCGTGGTAGAGCACCACCAGCACCGCGGCGGCGGCGCGCAGGTGGTCGACGGGCACGAGACGGACGGGACGGTCGCGGTCCTCGCTGGCGCGCATGCCGGGACCCTAGGGCCGCCCGGAGCCGGACGCGGGCGACCGGCCGGGCCCGGGTCGGATCACCATCCGATCGGATCAGTCTGATCAATCGGATCGGTCGGACCGGTCGGTTCATCGGGCCAGCCGGTTCATCGGATCGGCGGCTTCGAGGAGGAAGGCCGTCGCGTACAGCGAGCGCGGCGCTACCCCTTCTCGAAGTGAGCAAACCCACGTTCGCGCATGCCTTGCGCCACTCGGGGCAGGGAGGACGTTCTCCGGTGCCGCTCGCGCGGTACCGGTGCGACCGCAATCCCCGCAAGGCCCGAAAGGCCCGAGAACCGCCGGACGAAGGCCCCGGACCGGATCTCGGACGTCTCGGAACAGGAAACGGAAGGCAACGCGACGTGTCCGACCAGCACGTGCCCGACCAGCACACCCTCCACGTGGACGGGGAGTGGCGAGCCGCCGCCGACGGCGCCACCCGCGAGATCCTCGACCCCGTCGACGCCACCGTGCTCGCGGTCGTCGCCGAGGGCGGCGCCGCCGACACCGACGCCGCGATCGCCGCCGCCCGCGCCGCCTTCGACCACGGCCCCTGGCCGACCACCCCGGTCGCCGAGCGCGCCGCGCTGCTGCGCCGGGTCGCCGACCTGCTCCAGCGCGACCGCGAGGAACTGGGCCTGCTGGAGAGCCGGGACGCCGGCAAGACCGTCGAGGAGGGCCGCGTCGACGTCGACTGCGTCTCCGACGCCTTCCGCTACTTCGCCGACCTGGTCGCCGGCGAGTCCGGCGGCCGGGTGGTGGACGCCGGGTCGCCCGAGGTCCACAGCACCGTCGTGCACGAGCCGGTCGGCGTCTGCGCCCTGATCACTCCCTGGAACTACCCGCTGCTCCAGGCCAGTTGGAAGGTCGCCCCGGCGCTCGCCGCGGGCAACACCTTCGTCCTCAAGCCCAGCGAGATCACCCCGCTGACCACCGTCGCGCTGATCCGCCTGCTCGTCGAGGCCGGGCTGCCCGACGGCGTCGCCAACCTGGTCACCGGCGCCGGCGACCCGGTCGGCGCGCGGATGTCCGAACACCCGGACGTGGACCTCGTCTCCTTCACCGGTGGACTGGTCAGCGGTACGAAGGTGATGCGCGCCGCCGCCGACACGGTCAAGAAGGTCGCGCTGGAGCTGGGCGGCAAGAACCCCAACGTCGTCTTCGCCGACGCCTGCGCCACCGAGGAGGGCTTCGACACCGCCGTGGACCAGGCGCTGAACGCGGCCTTCATCCACAGCGGCCAGGTCTGCTCGGCCGGCTCCCGGCTGATCGTCGAGGAGTCGGTGCGGGAGCGGTTCGTCGCCGAACTCGCCCGCCGCGCCGAGAGGATCCGCCTCGGGCGAGGCACGGCCGACGGCGTGGAGTGCGGGCCGCTGGTCTCCGACCGGCAGCTCGCCCGCACCGAGGAGTACGTGGCCTCCGCGCTCGCCGAGGGCGCGGTGCTGCGCGCCGGCGGGCAGCGCCCCGACGACCTGGAGCCCGCCCTGAAGGCCGGCTACTTCTACCGGCCCACCGTCCTGGACGGGTGCCACCGCGAGATGCGGGTAGTCCGCGAGGAGGTGTTCGGCCCGGTGCTCACCGTGGAGACCTTCCGCACCGAGGACGAGGCCGTCGCCCTCGCCAACGACACCGAGTACGGCCTGGCCGGCGGCGTGTGGACCGCCGACCCGGGCCGTGCCCGCCGGGTCGCCGGGCGGCTGCGCCACGGCACCGTCTGGATCAACGACTTCCACCCCTACCTGCCGCAGGCGGAGTGGGGCGGCTTCGGCAAGAGCGGCATCGGCCGCGAACTGGGCCCGGCCGGCCTCGCCGAGTACCGCGAGACCAAGCACATCTACCAGAACCTCGCCCCGCGCCCGGTGCGGTGGTTCAAGGGCTGAGCGCCCGAAGAGCCCGACGGACCGGCCGGCCGACCCGGCCGGCCCCGCCCGCACCGACTTCCGCCGAGCGCCGAGCGCCGAGCGCCGAGCGCCGAGGAGAAGAGAGCCGCATGATCGCCGCGTACCACCACGTCTACGACCGGCCCCCGAAGGACCCGGGCGACGCCCCCGACGTCTACGACTACGTCATCGTCGGCGGCGGCACCGCCGGTTCCGTCATCGCCCACCGGCTGAGCGCCGACCCCGGGACCACCGTCGCCGTCATCGAGGGCGGCCCCTCCGACGTCGACCGCCCCGACGTGCTCACCCTGCGCCGCTGGATGGGCCTGCTCGGCGGCGACCTGGACTACGACTACCCGACCACCGAGCAGCCGCGCGGCAACTCCCACATCCGGCACAGCCGGGCCCGGGTGCTCGGCGGCTGCTCCTCGCACAACACGCTGATCTCGTTCAAGCCGCTGCCGTCCGACTGGGACGAGTGGGAGGCGGCGGGCGCGGCCGGCTGGAACGCGGCCGCCATGGACCCGTACTACGACAGGCTGCTGAACAACATCGTCCCGGTGGACGCGAAGGACCGCAACGCCATCGCCCGCGACTTCGTGGAGGCGGCGCGCGAGGCCCTGGACGTGCCGCGGGTGGAGGGCTTCAACGCGCGGCCGTTCCACGAGGGCGTCGGCTTCTTCGACCTGGCGTACCACCCGGAGGACAACAAGCGCTCCTCCGCCTCGGTGGCCTACCTCCACCCGGTCATGGACGAGCGGCCCAACCTCACCATCCTGCTGGAGACCTGGGCGTACCGCCTGGAGCTGGACGGCGCCACCGCCCGCGGGGTGCGCGTGCGCACCAAGGACGGTGCGGAGAAGCTGGTCTCGGCCCGCCGGGAGGTCGTGGTGTGCGCCGGCGCTGTGGACACCCCGCGGCTGCTGCTGCACTCCGGCATCGGGCCCAAGGCCGACCTGGACGCCCTCGGCATCCCGGTCGTCCGCGACCTGCCGGGCGTCGGCGAGAACCTCCTCGACCATCCCGAGTCGGTGATCGTCTGGGAGACGAACGGACCCATCCCGGAGAACTCCGCGATGGACAGCGACGCCGGGCTCTTCGTGCGCCGCGACCCGGACTCCGAGGGCCCGGACCTCATGTTCCACTTCTACCAGATCCCGTTCACCGACAACCCGGAGCGGCTGGGCTACGAGCGGCCCGCCCACGGCGTGTCGATGACGCCCAACATCCCCAAGCCCCGCTCCCGCGGCCGCCTCTACCTCACCAGCGCCGACCCGCAGGCCAAACCGGCCCTGGACTTCCGGTACTTCACCGACGAGGACGACTACGACGGGCGCACCCTGGTGGACGGCATCCGCATCGCCCGCGAGGTCGCCAGGACCGAGCCGCTGGCCTCCTGGCTCAAGCGCGAGGTCTGCCCCGGACCGGAGGTGACCGGCGACGAGGAGCTGAGCGAGTACGCGCGCAAGGTCGCGCACACCGTCTACCACCCGGCCGGCACCTGCAAGATGGGCGCCGCCGACGACGAACTGGCGGTCGTCACGCCCGACTTGAAGATCCGCGGCCTGGAGGGGATCCGGATCGCCGACGCGTCCGTCTTCCCGACGATGCCCGCCGTCAACCCGATGATCGGAGTGCTCATGGTCGGCGAGAAGGCCGCCGAACTGCTGGGAGGCGGTGCCAAGTGAGCGCCACCCTGCCCACCCCCACCGAGAA
>NZ_PVLV01000169.1 GCF_002982015.1 Streptomyces solincola
GCCCCACCCCCGCCATCACCACGGCGGACACCACCACCCCGGACGACGACACCACCACGCCGGACACCACCCCTGGCGACGACACCACCCCGTCCTCCGGCCCCCGCAAGGAGAACGACGCATGACCGCACTGCTCGAAGTCGAGGACCTGCGCGTCGCCTACGGCAAGATCGAAGCCGTCAAGGGCATCTCCTTCACCGTCGACGCCGGCGAAGTCGTCACCCTCATCGGCACCAACGGCGCCGGCAAGACCACCACCCTGCGCACCCTCTCCGGCCTCATCAAGCCGGTCGGCGGCTCCATCCGCTTCGAGGGCAAGTCCCTGCGCAAGACCCCCGCCCACAAGATCGTCTCCCTTGGACTCGCGCACTCCCCCGAAGGACGGCACATCTTCCCGCGCATGTCGATCGAGGACAACCTGCTCCTCGGCGCCTTCCTCCGCAACGACAAGGCCGGCATCGACAAGGACGTCCAGCGCGCCTACGACCTCTTCCCCATCCTCGGGGAACGCCGCAAGCAGGCCGCCGGCACCCTCTCCGGCGGCGAGCAGCAGATGCTCGCCATGGGCAGGGCCCTGATGTCCCAGCCCAAGCTGCTCATGCTCGACGAGCCCTCCATGGGCCTCTCCCCGATCATGATGCAGAAGATCATGGCCACCATCGCCGAGCTCAAGGCCCAGGGCACCACCATCCTGCTCGTCGAGCAGAACGCCCAGGCCGCTCTCGCGCTCGCCGACCACGGCCACGTCATGGAGATCGGCAAGGTCGTCCTCTCCGGCACCGGACAGGACCTCCTGCACGACGAGTCCGTCCGCAAGGCCTACCTCGGCGAGGACTGACCCACCCGCACCACCACCCCCGTGGGCCCGTCCGGCGCGATCGACGCCGGGCGGGCCCACGGACGCACCCGCCCCGACTCCGTACGGCGCAGCACCGCAGGCCGCACCCGGCCAGCCCGGCCTACCGTACGAGCAAAGGGCCGGCACGCGCCCTCCCGGCAGAAAGGGCCGTACCGCATGGACGTCAACCCGGCACCCGAGGCCACCGACGGCGCCCCCACCCGCCGCCGCCTGCTCACCACCCTCGCCGCCGGAGCCGGCGCCGCCGCCCTCCCGGCCCTCGCGGGCTGCACCACCGCCACCGGCGGCACCACCGGCACCGCTGCCGCCCAGCCCACCGGCAGCCCCAGCGGCAGCACCAGCCCCGGCGCCGCCGAACGCGACGCCGCCCCCGGCGCCATGCAGCTCTTCGACGACCCCGACTTCAATTTCCAGGCGCTCTTCGCCCTCGGCGCCGCCGGCGAAGGCGCCACTGAAGTCGGCGAGACCCTCACCGCCGTCAACGCCATCAACCAGGCCGGCGTGAACAACCAGAGCTACACCGAGACCTTCCGCTCCTGGGGCGACCGCCTCGCAAAACAGGCGCAGGGCGCGGGCGAGGACGACGAGCCGCAGACCCAGGGCTTCCGCGCCCTGCGCTCCTCCGCCTACTACGAGCAAGCCCTCTACTTCGTCCTCGGCAGCGCCGAACCCGACCGCGAGCAACGCCTCTACCAGGCCGGGCGCGACTCCTTCGACACCTTCACCCGCACCCTCACCCCGCCGGCCGTCACCGCCACCCTCCCCTATGGCGACGCCCGCATGCCGCTCTGGTTCTTCCGCCCCGAAGGCGCCACCGGACGCCGGCCCACCGTCATCCTCACCAACGGCAGCGACGGCCAGAACGTCGACATGTGGACCTACGGCGTCGCCGAAGCCCTACGCCGCGACTGGAACGCCCTCGTCTACGACGGCCCCGGCCAGGGGCAGCTCCTCTTCGTCGACGGCGTCCCCTTCACCCCCCGCTGGGAGCGCGTCGTCACCCCCATCGTCGACTGGCTCACCGCCCGCGACGACGTCAACCCCGACCGCATCGCCCTCACCGGCCTCAGCCTCGGCGGCGTCCTCGCCCCCCGCGCCGCCGCTTTCGAACGACGCCTCGCCGCCGTCGTCGCCGGTCCCGGCGTCGTCGCCCCCTGGAACGCCTTCCCGCCCGAGATCCGCGAGGTCCTCGCCCCCACCAAGGAGGAGACCAACCGCATCTGGAACGAGGAAGCGGCGCCGGACATCCCCAAGAGCGACTACTTCACCCTCAACAAGCGCTTCGAGCCCTACGACGCCGCCGTCATGCGCCAAGCCCGCCAGGGCGAACTCTTCACGGACTTCTGGACCCCCGCCCGCGTCCTCGTCGACATGGACATCAGCAAGGTCGCCGGGCGCATCCGCTGCCCCGCCCTCGTCGTCGACTTCGAAGACGACCAGTTCTTCCCGGGCCAGGCGCGCACCCTCTACGACCTCATCCGCAGCGACAAGGACTACGTCGAGATGACCCGTGCCCAAGGCGCCCAGCTCCACTGCTCCCCGATGGCCCCGCAGCACTACTGCGAGACCGTCTTCGACTGGCTCCAGCAGAAGGTACGCGGCTGAGCCCCGCGCTCCGCGCCGCCTCCGAGGGACCACACAGGCCGAGGGACGGGCCGATTCCCACCCCGCCCGAGGGGCCTCCCCTACTGCCCCTTCGCGGCCTTCTTCTCCTCCGCGTCCTCGATCACGGCCTCCGCCACCTGCTGCATCGACATCCGCCGGTCCATCGACGTCTTCTGGATCCACCGGAACGCCGCCGGCTCCGTCAGCCCGTACTGCGTCTGCAGGATGCTCTTCGCCCGGTCCACCAGCTTGCGCGTCTCCAGCCGCTGCGAGAGGTCCGCGACCTCCTGCTCCAGCGCCCGCAGCTCCGCGAACCGGGACACCGCCATCTCGATGGCCGGCACCACGTCGCTCTTGCTGAAGGGCTTCACCAGATACGCCATCGCGCCCGCGTCGCGAGCCCGCTCCACCAGGTCGCGCTGCGAGAACGCGGTCAGCATCAGCACCGGCGCGATGGACTCCCCCGCGATCCGCTCGGCCGCCGAGATGCCGTCCAGGACGGGCATCTTCACGTCCAGGATCACCAGGTCCGGGCGGAGCTCCTGGGCCAGCTCCACCGCCCGGGCGCCGTCCCCGGCCTCCCCGACGACCGTGTAGCCCTCCTCCTCCAGCATCTCCTTGAGGTCCATGCGGATGAGGGCTTCGTCCTCGGCGATGACGACGCGGGTCGTCAGCGGCGGGACGTGCGACGTGTCGTCGTCGGCGGGGGGCTGGGGCGACTCGGGCGCGGTCACGGGGGCTCCTCGTATCACGGCGGTTTCAGCTCCCCCAGAGCCTACCTAGCTGCCCGGGAGCATGGACACCAGGTACACTCCGACCAGCGACCCGGCCGGGTTGGTGGAATGGCATACACGGATGTCTCAAACACATCTGCCCGAGAGGGCTTGCGGGTTCGAGTCCCGCACCCGGCACCACAGCACGCGGATGCTCACCTCCTGGTGACCGTCCGCTTTTTCGTCGCCCGACGCGCGTCCGCCGTGTCGATGGACGCGCACGTCGGGCCGAGGCACCGAGCGGGGTCGCCGCTCGCAGGGGCTCTCAGGTGAGGCTCTCGCCGATGTGGTGGACGCGGACGAGGTTGGTGGAGCCGGAGACGCCGGGCGGGGAGCCTGCGGTGATGTCGATGGACGCGCACGTCGGGCCGAGGCACCGAGCGGGGTCGCCGCTCGCAGGGGCTCTCAGGTGAGGCTCTCGCCGATGTGGTGGACGCGGACGAGGTTGGTGGAGCCGGAGACGCCGGGCGGGGAGCCTGCGGTGATGATGATGACGTCGCCCTTGGCGCAGCGCCCGATGGCCTGGAGGTGTTCGTCGACCTGGGCGACCATCGCGTCGGTGGAGTCGACGTGCGGGCCGAGGAAGGTCTCGACGCCCCAGGTGAGGGTGAGCTGGGCGTGGGTGTCGGGGTCGGGGGTGAAGGCGAGCAGGGGGATGGGCGAGCGGTAGCGGCTGAGGCGTTTGGCGGTGTCGCCGGACTGGGTGAAGGCGACGAGGTACTGGGCGTCGAGGAAGTCGCCGATCTCGGCGGCGGCGCGGGCGACGGCACCGCCCTGGGTGCGGGGCTTGCTGCGTTCGGTGAGCGGCGGGAGCCCCTTGGCGAGGATGTCCTCCTCGGCGGCCTGCACGATGCGGCTCATGGTGCGGACGGTCTCGGTGGGGTGGCGGCCGACGCTGGTCTCGCCGGAGAGCATGACGGCGTCGGTGCCGTCGATGACGGCGTTGGCGACGTCGGAGGCCTCGGCGCGGGTGGGGCGGGAGTTGTCGATCATCGAGTCGAGCATCTGGGTGGCGACGATGACGGGCTTGGCGTTGCGCTTGGCGAGCTTGACGGCGCGCTTCTGGACGATGGGGACCTGTTCGAGCGGCATCTCGACGCCGAGGTCGCCGCGGGCGACCATGATCCCGTCGAAGGCGGCGACGATGGCGTCGATGTTCTCGACGGCCTGGGGCTTCTCGATCTTGGCGATGACCGGGAGGCGGCGGCCCTCCTCGTCCATGATGCGGTGGACGTCGCCGATGTCCTCGCCGGTGCGGACGAAGGAGAGGGCGATGATGTCGGCGCCGGTGCGCAGGGCCCAGCGGAGGTCTTGGGTGTCCTTGTCGGAGAGGGCGGGGACGGAGACGGCGACGCCGGGGAGGTTGAGCCCCTTGTGGTCGGAGACGAGCCCGCCCTCGATGACGGTGGTGGTGATGCGGGGGCCTTCGACGCCGGTGACCTCGAGGGTGACGCGGCCGTCGTCGACGAGGACGCGTTCGCCGGGGGTGACGTCGGCGGCGAGGCCGGTGTAGGTGGTGGAGCAGGTGTGGCGGTCGCCGGGGTGGGGTTCGGTGGTGATGGTGAAGGTGTCGCCGCGTTCGAGGAGTACGGGGCCTTCCTGGAAGCGGCCGAGGCGGATCTTCGGGCCTTGAAGGTCGGCGAGGACGCCGACGCTGCGGCCGGTTTCCTCGGCGGCTTTGCGGACGTGGCTGTAGCGCTGTTCGTGTTCGGCGTAGGTGCCGTGGCTGAGGTTGAGGCGGGCGACGTCCATTCCGGCTTCGATCAGGGTCTTGATCTGCTCGTATGTGTCCGTTGCGGGGCCTAGGGTGCAGACGATTTTGGCTCGGCGCATGGGGCGAGCCTATGGCTTACCGATGGGTAGGTATTTGGGATGGGGTGACTGTTCAACGACCCTTCCTCTGGGGCTTTTGACAAGTGTTGAAGTGGGCGGAGGGGTGCTCTGATGAGCGCCGGAGAGGGGGTCGGGAGGGGTCAGAGGG
>NZ_PVLV01000016.1 GCF_002982015.1 Streptomyces solincola
GCGCAGGCCCGCGGCTCCGCAGTCCTGTAGTCCCCGCAGCACCCATAGCCCCCATAGCCCCCCATCGTCCCCGAGCCCCCGCGGTCCTGGGGCTCCGCAAGACCCGCAGCACCTCGGCTCATCTGACGCGTGACCGCTCGCGCCGTCGGCCGGCTCCCCACGTCCTGTTGTCCCACTCAATCCGGGAGACGCCCTCGTGGCCACGTTCCTGTACCGACTCGGCCGTGCCGCCTTCCGGCGGCGCCACCTCGTGACCCTGATATGGGTCGCGCTGCTGGCGCTCGCCGGGGTCGGCGCCGCCACCGCGCCCGCCGCGACCTCCAACTCCTTCTCCATCCCCGGCACGGAGGCCCAGCGCGCCTTCGACCTGCTGGAAGAGCGCTTCCCGGCGGCCGGCGCGGACGGCGCCACCGCCCGGGTCGTCTTCCAGGCCCCGGACGGGCAGAAGATGACCGACGAGGCCAACAAGGCGGCCGTCACCAAGGCCGTCGGGGAGCTGCGCGCCGGCTCCGACAAGGTCGCCGACGTCAGCGACCCCTACCAGTCGCAGGCCGTCTCGCGGGACGGCTCCACCGCCTACGCCCAGGTGACCTACGAGGTCAACGGCATGGAGCTGACCGACGCCGACCGCGAGGCGCTCACCGAGACCGGCGAGCAGGCCCGCGAGTCCGGGCTGACCGTGGAGATCGGCGGCGACGCCCTGCAAACCGTCCCGGAGACCGGGGCCGGCGAGATCGTCGGCGTCATCGTCGCCGGACTCGTGCTGATCATCACCTTCGGCTCGCTGGTCGCCGCCGGACTGCCGCTGGTCACCGCGCTGATCGGGGTCGGCATCGGCTCCTCCGCGATCACCGCGCTGGCGAGCGCCCTGGACCTCGGCTCCACCACCGGCATCCTGGCCACCATGATCGGCCTGGCGGTCGGCATCGACTACGCGCTCTTCATCGTCTCCCGCTACCGCGCCGAACTGGCCGAGGGCCGGGAGCGCGAGGAGGCCGCCGGGCGGGCCGTCGGCACCGCCGGTTCGGCCGTGGTCTTCGCCGGACTCACCGTGATCATCGCGCTCGCCGGCCTGGCCGTCGTCAACATCCCGGTGCTCACCAAGATGGGTCTGGCCGCCGCCGGCACCGTCGCCATCGCCGTCCTCATCGCGCTGACCTTCATCCCCGCGCTGCTCGGCTACGCCGGCGCCCGGGTGCACGGCCGCAAGGCCCGCACCCGGCTCGCCCAGGGCGGTTCCGGCGCGGACGCCAAGCCCAACATGGGCACCCGCTGGGCCCGCACCGTGCTGCGCCGCCCGGTCCTGGTGCTGCTGGCCGGCGTGATCGGGCTCGGCGCCGTCGCCGTCCCGGCCGCCTCGCTGGAGGTCGGCCTGCCGGACGACGGGGCCCAGCCCACCTCCACCACCCAGCGCCGCGCCTACGACCTGATCTCCGACGGCTTCGGCCCCGGCGCCAACGGGCCGCTGATGGTCGTGGTCGAGGGCGGCAAGGAGTCCGCGGACCGGGCCGCCGGGCAGATCAAGGGGCTCGACGGGGTCGCCGCGGTCACTCCGCCGGTCTTCAACAAGGAGGGCGACACCTCGATCGTCACCGTGGTCCCGAAGGACCGCCCCTCATCCACCGAGACCGAGGAAGTGGTCCACTCCATCCGGGACACCACCGGCGACGAGGTGCACGTCACCGGCGCGACCGCGATGAACATCGACTTCTCGCAGAAGATGAACGACGCCCTGCTGCCGTACCTGGCGCTCGTCGTCGGCCTGGCGTTCCTGCTGCTGATGGTGGTCTTCCGATCGGTGCTGGTGCCACTGAAGGCGGCGCTCGGCTTCCTGCTGTCGGTGGTCGCGGCGCTCGGCGCGGTGGTCGCGGTCTTCCAGTGGGGCTGGCTGGGCTCGGTGTTCGGCGTCGAGCAGACCGGCCCGATCATGAGCATGATGCCGATCTTCATGGTCGGCGTGGTCTTCGGCCTCGCGATGGACTACGAGGTCTTCCTGGTGACCCGGATGCGCGAGGCGTACGTGCACGGGGAGTCGGCCGACGAGGCGGTCGTCACCGGCTTCCGGCACGGGGCCCGCGTGGTCAGCGCCGCCGCGGTCATCATGATCGCCGTGTTCTCCGGGTTCATCGGCTCCAGCGACCAGATGGTGAAGATGATCGGCTTCGGCCTGGCCATCGCCGTCTTCTTCGACGCCTTCATCGTGCGGATGGCGATCGTCCCGGCGGTGCTGGCCCTGCTAGGCAAGGCTGCCTGGTGGCTGCCGCGCTGGCTGGACCGCGCGCTGCCCAACGTGGACGTCGAGGGCGAGTCGCTGCGCCGCCACGTCGACGGCGATGACGGCGGCGACGGCGGTGACGAGCGGGAGCTGGTCACCGCGGGCGGCGGCGCCGGCCGCTGACGCCCCGCCCCGCCAGGCGCAACGGCCGGGCCCCCGGAGCGGGGGTCCGGCCGTTGCGCGCGTACGCGAGGCGGCTCAGCCGGCCACGGACGGGCGGGTGGCGGGCGCCGCCGCGGTCGAGGCCGCCGCGGTCGGGGTCGCCGCGGTCGGGGCCGCCGAGGTCGAAGCCCTGGGGGCGGCCGTTCCGGCCGCGTAGCTGCGGCGGACGCAGCGCAGCAGCGCCGAGGAGTCGAACTGGACCACCGCGACGGCCTCCGCGTCCGGGGAGTGGAACTCCACGATCACCTGGACCCGGCCGCACGGCCAGATCCCGACGTCACCGCCGCGCGCCGGGGCCCGCAGCCCCTTCTCCACCAGGGCGCGGGGCACCGGCCACTCGGTACCGCCGGGGAAGCAGAAGCGCAGTTCGGGCGGGTCGTCGGCGGGGTTGAAGCGCAGGGCGACGGGCACGGGGCGGGAGAGCGGGCCCTCGGTCACGATCAGCGCCTTGGTGTGGACGACGTGGCCTTCGTCTGCGGGGCCTTCCTCGACGGGATGCATCGGCCGTCTCCTCACGCTCTGCGTAGTCTGTCTCTAATGTCCCACTTTCCTGTGGGTTGTGCCCTCCCCCGCCCGACGTCCTTATTGTGATCCTGCCGCTCTTGCGACCTTCTCGCAGCAAGGCCCATCATCGGAGCCGTCCCTTCCTGGTCGGCTGTCCGAAAGCGGGCTTCGCATGCATGTCCCCGACGGTTTCATCAACGCGCCGGTCTCCGTGGCGGCCGGTGTGGTCGCCGCCGGAGCCGTCGCCGTCGCGCTGCGGGGGGCCCGGAGGGAACTTGGGGGCACCTCCCATGCCGCTAGGCATGGGGGAGAGCGTGCGGCGCCGTTGGCGGGACTGGTCGCCGCGTTCGTCTTCGCGGTGCAGATGTTGAACTTCCCGGTCGCCGCCGGGACCAGCGGCCATCTGCTGGGCGGGGCGCTCGCCGCGATCCTGGTCGGGCCCTACACCGGCGTCCTCGTGGTGTCCGTGGTGCTGCTGATGCAGGCCGTGCTGTTCGCGGACGGCGGGCTGACCGCGCTCGGCGTCAACATCCTGCTGATGGGCGTCGTCACGGTCGTCGTGGCGTACGCCCTCTTCCGCGCCCTGGTGAAGGTGCTGCCCCGCCGGCGCTCCTCGGTGACCGCCGCCTCCTTCCTCGCCGCGCTGGTCTCCGTGCCGGCCGCGGCCGCCGCCTTCACCCTGCTGTACGCGATCGGCGGCACCACCGACGTGCCGGTCGGCACCGTGCTGGCCGCCATGGTCGGCGTCCATGTGCTGATCGGCGTCGGCGAGGCCGTGATCACCGCCGCCACCGTCGGCGCCGTCCTCGCCGTCCGCCCCGACCTGGTGTACGGGGCCAGGGGCCTGACCGCGCCGCTGAAGCTGCGGGTCGGCGGCGAACTGGTGGACGCCCCCGCGCCGGCCCCGCAACCCGCCCCCGTGCGTCCGCCGCGCTCCACCCGCACGGTGTGGGGCGTCGGCGCGGCCACCGCCGTCGTCCTCGCCGCGTTCGTCTCCTTCTACGCCTCGACCAGCCCCGACGGGCTGGAGCGGGTCGCCGCCGACCAGGGCATCGACCGCGAGGTCCGAGACCACGGACTGGCCGGCTCCCCGCTCGCCGACTACGGCGTGGCCGGCATCGACGATCCCCGGCTCTCCGTCGGCCTGGCCGGCGCCATCGGCGTGGCCGGCACCATCGCCGTCGGCACCGGGGTCTTCACCGTGGTCCGCCGCCGCCGCGACGCCCGCCGGCAGGACCGGGGCACCGTCTGACATGGGTGCGGGCCACGCCCACCGGCTCTACCGGCACGCCGAGTCGCCGGTGCACAGGCTGCCGCCGCACTGCAAGCTGACGGCCGTCTTCTGCTTCGTGCTGGTCGTGGTCTGCACCCCCCGCACCGCGCTGTGGGCCTTCGCCGCGTACGCGCTGCTGCTCGCCGCCGTCGCGGCGGCGGCCCGCGTGCCGGCCGGCTTCGTGCTGCGCCGCCTGGTCATCGAGGTGCCGTTCGTCGCCTTCGCGTTCCTGATGCCGTTCGTGGTGCCCGGCGAGCAGATCCGCCTCCTCGGCTTCCTCGACGTCTCCGTGCCCGGACTGTGGGACGCCTGGAACGTGCTGGCCAAGGGCACCCTCGGCGTCACCGCGTCCGTCCTGCTCGCCGCCACCACCGAGCTGCGCGCCCTGCTGCTCGGGCTGGAGCGGTTGAAGCTGCCCCCGCTCATCGTGCAGATCGCCTCCTTCATGATCCGCTACGGGGACGTGGTCACCGACGAGATGCGGCGGATGTCCGTCGCCCGCCGCTCCCGGGGCTTCGAGGCGCGCGGCCCGCGCCACTGGGGCGTGCTCGCCAAGTCGGCCGGCGCGCTGTTCATCCGCTCCTACGAGCGCGGGGAGCGGGTCCACCTGGCCATGCTCAGCCGGGGGTACGCCGGGACCATGCCCGTCATCGACCAGGCGACCGCCTCCCGCGCCCAGTGGACCGCCGCCGCCGCGCTGCCGTCCGCCGCGCTCGCCGTCTGCCTGCTGGGCTGGGCGCTGTGACTTCGGTACGCGGTCTGCCGGACCGGATGCGCGGCCTGCCGGACCCGGTACGCGGTCTGCCGGACCGGGTGCGCGGTCTGCCGGACCGGGTGCGCGGTCTGCCGGACCGGGTGCGCGGTCTGCCGGCCTCCGTACGCGCCAGGCCCGGACGTCTGCTGGGATGGACGCCATGAGCAGCGGTCTCGGCTTTGTGCCCTCCCTCGACGTGCGCGGTCTCGCCTACGCCTACCCCGACGGCCACCAGGCCCTCTTCGGCGTCGACCTGACCGTGGAGCGCGGCGAGCGGGTCGCCCTGCTCGGGCCGAACGGGGCGGGCAAGACCACCCTCGTGCTGCACCTCAACGGCATCCTCACCGCCGGCGCCGGCACGGTCGCCGTCGCCGGTCTGCCCGTCGGCAGGGAGCACCTGGCCGAGATCCGGCGCAAGGTCGGCATCGTCTTCCAGGACCCGGACGACCAGCTCTTCATGCCCACCGTCCGGGAGGACGTGGCGTTCGGCCCGGCCGCCGCCGGGATGCGCGGCGAGCGACTGGAGCGGGCGGTGCGCACCGCGCTGGAGCGGGTCGGCATGGCGGAGTTCGCCGACCGCCCGCCGCACCACCTCTCCTTCGGCCAGCGCCGCCGGGTGGCCGTCGCCACCGTGCTCGTCATGGAGCCGGAGATCCTCGTCCTGGACGAGCCCTCGTCCAACCTCGACCCGGCCTCCCGCCGCGAACTCGCCGATATCGTCCGCTCGTTGGACGTCACCGTGCTGATGGTCACGCACGACCTGCCGTACGCGCTGGAGCTGTGCCCGCGCGCCGTGGTGCTCAGCGAGGGCGCGATCGCCGCCGACGCCCCCACCGGAAAGCTGCTCGCCGACCGCGAACTCATGCGCCGCCACCGGCTTGAGCTGCCGTTCGGCTTCGACCCGGCCGCCACCCCCGCGCCGCCCCGGCGGCCGGGCGCGCGGTAGCCCGTAGCACCATGGGACGGGGCCGGCGGCGGGTGTCGCCGGCCGGCAGCGTACGGCGTACGGCGTACCGCGTACGGCGTACGAGGGGCCGAGCACGAGGAGAGCGAGAGACGTGGACGTCCAGGGCAGTGCGGCGGCGGGCTGGGAGCCGGTCCGGGAGGCGTTCGTCCGCAACTTCGAGCAGCGCGGCGAGCGCGGCGCGGCCGTCGCCGTCTACCGGGACGGCCGCAAGGTGGTCGACCTGTGGGCCGGGACCCGGGACGTCGACGGCGAGGCCCCCTGGGCCGTGGACACCGCGCAGATCGTCCGCTCGGTCACCAAGGGCGTCGCCGCCGCCGTACCGCTGCTGCTGCACCAGCGCGGCCAGCTCGACCTGGACGCGCCCGTCGGCACCTACTGGCCCGAGTTCAAGGCCCGTGGCAAGGAGCGGACGCTGGTGCGCCATCTGCTCGCCCACCAGGCGGGCGTGCCGGTGCTGGACCGCCCGCTGACCCTGGCCGAGGCCGCCGACCCGGCCGCCTCCTCGGCCGCGATCGCCGCCCAGGCGCCCGTCTGGCAGCCCGGCGCCGACCACGGCTACCACCCGCACACCTACAGCTGGCTGATCGGCGCCCTGGTGCAGCGGGTCACCGGCCGTTCGCTGCGCCGCTGGGTCGCCGAGGAGATAGCCCGCCCGCTCGGCCTGGACCTGTGGATCGGGCTGCCCGAGGACGAGGCTCACCGGATCGGCCGGGTCGGCCCGGTCGCCGAGCCGGCCCCCGCCGCCGGCGGCGGACTGAAGCTGCGTCCCAAGCGGGCGGTCGCCGACGCCTACGCCGACCCCGGCTCGCTCACCCGCCGCGCCTTCGCCGCCATCACCCCTGTACCGGACGAGAACGACCCCGCCTACCGGGCCGCCGAACTGGCCGGTTCCACCGGGATCTCCACCGCCCGGGCGCTGGCCCGCTTCTACGCCGCCACCCTGGGCCCGGTCGACGGCCACCGGATGTTCGCCCCGGCCACCTTGGCCATGGCCCGCACGCAGGAGTCCGCCGGACCCGACCGGGTGCTGGTCGTGCCCACCCGTTTCGGCCTGGGCTACATGCTGCACTGCCCGTCGTCCCCGCTGCTCGGCCCCGGCTCCTTCGGCCACCCCGGCCGCGGCGGCTCCCTCGGCTTCGCCGACCCCGAGTCCGGCGTCGCGCTGGGCTACGTCACCAATGGCCTGCGCCAGAACGTCACCGCCGACCCGCGCGCCCAGGCCCTGATCCGCGCGGTGAAGGGAATCGTCACCGCCGGCTGAGCCCCGGGGCCGATGGCCCGGTCGTCAGCCCCGCACCCAGTACCGGACCGTGGCCTCCAGCCCCTCCCGGCCCTCCTCGATCCGCACCACGCACTCCCGGTGCACCGCGAGCGCCCGCCCGCCGCCGGGCGGCGCCAGCGTCAGCCCGAGCGCGCTGACGGCGTCCATGGCCCGCTCCATCAGCCGCTCCTCCGGGTCGTGCGGAGGCAGCGCGTTCCAGGCGTCGAACAGCGGGGCGACCTCGGGCCAGCCCGGCCCGGGAGCGAACGCGTACAGGAAGAACGGCTGGTCGATCCCGGCCGGCTCCAGTTCGCCCACCAGCGTCCCGCCCCGCATCAGCCGCGACGCGCGCTCGGATCCCATCGGCCCGCCCCCTCCGTCCCGGCCGTGCCTCCGGCCCGGCCCCGGCCAGCTTAGGGACGGACGCACACCGCCCCCAGCCCCTTACCGGCCACACCGGCCAGAGCCCCGCAGCCGGACCGAGAACGAGCCGGCCGCCCTGGACGCCGCGCACCGCCGGGCGGCCCGAGCGCGGGCCTCCGTCCCGGCCGCTGCCCGTAGCGGCCCCGCGCTAACGGGCCCCCGCCGCGGCCGCGACCGTCGCCGGGTCCAGCCCGGTCAGCTCGGCGATCCGGTGCGCGGGCAGCCCGGAGGCGACGGCCCGGCGCAGCAGCTCGTCGCGGTCGCCGGCGCAGTTCTGGTACGCCATCAGCTCCGCCTCCACCGAGGAGCGCACCCCGGAGGCGGCCGCCTGGCGCGCCCGGGCCAGCTCCTCGCCGGTCAGCGGCACGGGCAGCCGCTCGGCCTCCTCGGGGATGGCGGGCGTCTCCTCCGGCACCACCAGCCGCAGCGCCGGGGAGTCGGCCGCCACGCCCTGGGCGCCGAACCAGGCCTGCACCGCGGAGGTCTCCAGGCACTCGAGACCGCCGACGGCCGACAGCGGGACGCCTGGCGCGCCGGTGGTGACCCGGCCGTCGGAGAGGTACAGGTAGGCGTCGTCCGTCATGTCCGTCACATCTGCCATGCTCAGCTCACTTCCGCTCGGTACCGGCTGCCCGGTCCCCCTACCCCGGGCCTACCCCGCGATGCCCGGGATCCGCCTCACCCGCCGTGCAGCATCAGCCCGATGCCGACGACCATCAGTCCGGCGGCGGCGAGCCGCGGGGTGCCGAAGCGCTCCTTGAACAGCAGCGTCCCGATCGCCGCGCCCACGATGATCGACGACTCGCGCAGCGCGGCGACCGGGGCGAGCGGCGCCCGGGTCTGGGCCCACAGCACCAGCCCGTACGCGGTGACCGACAGCGCCGCGCCGAGCAGCCCGCGGACGGCGTACGGCCGGAGCTGCCCGGCCAGTTCCGAGCGCCGCTGATACAGCGCGTACGCCGGGATGGCCAGGCCCTCGGCGATCATCAGCCAGGCTGTGTAGCCGAGCGGGGTGCCGGCGGACCGCACCCCCATGCCGTCCACCACGGTGTAGCCGGCGATGGCGAGCCCGGTGGCGAGGGCGGCCAGCAGCGCGGGCCAGTGCGGGGAGCGCCCGGCGCCCCGGATGCCCCAGACCGCGAGCCCCACCAGGCCCGCGCAGGCCACCGCCACCCCGGTGAGCTGCTGCCCGTCGGGGATCTCGTGCACCAGCACGGCCGCCAGCACGGTGACCACCAGCGGGGCCGTGCCGCGGGCGATCGGGTACATCTGCCCGAAGTCGCCGAGCGTGAAGGACCGCATCAGCAGCAGCATGTACGCCACGTGCAGCACCGCCGACAGGCCCAGGTGCGGCCAGGCGGCCGGGGCGGGCAGCGGGGCGAGGCAGGCGAGCACGGCGCCGATCAGCGCCCCGCCGCCGGCGATCAGGGTGAACGAGACGAGCTTGTCCCTGATCTGGTGCGCGATGGCGTTCCAGCTCGCGTGGCTGACCGCGGCGGTCAGCACCGCGCCCGCCACCAGCGGTGTCACGCGGCCCTCTCCCGGACGTCGACGACGGTGGCGCCGGCGTGCGCGACCAGCGCCCCGGACTCCATGGCGAACACCGTGTTCGGGGTGCCGGCCGCGGCCCACACCACCGGGTGCGCGAGCAGCGCGTGGTCGGCCAGCACCCGGGTGCGGGTGCGGTGCCCGAAGGGCGGGACGCCGCCGATGGCGTAACCGGTGGTCTCCCGTACCAGCGCCGCGTCGGCCCGGGTCACGGCGGCGGCGCCCAGCTCCCGGCGCACCCGCTCGGTGTCCACCCGCGAGGAGCCGTCCATGAGGACGAGCACCGGCTCGCCGTCCGCCGCGAAGACCAGGGACTTGACGATCTCGGAGACGTCGCAGCCCACCGCGGCGGCGGCCTCGGCGGCGGTACGCGTGGAGTCCGGGAAGCGCACCACCTCGACGTCGCCCAGTCCCAGTCGCGCCAGCGCCTCCGCGAACCGCGGGTGCGCGGCGCCCTCGGCCCGGCGGTCGGTCTCGGTCGCCTCTCCGGCTTCGGTCTTCGTCCCGGTCCCGGTCGTCGTCCCGGCTTCGGTCTTCGTCCCGGTCTCGGTCCTCGCTCCGGTGTCGCAGTCGCTCATGTCCCGCACGCTAACGTCCACCGCCCCGGCCACGCGAACCGCCGCCGGTTCCGCTTCCGGTTCCGCCGCCGCTTCCGCCCTCGGTTCCGTTCCCGTAGCCGGTTCCGCTTCCGCTCAGCCCTGGGGGCGTCCGCCGCGTACGTCGCCCTACCGGGCGTTCAGCACCGAGGCGACCACCGTGCCCGCCGGGCCGCTGCCGTGGCCGCCGGACTGGACGACGGAGGCGGCGGCCAGGTCGTCCGCGTATCCGGTGAACCAACTGTTGGAGTCGCTCTGCCCGTCGACCTCCGCCGACCCGGTCTTGGCTCCCTTGTCGCCGCTGACCGAGGACATCGCCTTGGCGCCGGTGCCGTCGACCGCGGTGGTGGCCATCATGGCGCGCAGGGCGGACGCGATGGTCCCGGGCAGCGGCTGCGCGGTGGTCAGCTCGCCCTCGATCATCTCCCTGGGCACGAGCACCGGCTGGCGGAAGGCGCCGCTCTTCACGGTCGCCGAGAGGGACGCTGCGCTGAGGGCGTTCATGGTGATCCGGCCCTGCCCGATGTAGGAGGCGGCCGTCTCGGCGCCCTCCGAGGCGGGCACGCTGGCGTCGGCGGAGGGGATTCCGGTGGACCACACGCCGCCGAGGCCGAAGTACTTGCGGGCGGTCTGGCCCAGGGCGGTGTCCTCCACGCCCTTGGCGTTCAGCGGGCCCACCGCCTTGATGAAGAAGGTGTTGCAGGAGCGGCGAAAGCTGTCGGTGAAGGTGCCGTCCGCGATCGAGAAGTTGTTGATGTTGTGGAAGGTGCGCCCCTTCCACATCACGTCCTTGGGGCATTCGACCCGCGAGGACGGTCCGTCGACCACGCCCTGGTCCAGGATCATCGCCGCGGTCACGATCTTCATCGTGGAGCCGGGGGCCTGCGCCCCCTGCATCGCGGTGTTGAACCCGCCCGCCGGGCTGTTGGCGACCGCGCTGATCTCGCCCGTGCTGGGCCGTATCGCGACCACCGAGGCCCGGTCGTACTTCTTCACCGCCCGCTCGGCGGCGGCCTGGACGTCGGCGTCCAGCGTCGTCTGTAGCTTGAACGGCTTCCCCTGGGTGAGGATGAGCAGCGTCTGGTTCGGCGCGTCGGCGTCGGCCGGCTCGATCCAGGTCTCGACGCCGGCCCGGTCCCCGGCCCCGTCCGCGTACCGCTCGCGCAGCGTGTCCAGCACGGTGGCCAGCGACGGGTACCGCTCGGCGGTCAGCTCCCGGCCCTCGCGGTCCACCGCCTGGATCGGGGCGCTTTCCGCCTCGCCGGTGCGCAGGGTCGCGCCCTCGGTCAGCTTCGGGTGCAGCACCGCCGGCCGCCAGTCCACCAGGGCCCGACCGCTGCTCTTGCCGCGCACCACGGTCAGCTCCGAGGCGTACGCCAGCTCCTTCTGGTGTCCCTTGAAGCTGACCGTCGCCTTGACCGTGTACGGCACGGTGTCGCCGCTCGCCGCCCCGGGGGTGATCACGGCCTTCGCCACGTGTCCGGCCTCGCGGAGGCCGCGCACCGCCTCGGCGGCCGCCGCCGGATCGTCGGTCAGCGTCGCCGCCGCGTCCGCGTCCCCCTTCGCCCACGCGGCCAGGAAGTCCCGCGAGACCGTCTCGACCTCATCGCCCGTGACCGCCCCGGACGCCTTCAGCGGGGCGGCGTCCACCGGGCTCCCCGCGCCGTCGGAGTCCCCGCCCAGCAGCTCCAGGCCCGCGAACCCGACACCGGCCGCCACCAGCACGAACACGCCGCCGATGACGGCGGTCCTCCCTCCGCTGCGCATGGTGCAGTCCCCTCCCCTGGAGCCCCCGTCTGGATGCCCGTGCAGTCGATCCACATCTGCTTGAACGTGTTCAAGTCAGCGATACGTCTGCACTCTACGTGGCCGTTTGTCACCCCAGAGCCCCCAGAAGCGATCGTTACCCGACCGGAACGCGCTCCCGCTCGCCCCTCGCCCGGCCCCGCCCCTCCGCCCCAGCCCTCGTCCAGGCATGCTCCGGGCATCCTCCAACCTGCGGTCCGCAAGCTGACGGAGCGCCGGACGCAGGTCCGGGGCGCTGACCCACGGAGTGACATGTCCCCCTTGCGCACCACCCCCCGGCGACACGCGACCCGAGCGGGCCTCCTCGGCTGCCTGCTCCTGCTGCTGGCCCCCGCCGTCTGCGGGCAGGCCCAGGCCGGCACCGGGCACGGCACGGACCGGGGCGGGCGCGCCGTCGCACCCCAGTCCCCGGCCCAGCACCAGCAGGCCGCGCTCCGGCGCTGGACGGAGGAGCGGCCCCTTCCCCGGGACGTCGACGCCTCGGACCCGCGCCGGCTCCTCAGGTGGGTCGAGGACGCCCGGCACCGACTCGTCCGCCCGCGCGGTCTGCCCGGACTGTGCTACACCACCGCGTACTCCGCCCTGCGGACGCTGGCCGGGCGCCCGACCGTTCCCACCGTCCCCCTGGGCGCCACCAGGCAGGAGTACGACTCCTTCGCCGACGAGGCCGGGCGCACCGCGCGCCTCGGCCGGCCCGAACTGCGGGACGCCACCGTCGCCGACATCGAGCGGCGGCTCGGCCGCGAACCGCTCGGCACCCTGTACGAGATCCGGGCCTGGGAGGGTGACCGCGGGCACGCGGTGCTCGCGCTCCGCGACCGGCACTCCGGGCAGGTCCTCTTCGCCGACCCGGAGAACACCGTGAGCGGGGACGCCGAGGCCATGTCCGACTTCTGGAGCCAGATCGGCTACACGCACTTCACGGCCTGGCGGTTCGGCCGCACCAAGCGCCGGTGAGGCGCCCGGCCGCCTCTCCCTCCGCTAGACCCAGGTGTCCAGCCACATCCGCCCCCGCCAGTCGTCCAGCGGGATGGGCTGGGCGGTGAACAGGGGGAAGAAGTAGATGAAGTTCCATACGATCAGCAGGACCAGCACGCCGACGCCGACGGCGCCGAGGGTGCGGCGGCGTTCGGCGGCCGGGCCGGTGCCGGGCGGGCCGAGGAGGGCGCCGGCGAGCATGGCGACGGCGAGGCAGAGGAACGGCACGAAGACGACCGCGTAGAAGAGGAAGATCGTGCGCTCCTGGTAGTGGAACCAGGGCAGCCAGCCGGCCGCGACGCCGCAGAGGATCGCGCCGGCCCGCCAGTCGCGGCGGAAGAGCCAGCGCCACAGGACGTAGGCGAGGGCGAAACAGGCCGCCCACCACAGCAGCGGGGTGCCGATGGCGAGGACCTCGCGGGCGCACTTCTCGGCGGTGCCGGCCGGGCACCCGTCGGCGCCGGGGGCCGGGTCCTCGTAGAAGTAGGAGACCGGGCGGCCCAGGACGATCCAGCTCCACGGGTTGGACTGGTAGGTGTGCCCGGAGGTCAAATCCACATGGAACTGGTAGACCTGCGTCTCGTAGTGCCACAGGCTGCGCAGCCAGTCCGGCAGCCAGGACCACGGGCCGCCCCTGCCCTCGGTGGCCGCCCAGTCGCGGAAGTAGCCGCGGTCGGTGGCGATCCAGCCGGACCAGGAGGCCAGGTAGGTGGCGAGCGCCACGGGCACGGTGGAGACGAAGGCGGGGACCAGGTCGCGGCGGAGCACGGTGACGTAGGGGCGGACCGCACCCGCGGTGCGGCGGGCGCCCACGTCCCACAGGACGGTCATCAGGCCGAACGCCGCCAGGACGAACAGGCCGTTCCACTTGGTGGCCGCCGCCAGCCCCAGCATCAGCCCGGCGGTCAGCCGCCACGGGCGCACGCCGAGTCCCAGCCGGGCCGCGACGTCGGCATCGGGGCGCAGCACGCCCTCGGCCGCGTCGAAGGGGAGGGCGGCGGCGAGCCGGGCGCGGGCGCGGTCCCGGTCCACCAGCAGGCAGCCGAACGCGGCCACCACGAAGAACATGACGACCAGGTCGAGCAGCGCGGTGCGGCTCATCACGAAGTGCAGCCCGTCCACCGCGAGCAGCGCGCCCGCCAGGCAGCCGAGGAACGTCGAGCGGAACAGCCGCCGCCCGATCCGGCAGAGCATCAGCACCGACAGCGTGCCGAGCACCGCCATCATGAACCGCCAGCCGAACGGGTCGAACCCGAACATCCACTCGCCGAGCCCGATCACCCACTTCCCGACCGGCGGGTGCACGACATAGCCGGGATCGGCCGGCACCGGGACCGCGTCCGGGTTCGCCAGGATCGACTTGTCGACGTCTTTCGGCCAAGACCCCTCGTAGCCCTGGTGGATCAGCGCCCAGGCGTCCTTCGCGTAGTACGTCTCGTCGAATATCACCGCCTTCGGCTCGCCCAGGCGCCAGAACCGCAGCACCCCGGCGACCAGCGCCACCAGCAGCGGACCGCCCCACGCCCACAGCCGCCACACCCGCTCGGCCCCGTCCGGTCCCATACCGAACAGCGCCCAGAGCCGTGTCGACGGGCGGGCGTACGGCGGTACCAGCCGCTCCCGCAGTCCCGCCGACGCCGGCGGCGCATAGCCGAAGCGGCGCAGGCGGTGCCGCCACGACGGCGGCTCCGCCCCGGCGTCGGGCCCGTGCACAGCCTCAGCAGCCTCAGGCGCAGTCTTGGTCACCGCGCCATCGTAGGGAACCGGCCTGTGCGCGTCGTGCGTCCGGGCTGCGAGGATGACCCGTGTGACAGGAACGGACTGGGACGCGGAGACAGAAAACCGTACGGATGAGGCGGCGGCGCCCGGCGCGCCCCAGCACACCGGCGCGGGCGGCGTGCTGGTGCTCGCCGGCACGCCGATCGGGGACACCGCCGACGCCCCGCCGCGGCTGGCCGCCGAGCTGGCCGCCGCCGACGTGGTCGCCGCCGAGGACACCCGGCGGCTGCGCCGGCTGACCGGCGCGCTGGGCGTGCAGCCCACCGGCCGGATCGTGTCGTACTTCGAGGGCAACGAGTCCGCCCGCACCCCCGAGCTGGTGGAGGCGCTGGCGGGCGGGGCCCGGGTGCTGCTGGTCACCGACGCGGGCATGCCGTCCGTCTCCGACCCCGGCTACCGGCTGGTCGCCGCCGCCGTGGAGCGGGACGTCAAGGTCACCGCCGTGCCCGGCCCGTCCGCCGTGCTGACCGCGCTGGCGCTGTCCGGACTGCCGGTGGACCGCTTCTGCTTCGAGGGCTTCCTGCCGCGCAAGGCGGGCGAGCGGCTCGGCCGGTTGCGCGAGGTCGCCGGTGAGCGCCGCACCCTGGTCTACTTCGAGGCCCCGCACCGGCTCGACGACACCCTCGCGGCGATGGCCGAGGTGTTCGGGGCCGAGCGGCGGGCCGCCGTCTGCCGGGAGCTGACGAAGACCTACGAGGAGGTCAAGCGCGGCCCGCTGGCCGAGCTGGCCCGCTGGGCGGCCGACGGCGTACGCGGTGAGATCACCGTCGTGGTGGAGGGCGCGCCCGAGCCGGGACCGGCCGATCTCGACCCGGCCGAGCTGGTGCGCAGGGTGCGGGTGCGCGAGGAGGCGGGGGAGCGGCGCAAGGAGGCCATCGCGGCGGTCGCCGTCGAGGCGGGCCTACCCAAGCGCGAGGTCTTCGATGCCGTCGTGGCGGCAAAGAACGCCTCTCCGGAAGGCTCCGCGAACGGTAAAGCCCTATCGTGAAAAGCAAAGAGAACACCCCGGAAGGGGCCTTTCGGGGGCCTTCCGGTATGGGAAGCCCCAAATCGGTTCGATGAATCGGCAGATGCCTTAGCGCTCCCGCCGGTGAGGGCGTCCACTGTCATCAGCGGCCCGTCGCGGAAGGTCCCTCCTCTGGGACCCGCCTGCGGGCGGGCGGCGGCGGACTCCTCGACGCGACGGGTCCGCCGTGGTCCTCAGTGGAAGGAGCCGGCATGACCGAGATCGCGAGCACCCCGGTCGGACACGAGGCGTACGCCTTCGCCTGCCTGAAGTGCGGGCACGGCTGGGAGCAGGCGTACGACATAGAGCACCACACCGACGTCAGCGGCCACGAGTTCGTGGTCTACCGCGCGGACGGCGGACGGCGGGTCGCCTCGCCGCTGTCCCAGCCCGCCTGCGACAACTGCGGCAGCCACGTGGTGCGCATCATGCGCTCCGGCCAGGTCTCCTCGGTCCTCGACCTGCTCGCCCGCCAGGCCGCCGTGCCGGCCGCCGGCCCCCTCCCGGCGGTGTACCCCTCCGCCGCGTCCGCGCCGGAGCCCGCGGCGTCCGAGCCCGCCGCCGCTGTCGACGCCGCCCCCACCGGCCGGCGCAAGGAGCCGCACCACTGGCACCTGTCGGACCTGCTGCACGCCTTCCACCGGAAGTAGCCCTTCCACCGGAAGTAGTCCTTCCACCGCCACGGTCCTTCCACCGCAGGCAGCCGCCCGGGGCCGAGCGGGGCCGCCCGGGGGCTGCCGCGGCACGGTCTTTCGTACGATCAGGGCATGAGTGCCAAGGACGCCCCGCCGCCGCTGCCCGAACCTCTCGGTGTACCGGTCGCCGACTCCCACACCCACCTGGACATGCAGCCCGGCACCGTCGAGGAGGCCCTCGCCAGGGCCGCCGCGGTCGGCGTCGACACGGTCGTCCAGGTGGGCTGCGACCTCAAGGGCTCCCGCTGGGCCGCGGAGACGGCCGCCGCCCACGCCGCCGTGCACGCGGCGGTGGCACTGCACCCCAACGAGGCCCCGCGGATCGTCCACGGGGACGAGGACGGCTGGTCCCGTCAGGGGGCCCGGGAGGCCGGCGGGGACGCGGCCCTGGACGACGCCCTCGCCGAGATCGACCTGCTGGCCGCGCTGCCGCAGGTGCGGGCCGTCGGCGAGACCGGGCTCGACTACTTCCGCACCGGCCCGGAGGGCATGGCCGCGCAGGAACGCTCCTTGCGCGCCCACATCGAGATCGCCAAGCGGCACGGCAAGGCCCTGGTCATCCACGACCGCGAAGCGCACGCGGACGTGCTGCGCGTCCTCGCCGAGGAAGGCGCCCCGGAGCGGACCGTCTTCCACTGCTACTCGGGCGACGCCGAGATGGCCCGCGCCTGCGCGGACGCCGGCTACTTCATGTCCTTCGCCGGCAACGTCACCTTCAAGAACGCCCAGCCTCTGCGGGACGCCCTCGCGGTCGCCCCGCTGGAGCTGGTCCTGGTGGAGACGGACGCCCCCTTCCTCACCCCCGCGCCCTACCGCGGCCGGCCCAACGCGCCGTACCTGATCCCGATCACGGTGCGCGCGATGGCCCAGGTGCGGGGCGTCGACGAGGAGACGATGGCGAGCGCGATCGCCGTCAACACCGCGCGCGCCTTCGACTACTGAGGGCGGCGCGCCCGTCCGCGGACTCCGCCACACCGCGTGACCGTGACGTTTGGGAGAGTGACCGGGCCTCCGCTAGGGTCCCGGCCTCGTGAGCACCTCCGCCACGTACGCGTACGAGTACGAGCCCGCGCCCGGCTTCGGCCCGCCGCCGGTGATCGACGACCACCGCCCCGCGCCCGCGCCGCCGGAGCCGTCGTACGGGCGCGCGTACGGGAGCGGGGAGCCGTCGTACGGGCCTCAGGCGGCCCCGCCGTACCCGCAGCCCGAGTCGCCCTACCCGCTGCACGGGTCGCCGTCGCCCTACCCGCTGCACGGGTCGCCGCCGCCTCCGGCCCCCGCGCCGCCGTCCCCGATCTCCGGGCCGCCGGCCGCCGGACGGACCGGGGCCGCCGGACGACGGCGGCGGGCTGCCGAGCCGAGCGGGCCGGAGGGGCTGTGGCGGCTGGTCCCGCAGGCGCTCGTGGTCGCCTTCCTGGCCGGCGGCACCACCGCCTTCGTCGCCGACGACAAGGCGGTCGAGCTGACCGTGGACGGCGGCCCGCCCCGCACCCTGCACACCTTCGCCGACGACGTCTCCGAACTGCTGGAGGAGGAGGGCCTGACGGCCGGCCCGCACGACACCGTCACCTCCCGCGCGGCCGGCGGCGCGCTCGCCGACGGCGACGCGGTCGAGCTGCGCTACGGCCGGCCCATCGCCCTCACCCTGGACGGCCGCCGCCGCGAACTGTGGACCACCGCGCACACCGTGGAGGAGGCCCTGCGCCGGATCGGCGTACGGGCCTCCGGCGCGTACCTCTCCACTCCCCGCACCGCCCCCGTCCCGCGCTCCGGACTCACCCTGGTCGTGCGGACCGAGCGCGCGGTGACCTTCCTCGCCGACGGGCGCGAGCGCACCGTCCGCACCAACGCCGCCACCGTCGGCGAGGCGCTCGCCCAGGCCGGGATCACCCTGGCCGGGCAGGACACCACCTCCGTACCGCCCGGCAGCTTCCCGCACGACGGCCAGACCGTCACCGTCATGCGGATCACCGACGGGCGCGAGGTGCGCGAGGAACCGGTGCCGTACGCCGTCGAGCGGACCGCAGACCCGGAGCTGTACGCCGGTACGGAGGTGGTGGAGCGCCAGGGCCGGGCGGGCGTGCGCCGCATCACCTACGCCCTGCGCACCGTCAACGGCGTCCGGCAGCGGCCCCGGGTGGTCGCCGACGAGATCGTCCGCGAACCGGTCAGCCGGCTGGTGCGGGCGGGCAGCCGCCCCCGACCGGCGGTCACCGCCGTCGCCGGCGCGGACGGCCTGGACTGGGCGGCGCTGGCGGCCTGCGAGTCCGGCGGCCGGGCGGACGCGGTGGACCCCTCGGGCACCTACGGCGGGCTGTACCAGTTCGACCCGGGGACCTGGCGGGCGCTCGGCGGCAGCGGCACCGCGCAGCAGGCGCCCGCCGCCGAGCAGACCTACCGGGCGAAGAAGCTGTACGTGCAGCGCGGCGCGAGCCCCTGGCCGCACTGCGGCGGCCGGCTGCGGGGATGAGGCCGTGTGGCGGGTCAGGGCGGCGTGGTGGGGCGGGGCCGTCTCCGGTGGACCGGGGCCGTGTGGTGGGATGCCGCCGTCCGTTGACGGGCGCCGTCCCCCCGCCCCGTAGGCTGTATCGGTGAGCACCACTGAGCCCGACGCCCTCCTCGGCCCCGCCGACATCCGCGAGCTGGCCGCCGCGCTGGGCGTGCGGCCGACCAAGCAGCGCGGCCAGAACTTCGTCATCGACGCCAACACCGTGCGCCGCATCGTGCGCACCGCCGAGGTCCGGCCGGACGACGTCGTCGTGGAGGTCGGCCCCGGGCTCGGCTCTCTCACCCTCGCGCTGCTCGAAGCCGCCGACCGGGTCACCGCCGTCGAGATCGACGACGTGCTGGCCGCCGCGCTCCCCTCCACCGTCGCGGCCCGCATGCCCGCCCGCGCCGACCGCTTCTCGCTCGTCCACTCCGACGCGATGCTGGTCGACGAACTGCCCGCCCCCGCGCCCACCGCCCTGGTCGCCAACCTCCCCTACAACGTCGCCGTGCCGGTCCTCCTCCACATGCTGGACCGCTTCCCGACGATCGAGCGCACCCTCGTCATGGTCCAGGCGGAGGTCGCCGACCGGCTCGCCGCGCGCCCCGGCAACAAGGTCTACGGAGTGCCCTCGGTCAAGGCCAACTGGTACGCGGAGGTCAAACGGGCCGGCGCCATCGGCCGCAACGTCTTCTGGCCGGCCCCCAACGTCGACTCCGGCCTGGTCTCCCTGGTCCGCCGCACCGCCCCCGTGGCCACCACCGCCACCAAGCGCGAGGTCTTCTCCGTCATCGACGCGGCCTTCGCCCAGCGCCGCAAGACCCTGCGGGCCGCGCTCGCCGGGTGGGCCGGCTCCCCGGCCGCCGCCGAGCGGGCCCTGACCGCCGCCGGCGTCTCCCCGCAGGCGCGCGGGGAATCCCTCACCGTCGAAGAGTTCGCCCGGATCGCGGAGGCCAAGGAAGCGTGAGCACCACCACCGATAGGCGTACGTCGGTGACCGTCCGGGTCCCCGCCAAGGTCAACGTCCGACTGGCCGTGGGCGGCGCCCGCCCCGACGGCTACCACGACCTCGCCAACGTGTTCCTCGCCGTCTCCCTGTACGACGAGGTGACGGCCGTGGAGTCACCCGGCGGGGTACGGGTGACCTGCTCGGGCCCCGACGCCCACCAGGTGCCCCTGGACCGCACCAACCTCGCCGCCCGTGCCGCCGAGGCGCTCGCCGCCCGGCACGGCATCGCACCCGACGTGCACCTGCACATCGCCAAGGACATCCCGGTCGCCGGCGGCATGGCGGGCGGCAGCGCCGACGGCGCCGCCGCCCTCCTCGCCTGCGACACCCTCTGGGGCCTGTCCACCCCCCGCGAGGAACTCCTCTCCCTCTGCGCCGACCTGGGCAGCGACGTGCCCTTCTCCCTCCTCGGCGGCGCCGCCCTCGGCACCGGCCGCGGCGAACACCTCACCGCCCTGCCGGTCGGCGGCGACTTCCACTGGGTCTTCGCCGTCGCCGACGGCGGCCTCTCCACCCCCGCCGTCTACGCCGAGTTCGACCGCCTCACCGCCGGCGCCCTCGCCGCCCTCGTCTCCGGCTCCGGCCCCACCACCGCCTTCCTGGTCGAGGACCCCGCCGCGGCAGCGCAGGTCGCCGCCGCCCTCCTGGCCTCGGGAACCTGCCGCACCGCCCGGATCGCCACCTCCCCGGCCCAGGGCGCAGTGGTGGTGAGCGGCACGGCCTGACGACCGGTTGCCTCACCGCATGCCCTACGGACGAGGCCGGGGCCCGTCGGCCGGCACCGGCCTCGGCATCCCCTGGATCGTCTCACCCGTGAGCAGGCTGACGCCTTCGACCACTGCGACGCCCTTGCCGACGGGGCGATCTCCTACGTGCTGGCCCCGGACGATCCGGCGGCTCACCCGCAGAGCGCGGACTCCGGTCCACTCCGGGAGCTGGCCTGCGACATCGAGCCTCCGACCCTCTTGGACGCTGTCGCCGACGCCGTAAGCGCATCCGGCTCATCCACGGACTGCGGGCGTCGGTGTCAGCCTGCCCGACACCGTGACCCTCGACGAAGCCGCTCAGCGCAGTGGACAGACCGTGCAATCGCTGGACCGGCTCTCCAGGGACCCCCACTTCCCGGCGCCCGAATCCGACGAAGGAACGGTGTTCTACCGGTGGTGCCAGGTCCTTGCGTTCCTGAGGGGCATCGGCGAACCGGTGCCCGACGTTCCGCAGGACATGGCGATCGCGGAACGGGCCCTCCGGCTCGTCGACGCACTCGACGGCGTCCATGTCTCCCCGGGGACGCTCAGGGCACTGGGTCTGCCGGTCGACTGAGCGCCTCGAAGGGGAGGGGCTCCAGGGGGCAGGATCACCGTCCCGGCCCTAGTGACCCACCCGCACCGTCCGCTTCGCCCGCTCGAAGGCCGGGAGCATGGCCTGGTGTTCGGCGGCGTCGAGGCCGCCGAGGTGGAGGATGACGGGGCCCTTGGGGGTGGCGACCGCGAGGGCGCGTTCGGGTTTGGCGCCGAGGATGTCGTCGGTGACGGTGTAGGCGACCTCGGTGGAGGCGTTGGAGGGGGCGCCGGGGAGGTCCGGGGTGGTGTAGCGGGCCTTCGCGGCGCCCTTCTCGTCGGTGACGAAGGCGGTCAGGGCCTCGCGGGGGCGGGTGTCCGGGGCCGTGTCGGGGCCGGGGACGTAGACGCGGAGGAAGCCGATGTGGCCGGCGGGCTTCGCGTCCAGTTCGCAGCGGACGTCCAGGGTGCCCTGGCGGAAC
>NZ_PVLV01000170.1 GCF_002982015.1 Streptomyces solincola
GGCGGGCGCGGGCGCCGGGGCGCAGGCGGCCGCGATCGGTTACGAGCAGGCGCGCGACGAGCTGATCGAGGTGGTGCGCAGGCTGGAGGCGGGCGGCACCACGCTGGAGGAGTCGCTGGCGCTCTGGGAGCGCGGCGAGGAGCTGGCCCGGGTGTGCCGGCACTGGCTGGAGGGCGCCCGCGCCCGCCTGGACGCCGCCCTGGCCGAGCCGGAGGGGCACGGAGGCGGGCGGGAGGACTGAGCGCCCGGGGTACTGCTTCACGGGGGAGGCGGGCCGCCCCGCACCTGATAGTTGAAAGTTAATCTATCCGGGTGTACGGTGAAGCCAACTGGTTCACCGTACGTCGCCCGAAAGGCACCGCACCATGTCCCTCGTGCTCGACCCCGCCGCCCAGGACCTGCTCTTCCGTGAGGCTCGCACCGCGAACACCTTCACCGACGAGCCGGTCACCGAGGAGCAGATCCAGGCGATCTACGACCTGGTGAAGTACGGGCCGACCGCGTTCAACCAGTCGCCGCTGCGCATCGTGCTGGTCCGTTCCGCCGAGGCCCGCGAGCGCCTGGTGCCGCTGATGGCCGAGGGCAACCAGCCCAAGACCGCGGCCGCCCCGCTCGTCGCCATCCTGGCCGCGGACAACGAGTTCCACGACGAACTGCCGGCGCTGCTGCCGCACTTCCCGCAGGCCAAGGACGTGTTCTTCACCGAGCGCCCGGTGCGCGAGCAGGCCGCCGCGCTGAACGCCACCCTCCAGGCCGGCTACTTCATCGTCGGCGTGCGCGCCGCCGGGCTGGCCGCCGGCCCGATGACCGGCTTCGACTTCGCCGCCGTCCAGAAGGAGTTCCTGGACGACGACCACACCCCGCTGATGATCGTCAACATCGGCAAGCCGGGCGAGGACGCCTGGTTCCCGCGCAGCCCGCGACTGGCCTTCGACGAGGTCATCACCAGCGTCTGAGCACCTGCGCAGAGCGCACGGNNCGCACGGGGCCTCGCGGGACCTCAGGAGGATTTCGGCGCGGGGCGCAGGGCGGTGGCCAGTTCGGCGAGCTGCCCCTCCGTCGCGGTGCCGGCGACGACGGTGGTGACGCCCTTCTCGCGCAGCACCAGCGCGTCGTACTTGGGGCCCTCCCAGTGCTGCCAGGCGCGGCCCGCCACCTCCCGGGTGGCGCCGGTGTCCCGGGCCCCGCGGGTGACGGAGTCGATGTACTTCACCGGGGAGGCCGTGGACTGCTCCACCGCCGCGTACTGGCGGTCCGGCGTGAGGTAGCCGAGGTGCCAGGCGTCGCCGCTGCGCCGCTCGTAGGAGACCGAGGTCGGCTTCCAGCCGGCGGGCAGGCCCTGGGGGGACAGCACCGGGTACGGCGCCGCGCGCTGGGCCGTCACCAGCTCCACCCGGTAGTCGACCGGCTTGATGGGGTCGGCGTTCTCGTCGTGCGGGACGAAGAGGTAGATCACGCCCGCCGCGGCGAGGATGACCGCCATCGACTGGAACATCCCGCGCACTGTCTGCTTGCCTCGCATACCTGCCACGGGTCTATGGTCGCATCAGGGCCGGCCGCTCATCCGTGGGGCCCTCTGCTCAGTTTGTCGACCTACCGATAGAGTCACAGCACCCTCTTCTTACCTGCGGCCGCCGCCGTACAGAAAGGTGCGTTCCGATGACCGAGAACCATCTGCCGTCCGAGCTCGAGGTCTCCCCCGAGGCCCCCGACCGCAACCTGGCCCTGGAGCTGGTGCGGGTCACCGAGGCAGCCGCGATGGCGGCCGGCCGCTGGACGGGCCGGGGCGACAAGAACGGCGCCGACGGCGCGGCGGTGCGCGCCATGCGCACCCTGGTCCACACGGTCTCGATGAACGGTGTGGTCGTCATCGGCGAGGGCGAGAAGGACGAGGCGCCCATGCTGTTCAACGGCGAGCGCATCGGCGACGGGACCGGCGCCGAGGTGGACATCGCCGTGGACCCGATCGACGGCACCACGCTCGCCGCCAAGGGCATGCCCAACGCGATCGCCGTGCTGGCCGCCGCGGACCGGGGCACCATGTTCGACCCGTCCGCGGTCTTCTACATGGACAAGCTGGTCACCGGCCCGGAGGCGGCCGACTACGTGGACATCAACGCCCCGGTGTCGGTGAACATCCGCCGGGTCGCCAAGGCGAAGAAGTCCTCGCCCGAGGACGTCACCGTGGTCATCCTGGACCGCCCCCGGCACGAGGGCATCGTCAAGGAGATCCGGGAGACCGGCGCCCGGATCAAGTTCATCTCGGACGGCGACGTGGCCGGTTCGATCATGGCCGTGCGCGAGGGCACCGGCGTGGACATGCTGATGGGGGTGGGCGGCACCCCCGAGGGGATCATCAGCGCCTGCGCCATCAAGTGCCTGGGCGGCGTGATCCAGGGCAAGCTGTGGCCCAAGGACGACGAGGAGCGGCAGCGGGCGCTGGACGCCGGCCACGATCTGGACCGGGTGCTCACCACGACCGACCTGGTCAGCGGGGAGAACGTGTTCTTCGTCGCCACCGGCATCACCGACGGCGAGCTGCTGCGCGGGGTGCGCTACCGGGCCGAGACCGCGACCACCTCCTCGCTGGTCATGCGGTCCAAGTCGGGCACGATCCGGCAGATCGACTCCACGCACCGGCTGTCCAAGCTGCGCGCCTACAGCCAGATCGACTTCGACCGGGCGAAGTGACGGCCGCGGGCTGAGGCCCGCGGCCCCGGTACGCGACGAGGCGCCCCCGTGTGCGGTGGGGGCGCCTCGTCGCGTACCGAAAGCGTCCGCGCTCAGCCGGCGGCGGCGACCTGCCGGTCGGCGGACGCGGCCTTGCGCAGCTCCACCTCGCGCCGCCGGCGGCGGGCGAGCACCACCCGGCGCTCGGCGGCGGTCAGGCCGCCCCACACGCCGTACGGCTCGGGCTGGAGCAGTGCGTGCTCACGGCACTCGATCATCACCGGGCAGCGGGCGCAGACGCGCTTGGCGGCCTCCTCGCGCGCCAGCCGGGCCGCCGTGGGCTCCTTGGACGGCGCGAAGAACAGACCGGCCTCGTCCCGGCGGCAGACCGCCTCCGAGTGCCACGGCCCGTCCTGCTCCTCGCGCGACGACAGGCGCTCGGACGGGGCGGTTGCGGCGGTCTGGAGGGGCTGATGCGGCAGTGGCAGCACGGTCTACTCCTGACGACGACGACTGCGGCGGCGGCCTCGCGAGCGAGAAGAGGCGACGGAGCAAGCCCTACCCGCTGTGCGTACGCCTAAGCGCTGCGTGGCCCGCGGCATCGGCGTCCGGCCGCCGTCCGGCCGAAACGGAACGCCGAAGGCGGGCAGGGGAGTTCACGCCGCCGGTGCGCCCGCGGGGTCAGCCGCCGAGGTGCTTGCGCATCCGGGCGTGCAGGTCGGCGACGCGCCGGCCGCGCTTGGCGCGGGCCTCGATGTTGCCGAGCACCGAGAAGCCGTTGACGACGACGACCGGCGCCTCCGGGTCGCCGGCCTCCAGCGAGGCGACCTCGAAGTTGCCCAGCAGACCGCTGCCGCTGCCGCGCAGGGTGACGTTCTCCGGCACCCGGACCTCGACGTTGCCGAACACGGCGGTCGCCTCGATGACGGTCAGCCGCTGGGTGAAGACGGCCTGGGTGAGGTCGATCTCGACGCTGCCGAAGACGGCGACGGCGTGCGTGCGGCGCCCGATCCGCCACCGCCCCTTGCGGGTGGAGCTGGACAGCACGGCGATCAGCTTCTCGGACGGGCCGCCGTCCGCGCTCTCCTCCAGGGTCGCCCCGGCCGCGTGCGGGCGCGGGCCGGTCCGCACCGCGGGCAGGTCCTGGACCAGCGGCCGGAGCTCGGCGACGGTCTTCGCCCGGTAGACGGCGTCGATCCGCTCGGAGTGCTCCTCGGCGTCGATCCGCCCCTCGGCCAGGGCGTCGCGCAGGATGTCGGCGGTGCGGTCGCGGTCCGCGTCGGAGGCCCGCATGCCCTGCGGCGCGGGGGCGGGCGGCGGGGAGGACGGCTGCGCGGGCTGCTTCTCGGGCTGCTTGTCGGGGTCCACGACGGCAGCGTAGCGAAACGCGATAGATCGCGAGAAGGGGGCGCGCCCCCTAGGGGACGCCCCGGAGGGCGCCGGGCGGGCACTGGTGAGGGTGGCCTCACCTGGGAGATCGACAAGCGGCGTCCTAGGCTGGAGGGCGCTCCCGCCAACGGAGGCGGCGGGCTGTCTGCCGAGTGAGGAATGGCCGCGATGCCAGAGTTTGCGTACTCCGATCTGCTCCCGCTGGGAGAGGACACCACGCCCTACCGGCTGGTGACGTCCGAGGGTGTGTCCACCTTCGAGGCCGACGGCCGTACGTTCCTCCGGGTCGAGCCGGAGGCGCTGCGCACGCTTGCCGCCGAGGCGATCCACGACATCCAGCACTACCTGCGCCCGGCCCACCTGGCCCAGCTGCGCCGGATCATCGACGACCCGGAGGCCTCGGCCAACGACAAGTTCGTGGCCCTGGACCTGCTGAAGAACGCCAACATCGCGGCGGCCGGGGTGCTGCCGATGTGCCAGGACACCGGCACCGCGATCGTGATGGGCAAGCGCGGGCAGAACGTGCTGACCTCGGGCGGCGACGAGGAGGCGCTGTCGCACGGCATCCACGACGCCTACACCCGGCTCAACCTGCGGTACTCGCAGATGGCGCCGCTGACCATGTGGGACGAGAAGAACACCGGCTCCAACCTGCCGGCGCAGATCGAGCTGTACGCGACCGACGGCGGCGCCTACAAGTTCCTGTTCATGGCCAAGGGCGGCGGCAGCGCCAACAAGTCGTTCCTCTACCAGGAGACCAAGGCGGTCCTCAACGAGGCCTCCATGATGAGGTTCCTGGAGGAGAAGATCCGCTCGCTGGGGACGTCGGCCTGCCCGCCGTACCACCTGGCGATCGTGGTCGGCGGCACCTCGGCCGAGTACGCGCTGAAGACCGCCAAGTACGCCTCCGCGCACTACCTGGACGAGCTGCCCGCCGAGGGCTCGGAGCTGGGCCACGGCTTCCGGGACGAGGACCTGGAGCAGAAGGTCTTCGAGCTGACCCAGCGGATCGGCATCGGCGCGCAGTTCGGCGGCAAGTACTTCTGCCACGACGTGCGGGTGGTGCGGCTGCCCCGGCACGGCGCCTCCTGCCCGGTCGCCATCGCCGTCTCCTGCTCGGCCGACCGCCAGGCCGTCGCCAAGATCACCGCCGAGGGCGTCTTCCTGGAGCAGTTGGAGACCGACCCGGCGCGCTTCCTGCCCGACACCACCGACGCCCAGCTCGACGAGGCCGGCGACGTGGTGCGGATCGACCTCAACCAGCCGATGGACGCCATCCTGGCCGAGCTGGCGAAGTACCCGGTCAAGACCCGGCTGTCGCTGTCCGGCCCGCTGGTGGTGGCGCGCGACATCGCGCACGCCAAGATCAAGGAGCGGCTGGACGCGGGCGAGGAGATGCCGCAGTACCTCAAGGACCACCCCGTCTACTACGCCGGCCCGGCCAAGACCCCCGAGGGGTACGCCTCCGGGTCGTTCGGGCCGACCACGGCCGGGCGGATGGACTCCTACGTGGAGCAGTTCCAGGCGGCCGGCGGCTCGAAGGTGATGCTGGCCAAGGGCAACCGCAGCAAGCAGGTCACCGACGCCTGCGGCAGCCACGGCGGCTTCTACCTGGGCTCGATCGGCGGCCCGGCGGCCCGGCTCGCCCAGGACTGCATCAAGAAGGTCGAGGTCGTCGAGTACGAGGAGCTCGGCATGGAGGCGGTCTGGAAGATCGAGGTCGAGGACTTCCCGGCGTTCATCGTGGTGGACGACAAGGGCAACGACTTCTTCCAGGACCCGGCCCCGCAGCCGACGTTCACCTCCATCCCGGTGCGCGGCTGAGACGCCGCCGGACCACCGGGTCGCGGCCCCCGCTCCCGTAGGCGTACGAGAGCGGGGGCCGCGCCCTTCTTGCCGGCGGGCCGTCTAGGCGAAGCGCTGCCCGGCCGAGCCGTCGCAGGGCTGGAGGCGCAGCGGGTCCTGCCGCGCCGCCAGGGTCAGGCAGAGCCCGGTCGCGGCGGCCGGGCGCAGGGTGCCGGAGACCCGGACGAAGCGCTGGTTGGCCGCGCCCGAGCAGTTCCACAGCACCAGGGCCGTGCCCGGGGTGTACGCGGCCCCCGGCACGTCCAGGCAGCGGTCGTGGGTGAGCGCGGTGTGCAGCGAGCCGCGCCCGGCGTCGTACCACCACTGCTGGTTGCGGCCGCCGTGGCAGTCCCAGCCGCCGACCGCGGTGCCGTTGCGGCTGCGGGCGGCGTTGACGTCCAGGCAGGAGCCGGTGGCCTCGCCGCGCAGCGGGACGAAGGCGTCGTCCCAGGCGAGCGGGTAGAGCGCCGGGCTGCCGGTGGAGGCGGGGTCGGCGCAGCTCGCCTCGCGCACCCCGGCCGCGTCGAACTGGGTGAGGCAGGAGGCGAAGGCCGCGTGGCCGGCGCCGTTGGGGTGGAAGGACTGGCGGACGGAGTTCTCGTCGGGCAGTCCGGGCTTGGTGAGGTCGATGTAGAGGCCGCGGGCCCAGGCGCTGTCCATGCAGACCTCGTGGCCGTGGAAGAGCCGCGAGTTGTCCAGGTAGTGGGCGCCGGTGTTCGCGGCCGCCCGGCGCATGCCGCGCTCGAAGGCGGGCACGGCGGTGTTCCGGCCCCAGACGGTGTCGGAGTCGTAGCCGAGGCCGCCGCAGGCCAGCTTGCCGGGGAAGTTCGGGTTGTCGCCGAAGTCGGGGCCGATGGGGCTGGGGTAGCCCATCAGGACGAGCTTGTAGTCGCCGTCGGCGTACCCGGCGCCGCGCATCACGGTGCGCAGGTCGGTGACGGTCCGCTCGACCTTGGGGACGAGCGCGTCGACCCGGGCCTGCCAGCCGCCGGCGTACTTCGGTTCGCAGGGGCCCTGGAGGGTGAGGTAGCGGACGACGCAGTCGGTCATCACCGGGCCGAACTGCAGGTCGTCGTTGGCCCCGGAGACCAGCAGCACCATCTTGATCCGGGTGTTGCGGGCCTTGACGGCCAGGTTGTCGCTCTGCACCAGCTCGTCGGCGTACTGCTTGCCGCCGCCGATGACGATGTTGGCGGAGCTCGCGCCCGAGCAGGAGACGTTGTAGGTGACGTCGGCGGGGATGCCGGTGCGGTGGATGGCGGCGTCGGGCGAGCGGTGGCACCAGTTGCCGGGCCGGTTGGTGGCCGGATCGTATCTACCGATGCCCTCGCCGGAGATCTCGCTGTCGCCCAGCGAGATCAGCCCGGTCTTGCGCTGGTCCATCGGGCGCTCGGCGGGCGAGCCGTACAGCGCGGTGGCCTCGGCCGCCCGGACCGCCTCCAGCTCCGGAGGCAGCGGGGTGGACGCGGCCGGGGC
>NZ_PVLV01000171.1 GCF_002982015.1 Streptomyces solincola
GGTGCTGGGCGCCGGACTGCTCGGCCTGGACGCGCTCGGCGCCCCGGCGTACGCCGCGCGCAGGCGGGCGCGGGCCGCCGCCGGTGCGCCGAGCGCGTCCAGGCCGAGCAGTCCGGCGCCCAGCACCGGGGGCGCGGTCACCACCCGGGGCGTCGCCTTCGGGGCGCGGGCCGCGAGCCGGGCGGTCACGGCCGCGTCCAGGGCGGCGTGCCCGGCGGCCAGGACGCTGCCGCCGAGCACCACCGGCGCCTCCTCGGCGAGCAGACCGAGCCGGGTCAGCGCGATCACCGCCATCGCCGCCACCTCCTCCGCGAGCTTCTCCACCAGCGCGGCCGCCACCGGATCGCCCGCGCCCGCCACCGCGAACAGCTCCGGCGTCACCTCGTGCCGCCAGCCGGCCCGCACCCTCCCCAGGTGCGCGGCCTCGATCAGCGCGTACATCGAGTCCAGGCCGAAGCGGGCGGGCAGCGCGCCGGCCAGCGCGGTGGGGGCGCCGCGGCCGTCCTCGGCCCGGGCCGCGTGCCACATCGCCTCCTCGGCCAGCCCCATCCCACCGCCCCAGTCGCCGGAGATCCGGCCCACGGCGGGGAAGCGGGCGGTGCGGCCGTCCGGCAGCATGCCCACGCAGTTGATGCCCGCCCCGCACACCACGGCCACCCCGCGCGGCTCGTCCGCGCCAGCCCGCAGCAGCGCGAAGGTGTCGTTGCGCACGCTCACCGCCCCGCCCCAACCGCGCTCGCCGATCGCCGCCGCCAGCGCCTCCTCCTCGGCGGGGAAGTCGGCGTTGGCCAGACAGGCCGACACCCGCTCCACCCCGCCCGGCGCCACCCCGGCCGCACGGGCCTGCGCCCAGGCCCGCTCGACGACCGCCGCCAGCACGTCCAGGGCCGCCGCCGCACCGGTGCGCTGCGGCTGGAAACCACCGCCGCGCGCCGAGGCCAGCACCGTGCCGTCGGCGGCCAGCAGCGCCACGTCGGACTTGCTGTTGCCCGCGTCGACGGCGAGCACCGAGGCCCGGGGCCCGGCCGTCACGCCCATGCCAGGTGCTCCCGGTTGTGCGCGACCAGCCGGTCCGTCAGCTCGTCGGCGAGCCGGTACTGGCCCACCAGCGGGTGCGCCAGCAGGGCCTTGGCGACCCGGTCGCGCCCGCCGCGCAGCGCCGCGTCCAGCGCCAGGTCCTCGTACGCCGTCACCTGCGCGACCAGCCCCGCGTACAGCGGGTCCAGGGGGCGCACGGGCAGCGGCACGGCCCCGTCGCCGTCCACCCGGGCCTGCACCTCGACGACCGCGTCGTCCGGGAGGAAGGGCAGCGTGCCGCGGTTGGCGGTGTTGACCACCTGCACGCCGGGGGAGGAGCCGAGCAGGGCGGCGGCGAGATCGACGGCGGCCTCGGAGTAGTACGCGCCGCCGCGCTTCGCCAGCAGTTCCGGCTTCTCGTCCAGCGCCGGGTCGCCGTACATCTCCAGCAGGTGCTCCTCCATCGCGGCGACCTCGGCGGCCCGGGACGGCTTGCCGGCCAGCTCCGCCACCACCTCGTCGTGGGCGTAAAAGTAGCGCAGGTAGTAGGACGGGACGGCGCCCAGCCCCGCCAGCAGCGCGTGCGGGAGCCTGACGTCGTCCGCGATCGCCCGGCCGTGCTCGGCGAGCAGGCGCGGCAGCACGTCCTCGCCGTCCGGGCCGCCCAGGCGCACGCCCAGCTCCCAGCTCAGGTGGTTGAGGCCGACATGGTCCAGGTGGACCCGCTCCGAGGTGGTGCCGAGCAGGGCGGCGAACTTCCGCTGGAAGCCGATGGCCACGTTGCACAGGCCGACCGCCTTGTGCCCGGCCTGGAGCAGCGCGCGGGTGACGATGCCGACCGGGTTGGTGAAGTCGATGATCCAGGCGTCCGGGTTGGCCCGGCGGACCCTTTCGGCGATGTCCAGCACCACCGGCACGGTACGCAGCGCCTTGGCCAGGCCGCCCGCGCCGGTGGTCTCCTGGCCGACGCAGCCGCACTCCAGCGGCCAGGTCTCGTCCTGCTGCCGGGCCGCCTGCCCGCCCACCCGGAGCTGGAGCAGCACGGCGTCGGCGCCCTCGACGCCCGCGTCCAGGTCGGTGGTGGTGACCACCCTGCCGGGATGCCCCTGCCTGGCCAGGATCCGCCGCGCCAGCCCGCCGACCAGCTCAAGGCGCTCCAGCGACGGGTCGACCAGCACCAGTTCGGTGACCGGCAGGGTCTCGCGCAGCCGCGCGAAGCCGTCGACCAGCTCGGGGGTGTAGGTGGACCCGCCCCCCACGACCGTCAGTCTCATGTTGCGTTGCCCCGTCCTCGTCTTCTCGTGGTCCTGGTTCGGCTCAGTCGGTGGGCCGCGTCCGCCCGGAGGTGTCGAAGACCTCGTCGCGGGTGGCGGCCAGCGCGCTCTCCAGCGCACCGCGCGCCACCGGGTGCTCGGTGACCTCGCCGAGGACCAGGCGCGGTCGGGAGGCGGCCAGTTCGTGCAGCTCGGACGCCACCCGGCGGCGCAGCGGCTCACCCCCCGGAGCGATCGCCGGACCGGCCAGGACGACCAGCCCCGGGTCCACCACGGCGGTCACCGCCGCCAGTCCGGTGGCCAGCCTGGTCGCGTAGGCGTCCAGCAGCCTGCCGTACGGGCCGGTGTCGTCCTCGGCCGCCCGGGCCAGCAGCGCGGCGGCCACCGTCGAGTGGCGGCCGCGCGGCGCGTCCGTGACGCCCGACTCCCGGGCCAGCCTGGAGAGTTCCTGGGCGCCGGCCAGCGTCTGGAAGCCGCCGCCGCCACTCCGGCTCACCCCGCGCGCCAGCGCGGCGCCCGGGACCGGCAGGAAGCCGACCTCGCCCGCCCCACCGGTGAAGCCGCGGTGCGGCCGGCCGCCCAGCACCAGCGCAGCGCCCAGCCCCTCGCCGTTCCACAGCAGGACGAAGTCCTCCTGGCCGCGGGCCGCCCCGGCGTGCCGCTCGGCGACCGCGACCAGGTTGACGTCGTTGTCGTAGCCGAGCGGCATCGGCAGCGCCGCCGCCAGCTCGTCCAGCAGGGCGGGGGAGTGCCAGCCGGGCAGATGGGAGGCGTAGCGCAGCCTGCCGGTGGACGGGTCGAAGGCGCCGGGGGTGCCGATCACCGCCCGGTGCACATCCGCCCGGACCAGTCCGGCCTCCTTGACCGCGCCGTCCAGCGCCCCCGCCACCTGGGCGGGCACGTCCCCGGCCCGGCGCGGCGAGGTGCGGACCTCGTGCGCGCCGACGACCGTGCCGGTGATGTCGGCGACCGCGGCCCGGATGCGCTGCGGGGTGACGTCGAGCCCGGCGGCGTACCCGGCCCGCGGGTCGAGCGCATACAGCCGGGCGCCCGGCCCCGGGCGGCCGGTGCTGGTACCGCCGGCGACGACCAGCCCGGCCGCCTCCAGCCGGGCGAGCAGTTGCGAGGCGGTCGGCTTGGACAGCCCCGTCAGCGCCCCGATCCGGGTCCTGCTCAGCGGTCCGTGCGCCAGCAGCAGGTCCAGCGCCGCCCGGTCGTTCATCGCCCGCAGCACCCGCGGGGTCCCCGGCACGCCGCCCGCGGAGGGGCCTCCGGGGTGGCTTCCGGGGTGGTGGGACATCACGGCAGGCACCTCGCCCCTGGTCGTCGCGGTCGTCGCGGTCGTGTCGATCGTCAGTAAGGTTTCCTGACAGTCCCGGTCGACGCAGACCGTACGACGTGGGCGCACGGAGGCGCAAGGGCGTCACGGCGAGCTGCCGAGGCGGCTGGCGCCCGGGTCACGGCGCCCGGTGGTAGGGCGCCCTGACCGGGGCGGCCGCCGGGAGGGTCGGGGCGAGGGCGTCCGGGCCGTACAGGGCCTCCACCCAGTTCGCCTGGTAGACGGTGTCCAGGTAGCGCTCGCCCAGGTCGGGGGAGATCGCCACCGGGGTCACCTCGTCGGACACGTCGTGCCCGGCCAGCCAGGTCGCCGCGCCGCTGACCACCGTGCCGGTCGAGCCGCCGAACAGGAAGCCGCGCCGGGCCAGCCCCCGGCAGGTGCGCACCGTCTCGGCCTCCTCGACCCGCACCACGTCGTCCACCCAGGCGGCGTCCAGCAGCGGCGGCGGCACGCTCATGCCGAGGCCCGGGATCATCCGGGGCCCCGGCAGCCCGCCGAAGCTCACCGAGCCGGCGCTGTCCACCGCCACCACCCGCACCGGGCGGTGCCACTGCCGGAAGAAGCGGGCGCAGCCCATCAGGGTGCCGGTGGTCCCGGCGCCGACGAAGAGCACGTCCAGCTTCGGGAAGGCACGGGCGATGGCCGGGGCGGTGGTGCGGTAGTGCGCCCGCCAGTTCGCCGGGTTGGTGTACTGGCTGAGCCACACGTGCCGGGGGTCGGCGGCGCACACCGCCCGGACGAACGCCAGGCGCGCGCCGAGCAGTCCGCCGTCCGGGGACGGTTCGGCGACCACGTGCACCCGGCTGCCGAGCGCCTCCATCATCAGCCGGGTCGCCAGGTTGCAGCGGGTGTCCGTGACGCACAGGAAGCCGTAGCCCTTGCTGGCCGCGATCATGGCGAGCGCCACCCCGAGGTTGCCCGAGGAGGACTCGACCAGCACCGAGCCGGGGCCGAGCGCGCCGGCCTGCTCGGCCGACTCGACCATCTCCCGGGCGGCCTTGAGCTTGATGGAGCCGGCGAAGTTGAACCCCTCGCACTTGAGATACAGCGGACGGCCGAGAGGGGCCCGCAGGTCGACGTAGAGGTCCTCCTCGTTGTAGGCGTGGGGGACCGAGATGACGGGCACGGCTCATTCCTCCTCGTGGGGGGCGGGGGCGCGGGACGGGTCAGCCGTAGCGGCGCAGTTCGTGGAAGAAGCCGTCGGCGACGTGCAGTTCTCCCGACCGCGCCACCTGGTCGTAGGCGTACTTGCCGACCGCGAGGTCCAGGACTCCGAGGCCGAAGGGGGAGAAGACGACGGTGCGGTCCGGCGGCACGGCCAGTCGTCCGGCCAGCACGTCGTCCAGGGTCCCGGCGACGAACCGCCTTGATCCGGTGAGCTGTTCGGTCAGGTGCGGCGAGGTGCCGGCGCGCAGGCAGTGCTCGACGTCGTCGACGACGTTCACCGCGTCCAGCAGCACCCGCGGCGCGAGGTCGCGCAGCGAGAGGTGCAGCACCACCGGGTGGTGGGCGAACCAGCCGCCGTCGTGCACGTGCGGCGAGGCGGCGACGGTGGCGAAGACCACCAGGTCGCTGTAGCGGACCAGTTCCTCCGGGCCGCCGTGCACGGTCACCCGGCCGCCGGCGCCGGACTGCTCCAGGTACAGCCGGAAGCCCGACGCGCTCGCGGCGGAGGTGTCGTACACCCCGATCTCGTCGAACTCCCAGCCGGTGGCGGTCAGGAAGGTGTGCGCGTACCGGGCGATCAGTCCGGCGCCGAAGAAGCCGACCCGCCGGGGCCGGGGCCGGCTCCGGCTGAGCCGCCCGGCGGCCGACGCGGCCGACGCCGCGGTGCGGCTCGCGCTGATGATCGAGCTCTCCAGGCAGGCGAACGGGTAGCCGGTGGCCGGGTCGTTGAGGATGAGCACGGCCGAGGCGCGGGGCAGTCCCGCGGCGGTGTTGGCGGGG
>NZ_PVLV01000172.1 GCF_002982015.1 Streptomyces solincola
GGAGGAAACGCCGGGAGTGGTGGGGCGAGCGAGGAGGGCCGCTCGCGCGGTCTGCCGAGGCCGTCGGGAAACGGCTGCTCCCCGGGCCGTTCGGAGCGGCCGGCCGTGGGAGGGGCGGCCGATCCCCGGCGGTCGGGAGCTCCGGACCGGGCGGTCTGCGGGGGCAGGTCCGCCGTGCCGGGCAACGGGGAGACGGAGGGGTCGCGCCGCCTGCGCGGGGTGGAGCCGTTCCGCTCGGCGCCGGGGCCGAGCAGGGCCAGCAGCCGCTCGGCCAGCCTGCCCTGCACCGGGCGCGGCAGCAGCCGCACCGAGACGGCCCCGGCGACACCGGCGAGCGCCAGGCAGTAGAGGGCGGTGACCCAGGCCGCGGCGGGGCGACCCGCGTAGAGTCCGTGCATCAGAGCGAAGCACCAGGCCGGGTAGGCCAGCATGTGCAGCGGCCGCCAGCGGGCCGCGATCGTTCCCCGGCCGGCCAGGGCGCTGCGCGCGGCCCCGGTGGACGCGGCCACCACCATCAGCAGCCCGGCCAGCGAGCCCAGGCCGATCAGCCCGGACGCGCCGGTCAGGCCGAGGCTGAAGGGGACCAGTGCGCCGATCAGCTCCACGTGCCCGAGCGAGACCTTCACCGTGGCGTGCAGCAGCAGGAAACCCAGCGAGGCGACGGCCGTGGTGCGGTGGATCGCCTGGGCGAGCAGCCGGTGGCGGACGGAGAGCAGCAGCCGGTCGGTGGCCAGCAGACCCCAGGCGACGGACGCGGTCAGCGACACCAGGGAGAGGACGCCGGTGGTGAAGTCCAGGGCGGCGCGGAAGGCGTCGCTGCCGGCGACCGCCAGCACGGGTATGAGCACCAGCACGGCCGCGGCGATCCCGCCCCGTACCGGCTTGGTCAACCCGGATCCCTGCGCGGGCGACGAGCGGTTCTTGCGTTGAGGGTTCATGGGGGGCGACTCCAGTGGTGCGGAAAAGAGGTCCCGTGGCCGCATGCTAAGTCGACGCATACCAACCGGTACGAGCTTTGGGCGTTAATGGTTCGGCCGGTGCGCAACTGACTCTGGGGTTGCCCGGGATAGGGGCGATACGCGGAGTAACCCGGGCGTTCGCAAAGCCCTTCAGTGGTCTGTACCAGCCCCCGGCGCGGTCCGTACCAGGACGCGGGCAGGGCTGTCGCGACGGGCGGCCGCGCGCCGGGAGCCGGACCCGCGCAAACGGCGCAAGGAGGTGCGCAGGGGGCGTGAACCGAGCCGCGTACGCCGTCACGCAGGGCGTTCGCGCGGGCGCGTCCGGTGGGCGGACCTCGATGCGGCCCTTGCGGCCCCTGGGGTACCCTGGCGCCATGCGTGCCGTACGCCTTCTGCTTAGCGAGCCGCGCTGACCAGTCCCGACGCGGGGCCCCACCATCCGCGCGGAGTCGGCGCGGCGTCCCCTCCTGTGCGAGGGGCTTTTTCGTTTCGCGCACCGGTCGTCCCACTCCGGACGAGCCGCGCTCGGACGATCCGCGCACAGACCGGCCGGCAGTGGGCAGAGACGACCCCGATGGAGCTTTGAGGAACATGAGCGAGACGAACCAGGCCGCCGAGCAGGCGGCCCCGCATCGTTACACGGCGGCGATGGCCGCCGACATCGAGGCACGCTGGCAGGACTTCTGGGACGCCCACGGCACCTACGAGGCGCCCAACCCCACCGGTGACCTGGCCGGCGGCCCGGCCGTCGCCTCCCGGCCGCACAAGTTCATCATGGACATGTTCCCCTATCCGTCCGGGGCGGGTCTGCACGTCGGCCACCCGCTGGGCTACATCGCCACCGACGTCTACGCCCGCCACCAGCGCATGACCGGGCACAACGTCCTGCACACCCTGGGCTTCGACGCGTTCGGCCTGCCCGCCGAGCAGTACGCCGTGCAGACCGGCACCCACCCGAGGGTGTCCACCGAGGCCAACATGGCCAACATGAAGGTCCAGCTCCGCCGCCTGGGCCTGGGCCACGACCAGCGCCGCTCGTTCGCCACCATCGACCCCTCGTACTACAAGTGGACCCAGTGGATCTTCCTGAAGATCTTCGACTCCTGGTACGACGAGCAGGCCGCCACCGCCCGCCCGATCGCCGAGCTGGTCGCCCAGTTCGAGAGCGGTGAGCGCCCCGTGCCCGGTGAGGGCCGCACCTGGGCCGCGCTGACCGCCGCCGAGCGCGCCGACCTGCTGGGCGAGTACCGCCTGGCGTACGCCTCGGACGCGCCGGTCAACTGGTGCCCCGGTCTGGGCACCGTGCTGGCCAACGAGGAGGTCACCGCCGAGGGCCGCTCCGAGCGCGGCAACTTCCCCGTCTTCAAAGCCAAGCTGCGCCAGTGGAACATGCGCATCACCGCCTACGCCGACCGGCTGCTGGACGACCTGGACGCGCTGGACTGGCCCGAGGCCATCAAGCTTCAGCAGCGCAACTGGATCGGCCGGTCCGAGGGTGCCCGCGTCGACTTCGCCGTCGGCGAGGACGACGCCATCACCGTCTTCACCACCCGTCAGGACACCCTGTTCGGCGCCACCTACATGGTGCTGGCCCCCGAGCACGAGCTGGTCGAGAAGATCGTGCCGGCCGCCTGGCCCGAGGGAACCCACCAGGTGTGGACCGGCGGCCACGCCACCCCCGCCGACGCCGTCGACGCCTACCGCAAGCAGGCCGCGGCCAAGTCCGACGTCGAGCGCCAGGCCGAGGCCAAGGACAAGACCGGCGTCTTCACCGGCGCGTACGCGACCAACCCGGTCAGCGGCGAGCAGGTCCCCGTCTTCATCGCCGACTACGTGCTGATGGGCTACGGCACCGGCGCGATCATGGCCGTCCCGGCGCACGACAGCCGCGACTTCGCCTTCGCCCGCGCCTTCGAGCTGCCGATGCGCTGCGTCGTCCAGCCCACCGACGGCCGCTCCACCGACCCGGCCGACTGGGACGACGCCTTCTCCTCCTACGACGCCGTGCTGGTCGACTCCGCACACGGCGACATCAGCCTGGACGGCCTGGGCGTGGTCGAGGCCAAGGCCCGTATCACCGACTGGCTGGCCGAGCGCTCCATCGGCGAGGGCACCGTCAACTTCCGCCTGCGCGACTGGCTGTTCAGCCGCCAGCGGTACTGGGGCGAACCCTTCCCGATCGTCTACGACGAGGACGGCATCGCCCACCCGCTGCCCGAGTCGATGCTGCCGCTGGAGCTGCCCGAGGTCGAGGACTACTCGCCGCGCACCTTCGACCCGGACGACGCCGACACCCAGCCCGAGACCCCGCTGTCCCGCAACGCGGACTGGGTCAACGTCACGCTGGACCTGGGCGACGGGCCGAAGAAGTACCGCCGCGAGACCAACACCATGCCCAACTGGGCCGGTTCCTGCTGGTACGAGCTGCGCTACCTGGACCCGAACAACGACACCGCGCTGGTCGACCCCGAGATCGAGCGCTACTGGATGGGCCCGCGGGACGGTGCGCCGCACGGCGGCGTCGACCTGTACGTCGGCGGCGCCGAGCACGCCGTACTGCACCTGCTGTACGCCCGGTTCTGGTCCAAGGTGCTGTTCGACCTGGGCTACGTCTCCTCCGCCGAGCCGTTCCACCGCCTGTTCAACCAGGGCATGATCCAGGCGTTCGTCTACCGCGACGCCCGCGGCATCGCGGTGCCCGCCGCCGAGGTCGAGGAGCGCGACGGCGCCTTCTTCCACCAGGGCGAGAAGGTCAGCCGGGTCCTGGGCAAGATGGGCAAGTCCCTGAAGAACGCCGTCACCCCGGACGAGATCTGCGCCGAGTACGGCGCCGACACGCTGCGGCTGTACGAGATGGCCATGGGCCCGCTGGACGTCTCCCGCCCGTGGGACACCCGGGCCGTCGTCGGCCAGTTCCGCCTGTTGCAGCGGCTGTGGCGCAACATCGTCGACGAGGCGACCGGCGAGACCACCGTCGTGGACGCCGAGCCCGACGAGGAGACCCTGCGCGCCCTGCACAAGGCGGTCGACGGCGTCTCCCAGGACATGGCCGCCATGCGGTTCAACACGGCCATCGCCAAGGTGACCGAGCTGAACAACCACCTGACCAAGGCGGGCGGCGCCCTGCCGCGCACGGTCGCCGAGCGGCTGGTGCTGCTGGTCGCCCCGCTGGCCCCGCACATCGCCGAGGAGCTGTGGCGCAAGCTGGGCCACGACGACACGGTCGTCCACCAGGACTTCCCGGTCGCCGACCCGGCGTTCGTCGTGGACGAGACGGTGACCTGCGTGGTCCAGGTCAAGGGCAAGGTCAAGGCCCGGCTGGAGGTCGCCCCCTCCATCACCGACGCCGAACTGGAAGCTCTGGCCCTGGCCGACGACGGCGTCGTCGCCGCCCTGGGCGGCGCGGGCATCCGGAAGGTCATCGTCCGGGCGCCGAAGCTGGTCAACATCGTCCCGGCGTAGTCACCCCGCGGCGTAGTCACCCCGCGGCGTCGTCACCGCGCGGCGCCGCGCCACCGCCTGGGCGTCGCCCGCGGCGGTCGGACCGGCTGCCTCGTCGGTTCGCCGGGGTTGCCGTCCCCACACGGTCGGGGTTTCCCCTTACGGGCGGGTTGCGGGTTCCAAGGGAACCTGCGGCCCGCCCGTTCCGTTTACCGTGGAGGAAACGGCGGCGGCGACAACCGAGGGGACTCCATGGCAGAGGCGATCGTGATCCTGGCGCTGCTCTTCGTCGCCCTGGTCGCGTTGGGGGCGTATCTGGGCGTCAAGGCGGTCAGAGCGGCCAAGCGCGGCATGGACCGGACCATCGGCCAGGCCCGCCGCACCGTCGAGGACACCACCCTGCGGGCCCGCACCTACGGCCAGGCCGGGGTGCCGGCCGAGCTGGCCCGGCTGCGCCTCGCCCTGCGCACCTCCATGCGCGCCACCCAGGACGCCCTGGAGGCCGGCGCCGCCGAGGACGCCTCACTGAAGGAGTCGCTGGCGCTGTTCGCCCGGCTCAGCGCGCACGGGCACGAGCTCGACGCCGACCTGAAGCGCGTGGAGCGCGACCCGGACCGGGCCAGGGTCGCCGCCCACCTCGACGAGCTGCGCGAGCGCACCGAGCGGATCACGCACTCGGCGGACTCGCTGCGGTGGGCCGCCCGCGACCGGGCCCAGCGCTTCGCCGACGACGAGCTGGAGTCCCTCAGCGCCCAGATCGACGTGGAGGCGGGCGCGCTGCGCCACTGGGCCACCGGCGACGAGCCTGCCGCCGCCCCGGGCCCCTCGGGGTCTCCCCAGGCAAGGGCGACCGCCCCCGCCTGGGGAGACCCCGAGGCGGACACCGGCGCTCGGCAGCAGCGTGCCGAGCAGGCTGGGACGGACGGCCAGGGGCCCCCGGCGATCACCGCCCCCGACCCCCGGCGGCAGACCTTCTCCTGGCAGAAGGCCGCGCGTCCCGAGACGACCAACTGAGGCGGCGCGGCGGTGGCCGGGGCGGTCGCGGTGTGAGCGGGCTCCGGGGGCGGCCTGCCGCCTGAAGGCCGCTGCGGGGTAACCTCCCGGTCATGTCCCGCCATGTCGCGATCGTCACCGATTCCACGGCCTACCTGCCGCCGCAGACGATGGAGCGGCACGCTATCAGCGCGGTCCCGCTGACCGTCGTCCTCGGTGACCAGGCCCTGGAGGAGGGCACCGAGATCTCGGCCCGCTCACTGGCGCTCGCCCTACAGAAGCGGCGTCCGGTGACCACCTCGCGACCGAGCCCGGAGACGTTCGCCGCGGCCTACCGCAAGGCCGCCGAGGGCGGCGCGACCGCCGTCGTCTCCCTCCACCTCTCCGCCGAGTTCTCCGGCACCTATGACGCCGCCGTGCTGGCCGCCCGTACCGCCGACGTGCCGGTACGGGTGGTGGACACCGGCATGGTCGCCATGGCCCTCGGCTTCTGCGCGCTCTCGGCCGCCGAGGCGGCGGAGGCCGGCGCGGCCATGGACGAGGTGGCCGCCGCGGCCGAGAAGCGCGCGGCCGGCACCTCCGCGTACTTCTACGTCGACACCCTGGAATACCTGCGGCGCGGTGGACGCATCGGCGCGGCCCAGGCCCTGCTGGGCTCGGCGCTCGCCGTGAAGCCGCTGCTCGAACTGGACGGCGGCCGCATCGAGTTGCGGGAGAAGGTGCGGACCTCCTCCAGGGCCATCGCCCGGCTGGAGGAGATCGCCGCCGAGCGCGCCGCGGCGGCGGGTGGGGACGTGGACGTCGCCGTCCACCATCTCGCCGCCCCCGAGCGGGCCGCGGCCCTGGCCGATCGGCTGCACGGCCGGGTGCCCGGACTGACCGAGGTCAACGTCAGCGAGGTGGGCGCGGTGATCGGCGCGCACACCGGGCCGGGACTGCTGGGCGTGGTCGTCTCGGCCCGCTGACGCGGTCGGTCGGCGCTTCTCCTCACACTGCGGAGCTCATTCTTCGGGGCTCACTCTCCGGAGTGGCTGAAGTATCCCCATGCGAGGCGCTATCCACAGATTCGAAACGGCCCGCCCACGCAGGCGCTCCGGTCTCTACCGTGCTGTGGCATGACACGACGAACACGCTCAGTGACGGCTCACTCCGTGACGGCACGCACCCGGACGGCGCGTTCCGCCGCACATCGCCCCGGTGCCCGGGGCCGGGCCACCAGCGGCCCCGGTCGCGCAGGGGGCTCCGACGGGCGTACGCGACGGGGGAGCGGACCCGGCAGCGTGCGGGGGCGAGTGGGACGCCGCGCCGCGGCTGACACGGCCCTGGCCGCCGCGCGGCGACGGGCGGACAGGCTCTTCGCCCCGCCGCCCGACCCTCGCCGGCCCCCACCGGACCGGGAAGCCCCCGCGCCGGCGCTGCCGGGTGATCCCCCGACGCCCGCGCAGATCCTCGCGGAGGCGGCCAGGGCCGAAGCGGCCTCGGTGGAGGCGGCCTTGGCGGAGATGACCTTCACGGAGGCGGTGAGGGCCGACGCGAGACCTGCGGAAGCGGGGGCGGCGACCGGGGACGCCGTCCTCGACCGGGCGGGGGCCGCCGGCAGCGCTTCGGTGGCGTCTCCCCGCAAGAGCCTCGGCCGCCGGGAACGATGGCGGCTGGCGGTGCGGGACAGACTGCCGCTCTGGGTGCAGACCCGGTGCGGCATGGAACCGCGCACACTCGCCGCCCTGGCCGTCGTGCTGGCAGTGGCGGCGGCCCTGGCCGGCCGGCACTTCTGGACCGGCCGCCCGGAGCCGGTGCGCGCCCCGGACGTGATCCGCGAGGCCACCCCGCCCCGCCCCCGTGCCACGGTCGGAGCAGGGCCCACCGCCGGGCCGCTGCCGGTGGTGGTCATCGACGTCGGAGGAGAGGTCAGGCACCCCGGTGTGCTGCGGCTGCCCGCGGGATCGCGGGTCGCGGACGCACTGCGCGCCGCCGGCGGGGTCACCCCCGGCACCGACCTCGGCGGACTCAACCGGGCCCGGGTGCTGATGGACGGCGAGCAGGTGGTGGTCGGAGCGGCCGCGCGGGCCGCCGGGGTCTCCGTGCCGGGGCCGGCGCAAGGGCCGCAGGGCGCGGCGGGCGGTCCGGGCGCGGCGGCCGGGTCCGTCAGCCTCAGCACGGCCACCGTCGAGCAGTTGGACACCCTGCCGGGCGTCGGCCCGGTTCTCGCCCGCAAGATCGTCGACCATCGGACGCGGTCCGGCGGCTTCCGCTCGGTCGAGCAACTGCGCGAGGTCAGCGGCATCGGAGAGCGCCGGTTCGCCGAACTCCAACCCCTGGTGCGGCCATGACCGCCCACCGGGGGACGCCACCCGCGACCCGCCCTCCCG
>NZ_PVLV01000173.1 GCF_002982015.1 Streptomyces solincola
CCTGGCCCGCCGGCTCAAGGCCGCCGACCCCGGCGGCGTCCGGCTGGTCGTCGTCGACAGCGTCTACTCCATGGACGGCGACATCGCCCCGCTGCCCGAACTGCGCAAGGTGTGCGACGAGTTCGACGCGCTGCTGATGGTCGACGAGGCGCACGCCCTCGGCGTCATCGGCGCCACCGGCCGCGGCATCGAGGAGCACTTCGACTGGCAGGCCAAGGTCGACATCAAGCTCGGCACCCTCTCCAAGGCCATCCCCTCCATGGGCGGCTGGATCGCCGGACCCGCCGACCTCATCGGCCACCTGCGCTACGCCGCCCGGCCGTTCCTGTTCTCCGCCGCCCTCGGCCCCGCCCAGACCGGCGCCGCCCTGGAGTCGCTGCGCATCCTCCAGCGCGAGCCCGAGCGGGTCACCCACATCCAGCGCGAGTCCGCCCGGCTGCGCTCGATCATCAACGCCGAGGGGCTGCGCACCCAGGACAGCGAGACCGCGGTGCTGCCGCTGATCGCCGGCTCCGACGACGCCGCCTACGACCTGGCCACCGCCTGCCGCCGCAACGGCGTCATCGGCCTGCCGGTCGTCACCCCGGCCGTCCCCAACGACCTGGCCCGGCTGCGGATCGCCGTCACCGCCCGGCACACCCCCGCCGACATCGACTTCGCGGCCGACGCCTTCCTGAAGTCCGCCCGCGAGTGCGGCATCCTCCCGGCCTGAGCGCCGCCCCGGAACGCAGGGACACACCATGGCAACCCCGTCACCCGCCCCCGTCGTCATCACCGGCATCGGCGTGGTCACGCCCGCCGGCTGCACGCCCGGCGAGCTGTGGGCCGCGCTGCGCGCCGGGCGGTCCACCGCCGCCGTCCTCGACCACCTCGACCTGAGCCGGCACAAGGTGCGCATCGGCTGCCGGGTGCGCGGCCTGGAGGACAGCGACCTGCTCTCCGCCAAGGACGCCCGGCGGATGGACCCCTTCGCCCGCTACGGCGTCACCGCCGCGCTCGCCGCCCACCGCGACGCCGGCTCCCCGCGGCCCGACCCGGCCCGCACCGCGATCCTCGTCGGCAACGCCGTCGGCGGCCGCACCACCAGCGACCAGGAGTCCGCGCACTACACCGCGGACGGCCCGCACCGGGTCAACCCGCTGATGCCGCTGCTGACCATGCCCAACGCGGCCGCCGCGCAGATCGCCATGCGGCTGCGCTGGACCGGGCCGGCCACCACCATCGCCACCACCTGCGCCAGCGGCGCGGACGCCATCGGCCAGGCGGTCACCCTGCTGCGGGCCGGCCGGGCCGACGTGGTGGTGGCCGGCGGCTGCGAGGCGACGCTCAGCCCGGTCACCCTCGCCGGCTTCGGCAACCTCAACGCCGTCTCCCTGCGCAACGACGAGCCCGACAAGGCCTGTCGGCCCTTCGACGCCGACCGGGACGGCTTCGTGATGGGCGAGGGCGCCGGCTTCGTCGTCCTGGAGCGCGCCCGCGACGCCGCCGCCCGCGGCGCCCGCGCCTACGCGGAGGTCGCCGGCTACGGCGCCACCTGCGACGCCCACCACCTGTCCATGCCGCTGCCGGACGGCTCCGGCGCGGTCGTTGTGCGGGGTGGAGGTGCCGTGGGCGTTGACGTGTGCGATGTCGGCGGGGGTGAGCCCGGCGTCGGTGAGGGCCGCGGTCATCGCGCCGACCGCGCCGGAGCCGTCCGGCAGCGGCATGGACAGGTGGTGG
>NZ_PVLV01000174.1 GCF_002982015.1 Streptomyces solincola
GGCGGAGGGGGGTGACCGCGCCACGCCCGCCCGGCCGCGGTCACCCCCCTCCGCCCGGTCCGGCCGGTCGGCGCCCGGACCCACGCCGGCCCCGCTCTCACTCGTTCGGCCTCCCGGCCGGCCTGGTGCGACGCGTCCTCCGCGGCCGCCCCGCAGGGCTGCCGTCCCACGGATGCGACGCGCCCTCGATGAGCGGAATCGCCCCGGTACGGCCAGCATGTAATGAGGGAGTTTGCCGGGTTCGGCCACGGGCATGCGCACCTCGTGCTTCGGACCGGAGGCACGCCCGTGGGAGCGGCATCCACCGCTCCGGGCGTGCGTGTCCGCGCCCGGGAGAAGGGAGTCCGATCCTCCGGGGTGACAGCCAACCGTCAGCGCCGTTCAGGGAGCTGAAAGCCACATGCCTACCCTCGCTCACACGAAGCATCCGCACGACGACGCCCCCGACACGGCCGAGGCCTTCCGGCGCATGGCGGCCCTGGAGGAGGGCGCGGAGCGCGATGCCGTCCGGCAGGACATCGTCCGGGCCTGGCTGCCCATGGCGGACCGGCTCGCCGGCCGCTTCCGCAACCGAGGCGAGTCGCTGGAGGACCTCAAGCAGGTCGCCGCGCTCGGTCTGGTCAAGGCGGTCGACCGCTACGACCCGTCCCGCGGCGCCGCCTTCGAGAGCTTCGCGGTGCCGACCATCACCGGTGAGATCAAGCGCCACTTCCGCGACCACATGTGGACCCTGCACGTGCCCCGGCGCGTCCAGGACCTGCGCGGCCGGGTCCGGACCGCCTACCAGGAGCTCTCGCACTCGGTCGGGGGCCGCGCCCCGACCGTGGCGGAGATCGCCAAGAAGGCGGGCATGACCGAGGAGGAGGCGATGGCCGGTCTGGAGGCCCTGGACAGCTTCACCGCCCTCTCGCTCGACGCCGAGCTGCCCGGCACCGAGGACGGCTACACCCTGGTCGACGCGCTCGGCGGCCCCGACCCGGCCCTGGACACCGTGATAGACCGCGAGGCGGTCAAGCCCCGGCTGGCCCAGTTGCCCGAACGTGAGCAGCGCATCCTCTACATGCGGTTCTTCCGCGACATGACGCAGAGCCGGATAGCCGAGGACCTGGGCATCTCCCAGATGCACGTCTCCCGGCTGATCAGCCGCTGCTGCAACCAGATGCGCGAGGAGATCATGCGCGACTCCGGCGTGTGAGCGCCCCCGCGCCCACCGGCCCCGGCCGGTGGGCGCACCCCGGGCGGCGGTGGCCGGCGAACGCGGGCCGTGGTGCGGACTCGTCGACATCCGCACCGCGGCCCGTCCGCGTGCCCGGCCCCCGCTTCACCGGGCGGGGGCGGGCGGGGAGCCCGGACAACCGTCCGCGGACAGGCGGCCGCCCCCCGGGCGGGCGGCCGTTTGGGGGCGCGCCGGCCCCGCCGGCCCTGACGACCGCCGTCGCCCTGGGCGGCCGGCAGTCGCCACGATCCCGTACGCCGACGCCCGACGCCCGACGCCCGACGCCCGACGCCGACGCCGACGCCGACGCCGACGCCGACGCCGACGCCGACGTCGCATCCAATCTGACGCCGGATCCGAATCCGATCCGAGCCGAGCCGACGGGCGCCGGATCCCGACCGCGTACGCGGCGGGCGGGCCTTCCCGAGCGGCGGGGCGCCGGGAGACTCCGTATAAAGGGCGAAGGGGCGGCAGGCGACCCCCGCCCGGGGGCGCGACCCAGCGCGGCGGAGGTGCGTCCATGCCACAGCCGGTCACCGAGGGGCGCGGCCCGGTGCGCTACGGCCCCTCGCCGCCCGGGCCCGCCTCCGGGCTGCCGGTGCCGCCCGCCCTCGCCGACGTGCTCGCCGCCGCCTCCGCGGTGGACCGGCCCGAACCGCCCGGCGGCGGCCCCCGGCTGCTGGAGGCCGGCTGCGGTTACTGGCGGCGGCGCGGCATGCGCGCAGCCCCCGAGGACGTCGCCGCCGCGCCCGGCGCCCCCGTCCTGCTCTCCGCGGTCATCGCCGCCCACGACGGCGACCTGCTGCTGCCCAGGCCCTGCCCGGCCTGGTGGGCGCCGCAGGCCCGGCTGCTGGGCCGACCCGCGTACCACGTGCCGGTGCCCGCCGAGTGCGGGGGAGTGCCCGACCCGTACGCGCTGCTGGAGACCGTACGCCGGGTCCGCGGCGAGGGCGGCCGGCCCGGGCTGCTGCTGATCTCGGTCGCCGACGACCCCACCGGCACCGTCGCCCCGCCCGAACTGGTCCGCGAGGCGTGCGAGGCGGCCGTCGCCGAGGGCCTGCACGTGGTCAGCGACGAGACCTGGCGCGACACCCTGCACGACCCGCACGCCACCGTGCTGGTCAGCCCCTCCGAGATGTGCCCGCACGACACCACCGTCCTCGCGGACCTGTCCGGCTCGCTGGCCCCGTCCGCCTGGCCGGCCGCGATCGCCCGGTTCCCCTCCGGCCCGCGCGGCGCCGAGTGGCGCTCCCGCGCCCTGGACCGGCTCACCGCGCTGGGCGCCCAGTTGGCCGCGCCGGTCGCCGCGGCCGCCGCGTACGCCCTGGGCGAGCCGGAGCCGGTCGCCGAACGCGCCGCCGCCTCCGCGGCCTTGCACGGCCGGGTGGCGGCCGCCGCGCACCGCACGGTGCTCGCCGCCGGGGCGCTCGCCCGGCCGCCGCAGGCCGGCCGGTGCCTGTACGCCGACCTCGCCCCGCTGCGCGGCCAGCTCGCCGCCCGCGGGGTCACCGACGCCATGGAGCTGGAGGAGTACCTGGGCGAGGGCCTCGGTTTCCCGGCCCCCGGCGGGCACCGCTTCGGCGACGAACTCGGCGCCCTGCGCGTACGGCTGGACACCGCGCCGCTGCTGGGCCGGCCCCCGGACCCGGGCGGCCGGGCCCTGACCGCGGCCGACCCGCTGCACCGGCCCGAGGTGGCGGACGCCCTGGACCGGCTCGCCGCCGTCTTCCACGAACTGCACCGCACCCCGGCGAACGGAGCTGGCAGATGACCGAGCGCACCGCGCCCACCGGCCCCACCGAGCCGTCCGGGTCGGGGCCCGCCGAACCAGCCGCGCCTGCTGAACCGGCCGGGTCCGCCGGATCTGCGCGCCCTGACGGGCCGTCCGCGTCCGCCGAGCCGTCCGGGCCCGCCGGGTCCGCGCGTTCTGGTGGGCCGTCCGCGCCTGCCGGACCGTCCGGGTCCGCCGCAGCCCGGTCCGGCGGTGCGGACGACGGCCGCGCCGCTCCCGGCGGGGCCGGGTCGCGGTTGGCGCCGCCGGTCGCCGCGGCCGGGGCGGTCGGCCCGCGTCCGCTCGTGCGGCCCCGGACCTGGCCCCGGACGTTCGCCGACCGGCTGACCGCGCCGCTGCCCGGCGTACGGGCGATGGCCCGGCTCGCCCGGGAGGGCGCCATCCGGCCCCGCGCCGAGGGACTGCACGACATCCCCATGCTGCCGTTCGAACCGGAGCCGCTGCCTCCGGTCGGCCCGGCCGGCGCGGCCGTCACCTGGGCCGGACACGCGAGCTGGGTCATCCGCACCGGCGGGCTGACCGTGCTGACCGACCCGGTCTGGTCCCGCCGCATCCTCGGCACCCCGGCCCGGATCACCCCGGTCGGCGTGCGCTGGGAGGACCTGCCGCCCGTCGACGCCGTCGTCATCAGCCACAACCACTACGACCACCTGGACGCGCCCACCATCCGCAGGCTGCCCCGCACCACCCCGGTCCTCGCGCCCGCCGGGCTCGGCCGCTGGTTCCGCCGCCGGCGCTTCACCCGGGTCACCGAGCTGGACTGGTGGGAGAGCGCCGAACTGGACGGCGTGCGCTTCCACTTCGTCCCCGCCCACCACTGGTCCAGGCGCGGCCTGACCGACACCTGCCGCACCCTGTGGGGCGGCTGGATGCTCACCGACCCGCAGGGCCGGCGCACCTACTTCGCCGGCGACAGCGGATACGGCCCCTGCTTCGCCGAGATCGCCGACAGGCTGCCCGGCATCGACCTCGCCCTGCTGCCCATCGGCGCCTACGCCCCCCGGTGGTGGCTGCGCGACGTGCACATGGACCCGGAGGAGGCCGTGCGGGCGTTCCTCGACCTCGGCGCCCGGCACATGGCCCCCATGCACTGGGCCACCTTCGTGCTCTCCGCCGAGCCGGTCCGCGAACCGCTCACCCGGCTGCACGCCGCCTGGGAGCGCGCCGGGCTGGACCGCGCCCGCCTCTGGGACCTCCCGGTCGGCGGCTCCCGCGTCCTGGAGTGACCCGCGCCCGCGCGGGGCTCAGGCGCTGCGCCGGCGCAGCACCCGGTGCCACGCCCAGGGGGCGGCGCTGACCAGGACCGTCAGCAGCACGGCCGCCGCCACGCCCTCCCACGGCTGGGTGAACAGCGAACCGCCCAGGATGCCGATCGCCTGGTACGTCAGCGCCCACGCCAGGCAGGCCAGCACGTTGCCGCGCAGGAACCGGCTCAGCGGGACCTCCGCCAGCAGGCAGGCCAGCATGACCGGTATCCGCCCGGCCGGCACCAGCCGGGACAGCACCAGCACCGATATCCGGTGCTCGTTCACCTTCTCCTGGGCCTGCTCCAGCCGCTCCGGCGCGGCCCGCCGCTTCAGCGCCGCCAGCCACTTCGAGCCGTGGTCGGAGTGCACTCCGCGCCGCCCCAGCCAGTACAGCGCCACGTCTCCGGCGAACGCCGCCGCGGAGGCCACCAGGAACACCGCGAGCAGCGGCAGCGGCGGCATCGCCTGGTGGAAGGCGACCACCGCGGCCGAGCTGACGATCGCCCCGGTCGGCACCACCGGCACCAGCGCGCCCAGCGCCACCAGCAGGAACAGCGTGGGATAGCCCACCGCGGACTGGGCGGACGCGGACGGCGCCTCCACCATCAGGGCGTCGATCATCGGGACGCCCCCGGGCGCACGCACTGCCCGTGCTCGAGCTTGTGCACCGCCACCCCGGGCGCGAGGCGGGCCGCGTGCCGGACGAACTCCTCGCCGGGGGAGTGGAACTCGTGCGGGCGCACCCCGTCCATCCCGATCGGCCAGTAGGTGCCGTAGTGCACCGGGACCGCCGCGCTGGGCCGCAGCGCCGCCAGCGCCTCGGCCGCCCGCCGGGCGTCCAGGTGCCCGTGCCCCAGGAACGGCCCCCAGCCGCCCACCGGCAGCAGCGCCACGTCCACCGGGCCGACCTCCGCGGCCATCGCGTCGAACAGCCCGGTGTCCCCGGCGAAGTAGGTGCGCGCCTCCCCGGTGACGACATACCCCAGCGCCCGGGCCACCTCCCGGCCCATCGGCAGCCGCCGCCCGTCGTGCCGGGCCGGCACCGCCCGCACCACCAGCGGCCCGACCTTGACCTCCTCGCCCGCCGCCACCTCGGTCAGCCGCAGCCTGCGGGCGAGCCTCCGCAGCCCCGGCACCGCCCGCGGGGCGCCGCGCGGCACCACCAGCCGGGTGCCCTCCGCCAGCCTCGCCAGCGACGGCAGGTGCAGGTGGTCGGAGTGCAGATGGGACACCAGCACCGCGTCCGCGCGCGCGGCCCCGTCCGGCGGCACCGCCCCGCGCCGCCGCCGCAGGTGCGCCAGCCGGCGTGCGAACAGCGGATCGGTCAGCACCCGCGTCCCGGAGTCATGGACCGTACAGGTGGCGTGACCCCACCATGTGACCTCGACCGCCACCAGCCCGTCCTCCTCGCTTCCGCCGCCGGCGGCCTGCCGGCGGCCCCGCGTCTATCCGGCTCCTTCGCCGCACGCCCCGAGCCTAAACACGCGGCTGCCGGGGCTCGAGGAGCGGGGAGTAGGGTCGGGCCCATGCACGGTGTACGCGTGACGGCGATCACGAGCCTGACGCCTCTGGAGGAGCTGGACCGCGACCCCTTCCTGGTGGACGTGGGCGGACAGCACGCCATGTGCGAGCGCTGGGCCGCCGATCGCGGTTACGCCGTCGTCCGGCAGCTCCTGTGCTACGGCCTGCGCCCCGACCACCGGGCGCTGTGGGCCGACGTGGACGAGGACGGGGTGGACGTGTTCGTCGCCCCCAACGAGCGGGTGCTGCGGCACGCGGTCACCTCGCCGGACGCGTTCGGCGCGGAGTGCGCCCGACGGGGCGTCCGGCTGGAGACGGCCGGCCTGGCCGAACCGGCCTACGACGCCGGGATGAAGGCCCGGGTGCACCGCACCCTGTCCCTGCCGACCGCGGGCCTCGACCGTGCCTGAGCTTCGCCCCGCCCCCGCCGC
>NZ_PVLV01000175.1 GCF_002982015.1 Streptomyces solincola
GATCCGGCCGGTCGCCGGCCGCCGCGCCGGCCGGGGCGGGCAGCGCGTAGGGCCCCGAGCGCTCCAACCGCCGCACGGACACCGGCAGTCCGTCGAACACCCGCCCCGCTCCCGCCACCACCGCCCGGTGCGCCGCCCCCAGCCGCTCCCGCGGCACATCCGCGCTCACCACCAGCGAGGCCGGCCCCGCCGACCGCTCGCCCAGCACCCGCCGCAGCCCGGTGTCGCCGACCGCCGTGCCGAACGCGAACAGCGTCGACAGCACCGTCGTGCCGACCACGCCCGCCAGCAGCGAAGCGGCGAACAGCACCCGGTGCTCCCGCACCCGCCGCAGCAGCAGCCGCACCATCACGCGCTCACCCGCCCCCGTACGCGCCGGCCGTTCTTCCGCGACCGCGCGTGAAACCTAACACCGCCCTGCGACAACGCAGTCGGCGCGATCTCCCGAGCGGTCCCGCCCGGCGTCGACAACCCGCGCGCGCCGCGGCTAGGTTGGACCCGGGCGCGGCCGACCGGACGGCGGACGCCGCCCCCAGGCAGGCGGACGAACGGACGAAGCGGGGGGACGATGGCGGGCGAGCCCGGCACGCGCACCGACCGGCGCGCCCCGGACGCCACCGGCGCCGGGCCGATGGTCCGCGTCGAGGACGTGCACCGCACCCACGGCGCCGGCCCCGCCGCCGTACACGCCCTGCGCGGTGTCACCTTCGACGTGCCGCGCGGCAGCCTCACCGCCCTCAAGGGCCGCTCCGGCTCAGGCAAGACCACCCTGCTGAACCTCGTCGGCGGCCTGGACCGCCCGGACCGCGGCCGCGTCACCGTCGACGGCGTCGAACCGGCCGCGCTGGGCGAGAAGGACCTCCTCGCCCTGCGCCGGGACCGGATCGGCTTCGTCTTCCAGTCCTTCGGCCTGATCCCCATCCTCACCGCCGCCGAGAACGTCGGCGTCCCGCTGCGCCTGCGCGGCGCCGACCCGCGCGCCCGCGAGGAACGCGTCGCGCTGCTGCTCTCCCTCGTCGGCCTCGGCGGCCACGCCGACCAGCGACCCGGTGAACTCTCCGGCGGCCAGCGCCAGCGCGTCGCCCTCGCCCGCGCGCTCGCCAACCGCCCCGCCCTCCTGATCGCCGACGAGCCCACCGGCCAGCTCGACGCCGAGACGGGCCGCGCGATGATGGACCTGATGCGCGCCGTCGTCGACAGCGAGGGCCTCACCGCCCTGGTCGCCACCCACGACGCCCACCTCATCGACCTCGCCGACCACGTACGGGAGCTGAGCGACGGCCGGATCGCCGAGCCTTCCCCCGCCTGACCGATCCGCGCGGGCGCGGCTCACGCCGCCCGGTCGCCGGCCGCCCGCGGCCAGTGGCGGACGAGGGTGCGCACCGTCTCGGTGATCGCCGGGCGGCGGGCGGCTCCGGTGCGCCACAGGGCGCGCAGCCGCCGGCTCGGCACCGGCTCCAGCCTCACCGCCCGTACGCCGTCCGGCAGCGCGCCCCGCCCGAGCCGGGGCGCCAGGGCGATGCCCAGCCCGGCGGCGACCAGGGCGAGCTGGGTGTGGTTCTCCTCCGCGCGGTGCGCGATCAGCGGCTCGCTGCCGGTCGCCCGCAGGGTGCGGACCAGCCAGTCGTGGCAGACCGTGCCGGGCGGCTGCGAGATCCACCGCTCGGCGGCCAGGTCCTCCCGCCGCAGCGCCGCCCGCCCGGCCAGTGGATGGCCGGCCGGCACCAGGACGTCGCACAGGTCGGTGCCGATGTCGGCGTGTTCCACCCCCGGCGGTACGGGCAGCGGGGCGATGTCCCAGTCGTGCGCCACCGCGAGGTCCACCGCCCCGCGGGCCACCAGCTCCACCGACAGGTGCGGGTCGACCTCCTGCAACCGGGCGTCCAGCTCCGGGTGGCGGCCGGCCAGTTCGGCCAGCACCGAGGGCATCAGCCCGCGGGCCGCGCTGGCGAAGCAGGCGATGTCCAGGCGGCCGGCCGGCTCCCCGCGCCGCTCCTCCAGGCGCACCTCGGCCCGCTCCACGATCGCCAGCAGCTCCTGTGCCGTGACGACCAGTTGCTCGGCCTCCTCGGTGAGCCGCACCCCCCGGCCGCGCCGCTCACATGTCCTCGGCCGCCCTCCTGCTCGGCGAGCACGTCACCCCGCTGCGCTGGTGCGCCGCCGCCCTCCTCGTCGGCGGCGTGGCCCTCACCTCCTTCACCCCCTCCTTCCGGCCGCGGAAAAAGAGGTGGTGCGCCCCCGGCGGCGACCGCTAGCGTTCTGCCTGTCCCCGCGGCGGCCGTGTGCCGTCCGCGCCGAGTGCGTCGCCCACAGGAGGTGTCGACCGATGGCTGTCACTGCGACGGGCCTTGCCCGCGACCAGAAGTCCGTCAAGTCCACCTCCGCGGCCACCGGCTGACCCACCCGACCCGCGCGCCAGCGTCGCGCGCCGCCGGGGCCGCCCTTGTGCGAAGGGCCTCACCCCCTTGTCTTCGTCCCTGTCTTCCTCCGCTTCCTCCTCCCGCACCTCCGCGTTCTTCGCCCACCCGCTGGCCCCCTACGGCTGGGACACCGGCTGGGAGGCGGACTTCGCCCCGTACGCCGCGGCCGGGCTGCTGCCCGGGCGGGTGGTGCGGGTGGACCGCGGGCGCTGCGACCTCGCCACCGCCGAGGGCGCAGTGCACGCCGACACCGCCTTCGTCACCCCGCACGACCCGCTGCGGGTGATCTGCACCGGCGACTGGGCCGCCGTCGACCCGCACGGCGAACCCCGCTACGTACGGGCCTGCCTGCCGCGCCGCACCTCCCTGGTGCGGTCCACCGCCTCGGACCGCTCCGAGGGGCAGATCCTCGCCGCCAACGTCGACCACGCGATCATCGCCGTACCGCTCTCGGCCGAGCTGGACCTCGGCCGGCTGGAGCGCTTCCTCGCCCTGGCCTGGGAGTCGGGCGCCCAGCCGCTCGTCGCGCTCACCAAGGCGGACCTGGTCCCCGACCCGGTCACCCTCGCGCACCTGGTCCAGGACGTGGAGACGGCCGCACCCGGGGCGCGGGTGCTGCCGGTCAGCGCCACCGGGAACGACGGCGTGGAGCTGCTCGCCGCGCTGGTCACCGGCGGCACCAGCGTCCTCCTCGGCACCTCCGGCGCGGGCAAGTCCACCCTCGCCAACGCCCTGCTCGGGCAGGAGGTGATGGAGGTCCAGGCCATCCGGGACGTCGACGGCAAGGGCCGGCACACCACCACCACCCGGAACCTGCTGGTGCTGCCCGCCGGCGGCGTGCTGATCGACACCCCGGGGCTGCGCGGCGTCGGCTTGTACGACACCGGCGCCGGCGTCGACCGCACGTTCCCCGAGATCGCGGAACTGGCCGAGGACTGCCGCTTCCACGACTGCGCCCACGAGTCGGAGCCGGGCTGCGCGGTCCAGGCCGCCATCCAGGACGGCACGCTCGGCCACCGCCGGCTGGAGAGCTACCGCAAGCTCCAGCGGGAGAACCAGCGGATCGTCGCCAAGACCGACGCGCGGCTGCGCGCCGAGATCCGCGACGACTGGAAGCGCAAGACGGCTTCCGGCCGCGCCGCACTGCGCGCCAAGCGCGGCAACGCGCGCTGAGCGGGTACGGGGCGGGGGCGCGGCACACCGCCGGGCCCCCGCCCCCTCGCAGGCCGTCGTGGACCCGCCGGCCCGCCCGTGCGACCCCCGCAGGCCCGTGTCCGATTCCCGCCAGCGGAGGGACGGGCGGCGGCGGACACTGGAGGGCGTGAGCAACGACGACGGACGGCATCCGCAGGACCCGGACGAGCGCCGCTACCAGGCGGTCCGCAGCCGGGACGCGCGCTTCGACGGGGAGTTCTTCTTCGCCGTGGCGACCACCGGCATCTACTGCCGGCCGAGCTGCCCCGCCGTCACCCCCAAGCGGGCGAACGTCGCCTTCTTCCCCACGGCGGCCGCCGCGCAGGGCCACGGCTTCCGGGCCTGCCGGCGGTGCCGGCCGGACGCCGTGCCCGGGTCGGCCGCCTGGAACGTCCGGGCCGACGTCGTCGGGCGGGCGGTGCGCATGATCGGCGACGGCGTGGTGGACCGCGAGGGCGTCCCCGGGCTCGCCGGGCGGCTCGGTTACAGCGCCCGGCAGATCCAGCGCCAGCTCACCGCCGAACTCGGCGCGGGCCCACTGGCGCTGGCCCGCGCCCAGCGCGCCCACACCGCCCGGGTGCTGCTCCAGACCACCGACCTGCCGGTCACCGACATCGCCTTCGCCGCCGGTTTCGCCAGCGTGCGGCAGTTCAACGACACCGTCCGCCGCATCTACGCGCGCACCCCCAGCGGGCTGCGCGCCGAGGCGGCCACCGGTCGGCGGGCCCGCCCCGCCGCGCCCGCCGCCGGCATCCCGCTGCGGCTCGCCCACCGGGGCCCCTACGCCGCCCGCGAGGCGTTCGACCTCCTGGCCGGCGAAGCCCTGCCCGGCGTCGAGGAGGTCACCGGAGCGCCCGGCGCCCGCACCTACCGGCGCACCCTGCGGCTGCCGCACGGCCAGGGCATCGCCGCCGTGGACGAGCGCGGCCACCCCGGCTGGCTGGCCGCCCGCATCCACCTCACCGACCTGCGCGACCTCACCACCGCCGTGCAGCGGCTGCGGCGGCTGTTCGACCTGGACGCCGACCCGTACGCGGTCGCCGCGCACCTGGGCCCCGACCCGCTGCTCGGCCCGCTGGTCGCCGCCCGCCCCGGGCTGCGGGCGCCCGGCGCGGCCGACCCGGAGGAGTTCGCCCTGCGCACCGTCCTCGGCCCGGCCGAGTCCCGGCGGGCCGCGGCCGGCCACGGCACCCCGCTGGACGTGCCGTGCTCCGGGCTGACCACCGTGTTCCCGGAGCCCGCCGTGCTCATCGGGCACCCGGTGGCGGGACCGCTGGCCGAGGCGCTGGCCGCCGGCACGCTGCTCCTCGATCCGGGCGCGGACCGGGACGAGGCCGAGGCGGGGCTGCGCGCCCTGCCCGGCGTCACCGCCCGCGCCGCCCGGCTCATCCGGATGCGGGCCCTCGGCGACCCGGACAGCGCCGCCGACCCGGCGGCCGACCGCCCCGCCTGGCGGCCCTGGCGCGGCTACGCCCAGCAGTACCTGGCCACAGCGGAGCCCACGTGCACCGAGCAGACCCCGATCGCCGCCTGAGCCAGGCGCGCGCGAGCGGCCCGCGCCCGAGCCGGGCACGCGGGAAGGGTCCGCACCTGCGCTGGGCGCGCGAGGGGCCCGCACCCGCGCCGGGCCCCCGCACCCGCGCCGAGCCGGGCCCCGTACCGGCCCGGACCCGCCGGTCGCCCGTCTCAGCCCGCCAGCACCGCTCCCGCCCATGCCCCGGCCACCAGCAGGCAGGCGCAGAGCTGCACCAGCACGCTGGTCCCGGCCGACCGCATCACCGCCCGGGTCGCTGCGGCCGCCTGCCCGTGGCCGCCCAGTCGCAGCCGCTCGCAGAGGTAGACGCCGCCGACGAGACCGGGCACCGCCCCGACCACCGGCAGCAGCACGAAACCCAGCAGCGCGCCCCCACCCGCGTACGCCACCATCCGGCCGCTCACCCCGAGGCCGCGCACCCGGCGCTTCGGCAGCCGCCACACCACGACCTGGGTGACCAGCATCAGCCCGGTCGCCCCCACCAGCAGCCACCAGGCCACCGAGGACTGCACGTGCAGCGCCCACCACATCACCGCCGCCCACACCAGCCACGGGCCCGGCACCCCGGGCAGCAGCACCCCGAACAGCCCGAGCAGCACCACGAGACCGACCAGCAGGAGCTGCCACGCACCCATGCGCCCAGAGTGCCGGACCACCCCGGGCCCCGCAGGTCGGCACCGGCCACCCGGAGGCGTCAGTGCTCCGCCGGGGCGGCCTCGGTACGGGGCACCCAGCCGCGCTCGCAGGCGTGCCAGCCCAACTGCATCCGGGTGGCCACCCCGGCCAGCTCCATCAGACGCCGCACCCGGCGCTGCACCGTGCGCAGCCCGAGATCGAGCTGCTTGGCCACGCTCGCGTCGGTCAACCCGGCCAGCAGCAGCGACAGCACCTCCAGATCGGTGGCGTCCGGACCGGCCGGCTGCTCCTCGACCACCTGGCCCGTGCCGCCCAGCCTCAGCGGCAGCGCCCCGCACCACACCGAGTCGAACAGCGCGGTCAGCGACTCCAGCAGCCCGCTGGCGTGCACCACCAAGGCGGCCGGCTCCGCGCCGCGCCCGGTCAGCGGCACCATCGCCAGCGACCCGTCCGCGACCAGCAGTTTGGTCGGCACCCGCTCCACCACCCGGATTCGCTCACCGCGCCCCAGCGCCGCCGACAGCTCACCGATGCCGCCGGGCAGCGCCAGCACCGACCGCTCCACCACCACCCGGTAGGCCACCCCGCGCACCGCGGCGGTCTCCTCGGCCTCGTTCTCGCTCCCCGGCACCGCCACCGGCTCCCCGGTGACCAGCGCGCACACCTCCCGCACCGCCCCGAGCTGCAACTGGCGGAAGCGGTGCGCCACCGCGGCCGCGCCGGTCACCACCTCCACCAGGTCGTGCACGGCCGGCTCGGCGGCATCCGCCCGGTACTCCTGCGCCAGCACCGCCGCCGCCAGCTCCGCCTGCTCCAGCTCGTGCCGCTGTGCGGTCAGCAGCGGGCCCAGCGCCACCGCGGGCGGCGCGGCCACCCAGCGGCCGGTCCGGGACGGCGACTGCGCCGCCAGCCCCTGCGACTCCAGCCGCCGCAGCGCCCGCTCCGTCTCCGGCTCCGGCAGCGCCAGCTTGTGCGCGAGGTCGGCCACCTCGGCCGCCCCCAGCGCCACCAGTGCGCGGTACGCCGTCTCCTGGCGTTCGTCGAGACCTATCGCCCCCAGCAAACCGTCCCCGC
>NZ_PVLV01000176.1 GCF_002982015.1 Streptomyces solincola
GGAGGCGGTCCTGAAGGCCGGCATCGAGCCCTGGGTGGGGCTGCCGGTGTGGCTCCCGCCCGGCGAGTCGCACGACGCGATGCACCGCTCCGACGTCTCCCGGGCGCTGGCGGCCGGGCTGGTCTGCCGGCCGGCGGCGGAGACCGTCGCCGACACCTGGGCGTGGCTGCGGGCGCTGGGCGGCGCGGCCCCGCAGCGGCCGGACCGGCCCGCCAAGGGGATCACCCCGGAGCAGGAGGCGGCAGCACTGGACGCCTGACCGGCGACGACGTACGTCTCAGGAGGCGTTGAACACCCCACGCGTCCCGTCCGTATGGAACGGAGCGGTTCCCCCCGCCCAGGATTGGAGTTCCATGGGACGCACAAGAAAACGCTCGAAACTGGCCAACCGGGCGATCGCCGCCTCGGCTGCCCTGGTACTGGGCGGTGGTGGGGTGATCGCGGCCAATGTGTACGCCTCCGCCGGCCAGGGCTGGTCCCGCGCCCCCCAGGCGCAGCGCCCGGTCACCACCGCCACGCAGCAGGTGTCGACGATCGACTGCCCCGAGGTCGCCAACGGGCTGCGGCAGGTCCCGGACCGGGCCCGGGTCGAGGTGGACCAGGAACTGGCGGCCATGGACAGCCAGATCACCGAGGCGTACCGGCGGTTCGCGGACGAGAAGGACCAGGTCCAGCGCGACCCCTCGTACGCCCGCAACGCGATCCTGGTCCCGCTGAAGGACAAGCGGACCGCCGCGATCGGGCGGATCGTGATCTCCATCGACCGGGTCGCCGCCCGCCCCCAGGGCCTGGAACGCCTCGCCCCCTGCACCCTGCGCCAGGACGACAGCACCCAGGTGAAGGACCAGAACGGCGACCAGGGGCAGGGGCAGGGCCAAGGGCAGAACCAAGGCCAAGGGCAGGGGCAGGGGCAGGGCCAAGGGCAGAATCAGGGCCAAGGGCAGGCTGGGAACGGGCCGGTCGCGTCGGACTTCGTGGACATCCGGTCCGTCCAGGCCAATGTGCGCCAGCCGCGCAAGCTGCGCGGCGGGTCCCGGGGGACGTTCACCACGAACTGCGGCCGCAACGAGAACGGGAAGTTCAACCCGGACAACGTCATCGTCGCGCCGGGTGTCAGCAACGGTGCCCACCATATGCACGACTACGTCGGCAACCAGGCCAACGACGCCTTCGCCGGCGACGACGACCTGGCGGCCGGCGCGACCACCTGCCGCAACCAGGGCGACCGCTCCACCTACTACTGGCCGGTGCTGCGGGTGCAGAACGGGCAGAACGAGAACGACGCCGACGCGGACGGCGGCGGCCGGGACAAGAACGTGGGCGAGATCCTCACCCCCGCCCAGGTCACCCTGAACTTCACCGGCTCCCCGGTCTCCAAGGTCACCGCCATGCCGCGCTTCCTGCGGATCATCACCGGCGACGCCAAGGCGTTCACCAACGGCACGGCCAACGCCAACGCCTCCTGGAGCTGCACCGGCTTCGAGAACCGGCAGCTCAAGGACAAGTACCCGGTCTGCCCGCAGGGCAGCGACGTGGTGCGCACCTTCAGGTTCCAGAGCTGCTGGGACGGCCGGAACACCGACAGCGCCAACCACCGCACCCATGTGGCCTTCGCGGACGCGAGCGGCCGCTGCCCGCGGGGCTTCCGGGCCATCCCGCAGCTGGTGCAGCGGATCGTCTACGACGTGCCGCAGGGCGCGGTGTTCGCGGTGGACTCCTTCCCCGAGCAGCTCCACAAGCCGGTCACCGACCACGGCGACTTCATCAACGTCTTCGACGACCGGCTGATGCGCGCGCTGGTCAACTGCGTCAACAGCGGACGGCGCTGCGCCTGACCGCCCCCGCTTCCGCCCCCGTCCGCTTCCCTCCCGCGGCCGGGCCCTCGGGCCCGGCCGCTCCCCATGACCTGCGCGGTCAGCTCCCGTGGTGCCCCTGGTGGCCCTCCTCGCTCCCCCCATCCCCACCGGTTCCGCCCTGGTGGTGCGGCGAGGCGGTCTCCACCGCGCCACCGAGCCGGCCGCGCAGCGCTTCCACCGCCTTGTCGTCGCCGACCGCGACCCACCTGCGGCCCACCAGGTAGGAGCCGCCGTAGTCGTTGGCCTCGTTGATCCACTCGCGCTGGCCGCGGTCGGTGGCGAAGGTGGCCAGCACGTACTTCCCGTCGCCGGTCGCGCAGTTGGCCTGGCGGATCTCCTCCGCGTCCGTCTGGACGTCCGGCTCGCAGCCCGCCTTGGCGGCGAGCTGCTCCAGGGTGCCCGTCGCCGGGCTGGGGGACGCCGACGCGCCGGCGGCGGGCTGCTCGCCGCCGCCCGCGTCGCACGCCCCGAGCAGGGGCAGGGCCAGGGCCGTGAGAGCTGCCGCCGCAAGGGCCGGACGAGTTCGTTTGGTACGCATCCGGTCATCGTGCCGCCTGGCCCGCCGCCGCCACAGGGGAACCGGGGGTAACGTGCGGCAGCGCACGTGACTGACGGTATGTCATCGGAAGGACACCCGCTGTGAGCGCTACCGCGATGCCGGAGGACGCCCCGGGCCGGGCCGTGTCGAGGCGGGTGCTGCTGGGGGCCGCCGGATCGCTGGCCGCGGCGGCGACGACGACAGCGGCGGCGACGGCGACGGCCGGCATGGCTCCGGCCATGGCGGGGAGCCCCGGCATGGCGGCGGCGCGGGCCGCGCTGCGGCGGCTGCTGCCGGACCACGCCGGGCAGTTCCGCCTGCGTCCGTCGGCCCGGGGGCCCGAGCGGTTCCGGGTGGGCGGCCGGCCGGGCCGGATCGAGGTGGCCGGCAGCGGCCCGGCGGCCGTGCTCACCGGCGTCCACTGGTATCTGAAGTACGCCTGCGGGGTCCATCTCTCCTGGGCCGGCGGGGAGGCGAAGCTGCCGGACACCCTGCCCGACCCCCGGGAGAGCCGTACCGCGCTGGACCGGGAGGCCACCGTGGCGCACCGGTTCTTCGGCAACGACACCCATGACGGCTACACCGCCCCGTACGCCCGGTGGCCGCGCTGGGAGCGGCTGATCGACGTGCTGGCCCTGCACGGTTTCAACGAGGTGCTGGTCACCGTCGGGCAGGAGGCGGTGTACCACCGGATGCTCCAGGAGTTCGGCTACACCGAGGCGGAGGCCCGGAGCTGGCTGCCGGCGCCCTCGCACCAGCCGTGGTGGCTGCTTCAGAACATGAGCGGCTACGGGGGCCCGGTCGCTCCGGAACTGATCGCCGAGCGGGTGGAGATGGGGCGGCGGATCACCGGCCGGCTGCGGGAGCTGGGGATGGCGCCGGTGCTGCCGGGCTTCTTCGGCACGGTGCCGGACGGTTTCGCGGCCCGCAACCCGGGCGCCCGGACCGTGCCGCAGGGGATGTGGGCGGGGCTGCGGCGGCCGGACTGGCTGGACCCGCGGAGCGCGGCCTTCCGGGCGGCCGCCGCCTCCTTCTACCGGCACCAGGCCGAGCTCTTCGGTCCGGCCGACCTGTTCAAGATGGACCTGCTGCACGAGGGCGGTTCGGCCGGGGACGTGCCGGTGGCGGCGGCCGGGCGGGCGGTGCAGGCGGCGCTCCGGGCGGCCCGGCCGCGGGCGGTGTGGGTCATGCTGGGCTGGCAGGCCAATCCGCGCCGGGCGCTGCTGGACGCCCTGGACCGGCGGCGGGTGCTGGTGGTGGACGGGCGCTCCGACCTGCCGGGGACCACCGACCGGGAGCGGGACTGGGGCGGGACGCCGTACGCCTTCGGGACCATCCCCAACTTCGGCGGGCGCACGACGCTGGGCGCGGCGGCCCAGCGGTGGGCGGAGCGGTTCGCCGCCTGGCGGGACAAGCCGGGCTCGGCGCTGGTGGGCACGGCGTACCTGCCGGAGGCGGGCGAGCGGGACCCGGCGGCGCTGGAGCTGTTCTCCGAACTGGCCTGGCGGCGGGCGCCGGTGGACCGGGCGGCCTGGTTCGACGGGTACGCGGACCTGCGGTACGGCGCCCCGGACGCGGCGGCGCGGTCGGCGTTCGCGGTGCTGCGGGAGACGGCGTACGGGATCACCAGCCCGGACGGGCGGCCGCACGACTCGGTGTTCGCCGCCCGGCCGAGTCTGGCGGCCGCCTCCGGCACCCACTACGCCACCCACGCCCCGGCCTACGACCTGGCCGCCTTCGACGGGGCGTTCGCCGCGCTGCTCGGCGTACGGGAGGGGCTGCGGGACTGCGACGCGTACCGCCACGACCTGACCGACCTGACCCGGCAGGTGCTGGCCAACCGCTCCTGGGTGCTGATCGGCAGGCTGCGGGCGGCCTACGAGCGGGGTGACGGGGACGGGTTCGGGGCGCTGTCCCGGCTCTGGCTGCGGCTGCTGACCCTGGCCGAGGAGGCGTCGGCCTGCCACCGGGCGTTCCTGCTCGGCCCCTGGCTGGCGGAGGCCCGGCGGGCCGGCCTGGAGCGGACCGCCCGGGTGCTGCTGACCACCTGGGCGGACCGGCCGACCGCGGACGGCGGCAGGCTGGCGGGCTACGCCAACCGGGACTGGTCCGGGCTGCTCGGGGACGTCTACCTGCCGCGCTGGCGGGCGTATCTGGACGAGCTGGCGGACGCGGCGGCGGCGGGGCGGGCGCCGCGGACGTTCGACTGGTACGCGGGCGAGGAGGCGTGGACGCGGTCCGCGCGGCGGTATCCGGTGCGGCCGTCGGGGGACCCGTACCGCACCGCGCGCCGGGTGTACGAGGTGCTGGCCCGGGCCCCGTACCAGGGGGAGGTGACGGTGCGGGCCGCCTCGGGGGCGCTGACGGCGGTGTTCCGCAACACCAGCGGGCTGCGGGCCACCGGCCCGGTGCGGCTGACCGTGCTCGCCCCGGCGGTGGCGGGCGAGCCGGCGGCGCTCCTGCCGCCGGCGGCCCCGGGCGGCACGGCGACCGCCCGCTGGCCCCTCGCCGACCGGTCGGCCGGCCCGGTGCGCTGGGAGGTGCGGGCCGGGTTCGCACCGCGGGGCGAGCGCCCGGTGACGGCGGTGTACGCGGGCGGGTGACGGGGGCCGGCGACCGGCCGCGCCCCGGGGCGGGCGGCTGGGCCAGGTGACCGAAGCGGGGGTCGCTCGTTCTGCTGAAAGTGAGCACCCAGGACATCACCGCCTCCTCCCCCGGTTCCGCCGCCCCGCCCGCCTCCCCCGTCGACGTGGGGCAGGCCGAGGCGGCGCTCGTCGAGCACTACCCGGACCTGGTCCGGCTCGCCTATCTGGTGCTGCCGGCCGCGCTGGGCCGGGGGCGGCGGGTGCTGACGGCGCACGCGCTGGTGCAGCGCTCGCTGCCGCGCCGGCGCACCACGCCCGCCGCCCCGGGCGCGATGCCCGGTCAGCGGCGCGGCGGGGAGGAGGCCGGGCCCTCGGCGGACGCCGGGTACGCGCTGGTCCGCGCCGAGGTGGTGCGCCAGGCGCTGGTGGCGGGTGAGCCGCTGCGCGTGCGGTCCTGGCCGAAGCGCGCGCAACTGCCGCCGCTGCTGCCCCGGGTGTGGGGGCTGCGGCTGTTCCCGCGGGCGGGCGGCGCGGACGAACTGGCCCTGGACCAGGCGCTGTCGGCGCTCTCCGGCGCGGGGCGGGCGGCGTACGCGCTGCGGGTGCTGGAGCGCCTGGGGGACGCGGAGGCGCGCCGGGTGCTGTCGGCGGCCGGGGCGGCCGATCCGGCGGCGGCGGTCGCCGAGGCGGACACCGTACGGGGTGCGGTGGCCGGTGAGGCGCTGCTGCGCTCGCCGGAGTTCGACCCGTGCTCGCTCCAGGCGCGGCCGACGGACCTCATGCGGCGCCGCCAGCACGGGCGGGCGGCGCTGGCCGCCCTGGCGGCCGTGGTGGTGGCCGGGACGCTGCTGGGTCTGCCGGGTGAGGGCTGGGGCCCGGACGGTGCGGCGGCCCCGCTCTACGCGCGCAACGCGGCGGTGGAGGCGGCGCTGGACCCGGTGAACCTGCGGAAGGTCGCGCCGTCGGTGTGGCAGCGCTCGGCGCGGACGGACTTCTCGGTGTGGCCGGCGCGCGGCGGGCTGGTCCGGGACACCGCGCTGCTGCGGCGGGCGCTGGCGGTGTGGGCGCGGCCGGGCGGTTCGGTGGCCGCGTCGGCGACGCCGGGCACCCCGCCGGGGCCGCCGATGGGGCCGCCGCAACTGCTGTTCGCCGGGGAGGTGGACCAGGCGCGGGTGGTGCTGTTCCACGACGGGCTGCGGGTGGTGCGGTACGCGGAGCCGGTCGGCGAGGTGCCGGAGGGCTCCCCGGCGGTGGCGCTGGACTTCGCCCGCGCCGACGCGGCCGACGCGGCGAGCGCGGCCGCGCTGGTGGTGAGCCGGACCAATGCCAACGTCCGCTATCTGACGGCCCCTTGGGTGAGCGCGGTGGGCGCGCGGGACCTGCTGACCGGGGCGGCCGGGGAGTCCCGGCCGGTGCGGCGGGACGCGCAGGGGGTGACCGATCCGGTGCCGAGCCCGGTGGCGCCCTCCGAGTGCACGGTCTGGGACGCGCTGGAGGTGCGGGACGCCGGAGGCGTGCGGACGCTGTCCGACCTCGGGGAGCTGCTGCCGGTGCGGCTGACGTCGGGCGCGCCGGGCGCGCCGGCGGACCTCTCCGGCGGGCCGGCGCGGGCGGAGTGGGCGCGGACGGCGTGCCTGCTGCCGTCGCTGCGCGGCGGCGGGGTGCGGTCGGTGAACTCCTGGCGGTACGCGGAGCAGAAGCTGCCGGGCGGGGCGGGCCGGGCGGCGTGGGTGTGCACCCGGGCGGAGACCTGGCGGGGCACCGGGGTGAAGGTGCTGGCGCAGTTCCAGGCGCCGGGCGGCGGCCGGGGTGCGCCGGCGGCGCAGGCCGAGGACTCCCCGGCGTGCGGGGCGCGGGCGCCGCAGGTGCTGGCCGGGGTGCTGTGGCGGGCGCCGGGCGGCGGGGCGGACGCGCCGTGGTACCTGCTGGCGGCGGGCAGCAGCGAGGTGGCGACGGTCTCCGCGTCCGGCGGGGCGACCGGCGAGGGCGAGGGGCGGCGGATGGCGCTGGAGCTGGACGCGAAGCCCACCGAGCAGGTGGAGCTGGCCGGGAAGCTGGAGAACGGCAAGGACATCGTCTCGCTGCGGTGATCCCGCGATCGCCCCGCGGGGGCGTGCGCCGGGTGGACGACCCGCCGCACGCCCCTGGTGCGTTCCCGGGCCCCTCACTACATTGACGCCATGTCTCACACGAGTGAACGGCCGGACGAACGGGTGGCGCCGGCGCCCCGGAAGGTGTCCTTCGACTGGGCGGGCACCCCGCTGCACTGGGTGCCCGGCGATCCGTTCACCACGCACACCATCAATGTGCTGCACCTGCTGCTGCCGGCGGGTGAACGCTGGTTCGTGCACGTCTACCGGCAGGTGCTGCCGTACATCCGGGACGAGCGGCTGCGGGCGGACGTGATCGACTTCATCGGCCAGGAGGCGGTGCACTCCCAGGCGCACGACGACGTGCTGCCGCAGTTGCGGCGGCTGGGCCTGGACCCCACCCCGTACACCGCCGAGGTGGACTGGCTGTTCGAGAAGCTGCTCGGCGACCGGACGCTGCCGCCGGGCCGGGCGCGGCGGTGGTGGCTGATGGAGCGGGTGGCGCTGATCGCGGCGATCGAGCACTACACCGCGTTCCTCGGCGACTGGGTGCTCAACGCCGAGGAGCTGGACCGGCGGGGCTCCGACCCGGTGATGCTGGACCTGCTGCGCTGGCACGGGGCGGAGGAGGTCGAGCACCGGTCGGTCGCCTTCGACCTCTTCCAGCACGTGGACGGCGGCTACCGGCGGCGGGCCCGCACCTGGGCGACCGCGTTCGCCGCACTGGTGTTCCTCTGGCAGCGCGGGGCCCGCTTCTTCATGGCCAACGACCCGACGCTGCCCGCCGGGCGGGCCTCCGTACGCGACTTCGTGCTGCGCGGACAGCAGGGCGTGCTGCCCTCGACCCCCGCGATGCTGCGCTCCATACCGACCTACCTGAGCCGCTCCTACCACCCCTCCCAGGAGGGCAGCACCGCCCAGGCGCTCGCCTACCTGGCCGCCTCCCCCGCCGCGCAGGCCCCCGGCCCGGAGGGGGGCCGGTGACCCACCGCCTCCCCGCCCTGCTGCTGGCCGCGGGGCGGCCGTCTGCCTCCGGCGGTCGCTGCGCCGGCGCATCCAGGCCGCCCCGCTGTGGCCGCTGCCCGCGCTGGACGAGCCCGTCTCCGGGCGCGGCGACCGCTCCCCCACCGCCCGCCGCCGCCTCACTGTCACCGAGCGCACCGAGCCCGCCGAGGGCGTGGTCCGGCTCGTCCTCACCGGCTCCGACCTCCCCGCCTGGCAGCCGGGCGCCCACCTCGACCTCGTGCTGCCCTCCGGTCTGGTCCGCCCGTACTCCCTGTGCGGCGACCCGGCCGACTCCGGCTCCTACACGGTCGCCGCCCGCCTGGTCGCCGACGGCCGGGGCGGCTCACGCGAAGTGCAC
>NZ_PVLV01000177.1 GCF_002982015.1 Streptomyces solincola
GGCTGCCAGGGGGCTTGGGGGGCCATCTGTCGCCCGAAGACGGAGCCGGGGCCCAGCGGAGCGGGCCCGCGTCCGCGCACCCCTCCCGATGCCCTCAGAGCGCCACAGGGCCGCGCAGGCTGCCTTGGGCCGGCCGCGCACCGTGTGCGCTGGGCGCGGCGCTCAGCGCCCGTGAAAAGGACCGGTACGAGAACGGGCGACCGCCTCCGGTGGGAGGTGGTCGCCCGTCGGCCGGTCGGGACCGGCCCCTGGCTCGTCGGGGATGCGACTTGTCAGCGCTCCTCTTCCGGTGCGCCCGGAACGGCGGTGAGCCGGTCCGTCTCATCCTGTATTTCCGCGGCGATCTTCTTGAGTTCCGGCTCGAACTTGCGCCCGTGGTGGGCACAGAAGAGCAGCTCACCACCGCTGGTCAGCACGACGCGCAGATAAGCCTGGGCGCCGCAGCGGTCGCAGCGGTCGGCGGCCGTCAGCGGGCTCGCGGGGGTCAGAACAGTAGTCACGTCGCCTCTTCTCTAGCTCGACGAGCTGTCGTACCAGGGTCAACATCCAACCAGGCCGAAAACGTTCCCGCTCGCGGCTTTTCCTCGAAAGTTTCCCTCCGAGACGGTCGGCTGCCGACGGTTGGCGGCGAATGAGCCGTATTGCTGTGCTCTACGGGTTTCGCGTTGCTGGGGTCTTACGCCCTCCGGCGGTTGCCGGTTGTGCAAGAGGACGTGCCCGGAGCCTAAATGGTTCATGCCTCGAAGGGAACGTGATGTCCACGTCACCCCCTCGAGCGATCGAACAGGCATGCGAGCGTGGACTAGCATGACGGATGCCGGTGGGTGGCGTGACAACGGCTCTACCTGGGCTCGGTACGCTCTGACCCGGTGACAGCCGCCGAGCCGTACCCACCGAAGCCCCATCCCAAATTCAGCGAGGAGCGAACCGCGTGACCGCCGAGACGTCCGTGCCGTCCAGTGCGCTGCTGACCGCAGACCGTGACGGTTCCAACTACACCGCGCGGCACCTGCTCGTCCTCGAAGGGCTGGAGGCGGTCCGCAAGCGACCCGGTATGTACATCGGGTCCACCGACAGCCGCGGCCTGATGCACTGCCTCTGGGAGATCATCGACAACTCGGTGGACGAGGCCCTGGGCGGCTACTGCGACCGGATCGAGGTGCTGCTGCACGGCGACGGCTCGGTCGAGGTCCGCGACAACGGCCGCGGCATCCCGGTCGACGTCGAGCCCAAGACCGGGCTCTCCGGCGTCGAGGTCGTGATGACCAAGCTGCACGCCGGCGGCAAGTTCGGCGGCGGCTCCTACGCGGCCTCCGGCGGCCTGCACGGCGTCGGCGCCTCCGTAGTCAACGCACTCTCCGCCCGCCTGGACGTCGAGGTGGACCGCAACAGCGCCACGCACAGCATCAGCTTCCGGCGCGGCGTGCCCGGCATCTTCACCGAGCCCGGCCCGGACGCCCCCTTCGACCCGGGGAACGGCCTGGTCAAGGGCAAGCGGGTGCGCAAGGACCGCACCGGCACCCGGGTGCGCTACTGGGCGGACCGGCAGATCTTCCTCAAGGACGCCAAGCTCTCCCTGGACCACCTGCACCAGCGCGCCCGCCAGACCGCCTTCCTGGTGCCCGGCCTGACCATCGTGGTGCGCGACGAGCGAGGCCTCGAAAACGCGGAGAGCGCCGAGGCCACCGAGGAGACGTTCCGCTTCGACGGCGGCATCAGCGAGTTCTGCGAGTACCTGGCGCAGGACAAGCCGGTCTGCGACGTGCTGCGGCTCAGCGGACAGGGCACCTTCAAGGAGACCGTCCCCGTCCTGGACGACCGCGGCCACATGACCCCCACCGAGGTCACCCGCGAGCTGGGCGTCGACGTGGCGCTGCGCTGGGGCACCGGCTACGACGCCACCGTCAAGTCCTTCGTGAACATCATCGCCACCCCCAAGGGCGGCACCCACGTCACCGGCTTCGAGCGGGCCGTCACCCGCACGGTCAACGAGGTGCTGCGCTCGGCCAAGCTGCTGCGGGTCGCCGAGGACGACATCGTCAAGGACGACGCCCTGGAGGGGCTGACCGCCGTGGTCACCGTCCGCCTCGCCGAGCCGCAGTTCGAGGGCCAGACCAAGGAGGTGCTCGGCACCTCCGCGGCCAACCGCATCGTCGCCAACGTCGTGGCCAAGGAGCTGAAGGACTTCCTCACCTCCACCAAGCGGGACGCCAAGGCGCAGGCCCGGGCCGTGCTGGACAAGGCCGTGGCCGCCGCCCGCACCCGGATCGCGGCCCGCCAGCACAAGGAGGCGCAGCGCCGCAAGACCGCGCTGGAGTCCTCCTCGCTGCCCGCCAAGCTGGCCGACTGCCGCAGCGACGACGTCGAGCGCAGCGAGCTGTTCATCGTGGAGGGTGACTCGGCCCTCGGCACCGCCAAGCTCGCCCGCAACAGCGAGTTCCAGGCGCTGCTGCCCATCCGCGGCAAGATCCTCAACGTCCAGAAGTCCTCCGTCTCGGACATGCTGAAGAACGCCGAGTGCGGGGCGATCATCCAGGTCATAGGAGCGGGCTCGGGCCGCACCTTCGACATCGACGCGGCCCGCTACGGCAAGATCGTGCTGCTCGTCGACGCCGACGTGGACGGCGCGCACATCCGCTGCCTGCTGCTCACCCTCTTCCAGCGCTACATGCGCCCGATGGTGGAGGCGGGCCGGGTCTTCGCCGCCGTGCCGCCGCTGCACCGGATCGAGCTGGTCCAGCCCAAGCGCGGCCAGGACAAGTACGTGTACACCTACTCCGACAACGAGCTGCGGCAGACGCTGCTGGAGTTCGAGCGCAAGGGCGTCCGCTACAAGGACTCCATCCAGCGCTACAAGGGCCTCGGCGAGATGGACGCCGACCAGCTCGCGGAGACCACGATGGACCCGCGCCACCGCACCCTGCGCCGGATCAACATCGGTGACCTGGAGGCGTCCGAGCACGTCTTCGACCTGCTGATGGGCAACGAGGTCGCCCCCCGCAAGGAGTTCATCACCAGCTCCGCGGCGACGATGGACCGCTCGCGGATCGACGCCTGAGCGAGCCCGCGACGCGGCGCCACCGGCCCGGAACCGCCGACGCGGTCGCGGGCCGGACCGGTTCCCGGGCACCGGTCACCTGATGGGGTGAACACTGCCCGGACCCGGGGCCGGGAGCGTCCCGGTCTGTCCATCCTTGTGCACGCGGCCGAAACGGTTCGCTGACAAGGAGAGTTGACCGGTGATCGATGACCCGTGGTACGACGCGCTGGCCTCCGGATGGGGGGAGCCGGCCGCCGCCGGCGCACCGGCGGCCCCGGGCGCCCGCCGGGAGCAGGCGGCGGCCCCGCCGGACGCCTCCCGCAGCGCCGCCGACATCTACCTGGAGGTGCACCGCAGCGCCGCCTTCCAGGAGGTCCGCCGCCGCTACCGCCGGTTCGTCGTCCCGGCCACCGCCGCGTTCCTCCTCTGGTACCTCGGCTACCTGGTCGCGGCCACGGCCGCGCCCGGGCTGATGTCCCGGCCGGTCGCCGGCGCGATCAACGTCGCCATGCTCGCCGGACTCGGGCAGTTCCTCACCACGTTCCTGCTGACCTGGGCGTATGTCCGCCACGCCCGCCGCCACCGGGACCGGGCCGCGCTGGACCTGCGCTGGACGGTCTTCGACCAGGGCCGGGCAGCCGCCGCCGGGCAGCCCTCGGAGACCCGACCGGCGTCGCACCCGGTCCCCGAGACGACCACGGCGCCCGCGTCCGTGACCCCGACGCCCGCACCCGTAGCCCCGACCCCTGATCCCGGAGTCCCGAGGCCCGCACCCGTAGCCCTGACGCCTGATCCGGGCGTCCGGACACCCGTCCCCGTGCCGCCGCCTGCCGTGCCCGTGTCACCGCCGCCCGCTCCCGTGGCTTCGCGGCGCGCCTCCGTGCCCGCGCGGCCGGAACCCGCCGCGCGGGCCGCCGTGGAGCCCGCCGGGCCGGCGCCGATGGCCACCATCCGGGAGGCCGGCCGATGACCGGCGACCACCAGACCCTGGCGCTGGTCCTGTTCAGCGTCTTCATCGCGGTCACCCTGGGCATCACCACCTGGGTCAGCCGCAGCCGGCACGGCTCCGCCGAGGAGTTCTACGCCGGCGGGCGGCTCTTCTCGCCGATGGAGAACGGCTTCGCCATCGCCGGCGACTACATGTCCGCCGCGTCCTTCCTCGGCATCTCCGGGCTGATCGCCCTCTTCGGCTACGACGGCATGCTCTACTCGGTCGGCTTCCTCGTGGCCTGGCTGGTGGTGCTGCTGCTGGTCGCCGAACTCGTCCGCAACTGCGGTCGCTTCACCCTCGCCGACGTGGTCGCCGCCCGGATGCGGGAACGCCCGGTGCGGATCGCCGCCGGCACCTCCTCCGTCACCGTCTCGGTCCTCTACCTGGTGGCCCAGATGGTCGGCGCCGGCAGCCTCGTCGCCCTGCTGCTCGGCGGCACCAGCGAGGCCGCCCGCACCTGGACGGTGATCGGCGTCGGCGCGCTGATGGTCGTCTACGTCTCCTGGGGCGGGATGCGGGCCACCACCTGGATCCAGATCGTCAAGGCCGTGCTGCTGATGGCCGGTGCGATCGCGCTCACCGTCCTCGTGCTGGTCCGCTTCCACGGCGACATCGGCCTGCTGCTCACCACCGCCGCCGAACGCAGCGGCCACGGGGCGTCGTTCCTCGGCCCCGGGCTGCGCTACGGCGGCGACTGGACGGCCCGCCTGGACTTCGTCAGCCTCGGACTCGCGCTGGTGCTGGGCACCGCCGGGCTGCCGCACATCCTGTCCCGGTTCTACACGGTGCCCACCGCGCGGGCCGCCCGCCGCTCGGTCGTCTGGTCCATCGGCCTGATCGGCGCCTTCTACCTGATGACCATCGTGCTCGGCTTCGGAGCGGCCGCCCTGGTCGGCACCGACGAGGTCCGCGCCTCCAACGCGGCCGGCAACACCGCCGTACCGCTGCTGGCCCTGGACCTCGGCGGAGGCGCCGGTTCCACCGGGGGAGCGGTGCTGTTCGCGGTGGTCGCCGCGGTCGCCTTCGCCACCATCCTGGCCGTGGTCGCCGGCATCACCCTGGCCTCCTCGGCGGCCGTCGCCCACGACCTGTACGCCTCGGTGCGCCGCGCCCCCGGCAAGCGCCGCCCCAGCGAGGTCACGGTGGCCCGGGTCGCCGCCGCCCTGGTCGGGGCGGTCGCCATCGGCCTCGGACTGCTGGCCCGGGACCTGAACGTCGCCTTCCTGGTCGGCCTGGCCTTCGCGGTCGCCGCCTCGGCCAATCTGCCGGTGCTGCTCTACTCGCTGTTCTGGCGGCGCTTCACCACCCGCGGCGCGGTCTGGTCGGTCTACGGCGGGCTGGTGCCGGCCGTGCTGCTGGTGGTGTTCTCACCGGTGGTCTCCGGCGCCCCCGGGTCGCTCTTCCCGGGCGTCGACTTCCACGTCTTCCCGCTGGAGAACCCGGGCATCGTCTCCGTACCGCTCGGCTTCCTGGCCGGCTGGCTGGGCACGGTCCTGGCGCCCGAGCCGCCCGACGAGCAGCGGCACGCCGAGACCGAGGTCCGGGCGCTCACCGGGGCCGGGGCGGTCTGAGCGGTACGAGGAGCCCGTGGGGGAGCGGGGCGGCCGGGCCCGGTCAGCCGGGTGCCGTCCAGGCGTAGCGGTGCTCGGGGCGCCCGGTCTCGCCGTAGCGCAGGGAGAGCACCACCCGGCCGGCCCGCTCCAGCAGCTTGAGGTAGCGCTGGGCGGTCTGCCGGCTCATCCCGGCCCGCTCGGCGATCGCCTGGGCGGAGAGCGGCTCCTCGGCGCTCAGCAGCACCCGGCGGACCACCTCGGCGGTGGTCGGCGAGTGGCCCTTGGGCAGGTCGGGCTCGCCGGTACGCGCCGACAGGGCCCCGAAGATGCGGTCCACCTCGGCCTGCTCGGCTTCGCCGCCGCCGTCGACGGTCCGGCGCAGCTCGGCGTACGCCGCCAGCTTGGGCCGCAGGCCCGCGAGGGAGAACGGCTTCACCAGGTACTGCAACGCGCCGTGGCGCTGGGCCGCCCGCACGGTGGCCAGGTCCCGGGCCGCCGTCACCATGATCACGTCGGCGTGGTGGCCGCGGTCGCGCAGCTCCCGGACCACGCCGAGTCCGTCGCCGTCCGGCAGGTAGTGGTCCAGCAGGACCAGGTCCACCGGCTGCTCGGCGACCCGGGCCAGCGCCTCGGCTGCCGAATGGGCCACGGCGGCGACGGCGAAGCCGGGCACCTTCGCCACATAGGCGGCGTTCACCGCGGCGACCCGGACGTCGTCGTCCACCACCAGCACCCGGATCACCGCGCACCTCCCGGGGCCGGGGCGGACGGCTCGCACCGGGCGGGCGGATCCGAGGGGGCCCGCTCGTCGGAATCTGCATCGGCATCGGAACCGGCGGCGGTGAGCGCCTCGGGGAGGGCGACGGTGAACTCCGCGCCGCCCGCCGCGGCCTCGGCCACCGCGGCCGTGCCGCCCTGGCGCTCCGCGAGCCGGCGCACCAGGGCCAGCCCGAGGCCGCGCCGGCCGCCGTGCGCCGGGCGGTCCTTGGTGGACCAGCCCTCGGTGAACACCAGCTCCCGGCGGTCGGCGGGCACACCCGGGCCGCTATCCGCCACCCGCAGCAGCGCGGTGCGGCCCTCGGCGCGCAACTCGACCTCCACGGTGGCCTCCGGCGTACCGGCGGCCGCGTCCACCGCGTTGTCCACCAGGTTCCCGACCACCGTCACCAGCTCGCGGGGCTCCACCAGCCGGTCCGGCAGCAGGGTGCAGGGCGCGATCCGCAGCGAGACGCCGCGCTCGGCCGCCACCGTCGCCTTGCCCACCAGCAGCGCGGCCAGCAGCGGGTCGCGCACCTTCTCGGTGACCTGCTCGGCGGTCGCCCGGTGCACGCCCGCCACCTCGGTGACGAACTCCACCGCCTCTCCGTACATCTCCAGCTCCAGCAGCCCCAGCAGGGTGTGCATGCGGTTGGCGTGCTCATGGTCCTGGGCGCGGAGCGCGTCGATCAGGCCGCGGGTGGCGTCCAGCTCACGGCCCAGCTTCTCCAGCTCGGTGCGGTCGCGCAGGGTGGCCACCGCGCCCCCGTCGTCGGTCGGCATCCGGTTGACGATCAGCACCCGCTGCCCGCGCACCGCCACCAGGTCCTCGCCGGTGACCCGGCCGGCCAGCACGTCCGTCGTCCGGCCCGCGCCCAGCGCCTCCTCCAGCGGCCGCCCGGTGTGCCCGGGACCCAGGCCCAGCAGCCGCTGCGCCTCGTCGTTGAGCAACCGGATGCTGCCGGTCCGGTCGAGCGCCAGCACCCCCTCGCGGATGCCGTGCAGCATCGCCTCGCGTTCCGCGAGCAGCGCGGCGATGTCGGAGAAGGCCAGGTCATGAGTCTGCCGCTGGAGCCGCCTGGAGATCAGGTAGGCGGCCAGCGCGCCGACGGCCAGCGCCCCGCCCGCGTACGCGAGCAGCCCGGGGATCGCCGACAGCAGCCGGGCGCGGACGCTGTCGTACTCGATGCCGACCGACACCGCCCCCACGATGTCCCCCCGCTCGTCCCGCAGCGGCACCTTTCCGCGCGCGGAGCGGCCGAGGGTGCCGCTGTCGATCTCCATCAGGTCCCGGCCGGCCAGCGCGGCGCTGGGGTCGGTGGAGACGGTCCGGCCGATCTGAGCGGGGTCGGTGTGCGACCAGCGCACCCCCTGGCGGTCCATGACCACCACGTACTCCGCGCCGGTCTCGCGGCGGATGCGGTCGGCCTCGGCCTGCACGGGGCCGTCCGGGCTCGGCCGGGAGGCGGTCAGGTCCGCCGCCAGCTCGGCCGACGCGGTGGTCTCGGCGATGGCCAGCGCCCGCCGCATCGCCTGGTCGTCCAACTGGGCGCTGAGGGGCGCCAGGAACAGACCGGTGGCCAGCACCGTCACCCCGAGGACGATCAGCAACTGCATCAGCAGCACCTGCGAGAACACCCGCCGCGGCCAGCCGAACCGGCGCGGCCGGCGCGGGTCAGCCGGCCGCCCGGCGTCGGCCGCGCCGACCGGGGCGGTGGACGGGCTGGATGTCGGGCGCATGCACGGAACCGTACGGGGCGGCGTGCGCACGGCGAAATGTCCAGGTGAGGAGGTGTCCGCGCCGGCGGACGCGGGAGTGAGCCGCTGGCCGGGTCAGCGAATGTCCTGGTGGGGGCCGGGCCGCCTATCCTGGCCCGGCCGACGGGGCGGCCTCGCGTCCCGCCCCCTCACCCCACTCCTACCC
>NZ_PVLV01000178.1 GCF_002982015.1 Streptomyces solincola
GACGCCCAGCCCCAGCGCGATCCCCGTCCCGCCGGTCCCGGCGGCCCCGCCCTCCGGCGTACCGTCCTGCCGCTGCCCCTCGCCCATGCTTCGTCCCCCTGCGGTCGTCACCCGCCCCCGGTCGGACGGGGCGGGCGTCCGCTCACCCTAATCCCGCCCCGGCCACCGCCCTCAGTCCACCTCCGCGACCGCCTGGGCGAACTGGGCCGCGTACAGCCGGGCGTACGCGCCCCCGGCGGCCAGCAGCTCGCGGTGCGAACCCTGCTCGACGATCGCGCCGTCCTCCATCACCAGGATCACGTCGGCGTCCCGGATGGTGGAGAGCCGGTGCGCGATGACGAAGCTGGTCCGGCCGTGCGCGAGCCGGGCCATCGCCTTCTGGATCAGCACCTCGGTGCGGGTGTCCACCGAGCTGGTGGCCTCGTCCAGGATGAGGATGCGCGGGTCGGACAGGAACGCCCGGGCGATGGTGACGAGCTGCTTCTCGCCCGCGCTCACCCCCGCGCCCTCGTCGTCGACCACCGTGTCGTAGCCGTCGGGGAGGGTGCGCACGAACCGGTCGGCGTGCGCGGCCTTCGCCGCCTCCTCGATCTCGGCGCGGGTCACCTCGCGGCCGGCCGGCGCCCCGTAGGCGATGTTCTCCGCGATGGTCCCGCCGAACAGCCAGGTGTCCTGGAGCACCATGCCGATCCGGGCCCGCAGCTCCTCCCGGCGCATCGAGGCGATGTCGGCGCCGTCCAGCAGGATGCGGCCGCCGGTCACCTCGTAGAACCGCATCAGCAGGTTGACCAGCGTAGTCTTGCCCGCGCCCGTCGGACCGACGATCGCCACCGTCTGCCCGGGCTCCACCGCCAGCGACAGGTCCTCGATCAGCGGCCGCTCCGGGTCGTAGCGGAACGCCACGTGCTCCAGCACCACGCGCCCGCCGCCGGCCGGCTCCTCCTCCGGCGCCTTGCCGCCGGCCCCGTCCGGGCTCTGCTCCTCGGCGTCCAGCAGCTCGAAGACCCGCTCGGCCGAGGCCACCCCGGACTGCACGAGGTTGGCCATCGACGCCACCTGGGTCAGCGGCATGGAGAACTGCCGCGAGTACTGGATGAACGCCTGCACGTCGCCGATGGACAGCGCGCCGGAGGCCACCCGCAGCCCGCCGACCACCGCCACCAGCACGTAGTTGAGGTTGGAGATGAACATCATCAGCGGGTGCATGATCCCGCTGTTGAACTGCGCGCGGTACGACGCCTCGTACAGCTCCTCGTTCTGCTCGCGGAACTCCTCGGCCGCCTCGCCGCCCCGGCCGAACACCTTCACCAGCGCGTGCCCGGTGTACGCCTCCTCGACGTGGCCGTTCAGCGTGCCGGTGGCCCGCCACTGCTGCACGAAGTGCGGCTGCGAGCGCTTGCCGACCCGGGTGGCCACCACCACCGACAGCGGCACCGTCACCAGCGCCACCAGCGCCAGCAGCGGCGAGACGTAGAACATCATCACCAGCACGCCCACGATGGTCAGCAGCGAGTTCACCAGCTGCCCCATGGTCTGCTGCATGGTCTGCGCGATGTTGTCGATGTCGTTGGTCGCCCGGCTGAGCACCTCGCCCCGCTTGGCCCGGTCGAAGTACGCCAGCGGCAGCTTCTCCAGCTTGTGCTGCACCGCCTCGCGCAGCCGGAACACCGTCCGGTTGATCACCCGGATCGACAGCCGGGAGGAGACCAGCATCAGCAGCCCCGCCCCCGCGTACACCGCCAGCGCCAGCAGCAGCACCCGGCCCACCGCTGCGAAGTCGATGCCCTGCCCGGGGGTGAACGCCACCCCGGACAGCATGTCCGCGAGACCGCCGTCGCCCTCCGCCCGCAGCCCGGCCACCACCTGGTCCTTGGACACGCCCGCCGGCGTCTGGCGGCCCACCACCCCGGCGAACACCAGGTCGGTGGCGCGGCCCAGGATCAACGGGCCGACCACCGACAGCGCCACGCCCAGCGCGCCCGCCAGCAGCATCGGCCACAGCGTCAGCCGCTCCGGGGCGAGCTGCGCCAGCAGCCGCCTGCCCGACGCCTTGAAGTCCGTCGAACGCTGGTCGGGCCCGCCGCCCGCCATCATCCGTCCCGCCGGCCCCGCCATCAGGCTGCCTCCGCCTCGGTCAACTGGGAGAGCACGATCTCCCGGTACGTCTCGTTCTCCGCCATCAGCTCGTGGTGGCGGCCCACGCCCACCACCCGGCCCTCGTCCAGCACCACGATCCGGTCCGCCTCCCGGATGGTGGACACCCGCTGGGCGACGATCACCACCGTCGCCTCCGCCGTCTCGGCCGCCAGCGCCGCCCGCAGCGCCGCGTCCGTGGTGTAGTCCAGCGCCGAGAACGAGTCGTCGAACAGGTAGATCTCCGGGCGCTGCACCAGCGTGCGGGCGATCGCCAGCCGCTGGCGCTGCCCGCCGGAGAAGTTCGTCCCGCCCTGCGACACCGGCGCCTCCAGAGCGCCCTCCAGACCCCGTACGAAGTCGGCGGCCTGCGCCACCTCCAGCGCGTGCCACAGCTCCGCGTCGCTCGCGCCCGGCCGGCCGTAGCGCAGCGTGGAGCCCACCGTCCCGGAGAAGAGGTACGGGCGCTGCGGCACCAGCCCCACGATCCGCGCCAGCACCCCCGGATCCAGCAGCCGCACGTCCACCCCGTCCACCAGCACCTCGCCGCCGGTCACGTCCGACAGCCGCGGCACCAGGCCCAGCAGCGTCGACTTGCCGCTGCCGGTCGAACCGATCACCGCCGTCACCTCGCCCGGGCGGGCCACCAGGTCCACCCCGCGCAGCACCGGCTCCTCGGCGCCCGGATAGCGGAAGTCCGCGCCGCGCACCTCCAGGTGCCCGGCCCGGTCCAGCTCCGTCACCGGCTTCAGCGGCGGCACCACGCTGGACTCGGTGCGCAGCACCTCCTCGATCCGCTCCGCGCACACCTCGGCCCGCGGCACCATCATGAACATGAAGGTGGCCATCATCAGGGCCATCACGATCTGCATCAGATACGCCAGGAACGCCGTCAGCGCGCCGATCTCCATGCCGCCCGAGTCGATCCGGTGCGCCCCGAACCAGACCACGACCACGCTGGAGACGTTCACCACGGTCATCACCACCGGGAACATCAGCGCCATCAGCCGGCCGGTGCCCAGCGACATCTCGGTCAGGTCCTCGTTGGCGCCCCGGAACCGCTCCCGCTCGTAGCCGTCCCGGACGAACGCCCGGATGACCCGGTTGCCGGTGATCTGCTCGCGCAGCACCCGGTTCACCGTGTCCAGCCGGGTCTGCATCATCCGGAACAGCGGCCGCATCCGGCGCACGATCGCGTACACCGAGAGCCCCAGCACCGGCACCACGGCCAGCAGCACCGCCGACAGCGGCACGTCCTGGCCCAGCGCCAGCACGATCCCGCCGACGCACATGATCGGCGCCGACACCATCACGGTGAACGCCATCAGCACCAGCATCTGCACCTGCTGGACGTCGTTGGTCGTCCGGGTGATCAGCGACGGCGCGCCGAACGCCGCCACCTCCCGCGACGAGAACGACTGCACCCGGGCGAAGACGTCGGCCCGCACGTCCCGGCCCAGCGCCGCCGCCGTGCGCGCGCTCAGCCGCACCGCGCCGATGCTGCACACCACCTGCGCCACCGACACCGCGATCATCAGCGCCCCGAAGCGCAGCACATAGCCGCTGTCGCCGCGCACGACACCATTGTCGATGATGTCGGCGTTCAGCGTCGGCAGGTAGAGGGTGGCGCAGGTCTGGAGGAACTGAAGCGCCACCAGCAGGGCTATGGGCCGCCGGTAGGGCCCCAGGTGGTTGCGGAGTAGTTGTCTGAGCACGGCTCAACTATCGCCCGGACCGGCCCCCGACCACGACTCGGTTTTGACGCTCTTTGCCCGCCGCCGGCAAGGGGAGCGGTCCGCCGGGTCCGGTCGGACAGGACCGAGGAGCCTCCGGAAGGCTCAGGAGAACGCCCCCGGGTGGAGCTGCTCGCGCGTCGCCGCGTACTGCTGGCGCACCGCCTGCCCCCCGGCCAGCTCCTCGCCGGCCTCGAAGACCTGCGCGGACGCCCCCTGCCAGGCCGGCGGCGCCTGCGGCGACAGCCTGCCCTGGGACACCCCCAGCGCCCAGGCCGCCTGCCGGGCCGCACCCAGCGCCGCGTAATCGGCCGGCTGGGGGACGACGACCTGCGCGCCGAACACCGCGGGCGCCACCGCCTGCACCGCCGGCAGCTCCGCCGCCGCGCCCAGCAGGAACACCCGGCGCACCCGCACGCCCCGGCCCCGCAGCACGTCCATCGCCTCCGCCAGCGAGCACAGCATCCCCTCGAACGCCGCCCGCGCCAGGTGCTCCGGCTTCATCGACTCCCGCCGCAGCCCGCTCAGCGTCCCCGCGGTGTGCGGCAGGTGCGGGGTGCGCTCACCCTCCAGATACGGCAGCAGCACCAGCCCCGAGGCGCCCGGCGTGGACTTCAGCGCCAGCGCCGACAGCTCCTGGAGCCCCTCCACACCCAGCATCTCCGCCGTGCCGCGCAGCGCCCGCACTGCGTTGGACGTCGACACCACCGGCAGATGCATCCCCGTCGCGTCCGCGAACGAGGTGATCATCCCGCTCGGGTCGGCCAGCGCCTCGTGGTGCACCGCCATCACCGACCCGGACGCCCCCAGCGACACCACCGCGTCCCCGACCTCCAGGCCGAGCCCCAGCGCCGCCGCCATCGTCTCGCCCGTCCCCGCCGAGATCAGCAGCCCCTCCGGCGTCGTCCCGGCCGCCTCGGCCGGACCCAGCACCTCCGGCAGCGCCGCCTGGTGCCCCAGCGCCAGCTCCACCAGATCCGGCCGGTAGGCGCCGCTGCCCGCCGACCAGTACCCCGTGCCCGACGCCGCCCCGCGGTCCGTCGTACGCCGCACCGGGCGGCCCAGCAACTGCCACACCAGCCAGTCGTGCGGCTGGAGCACCATCGCCACCCGGGCCGCCGCCTCCGGCTCGGTGCGCGCCAGCCAGCGCAGCTTCGCCACCGGCTGCGCCGCCTGCGGCACGCAGCCCACCGCCTCCGCCCACGCCTGACGGCCGCCGAACCCCTCCACGAGGTCGGCGGCCGCCACCTGCGCCCGCTTGTCGTTGCCCACCAGGGCGGGCCGCACCAGCGCGCCCTGCCGGTCCAGCGGCACCAGCCCGTGCTGCTGGGCGGAGACCCCGATGGCCTGCACGCCCTCCAGCAGTCCGCCCGACGCCGCCTCGCCCAGCGACAGCAGCCATGCCTGCGGATCGACCTCCGTCGCCTTCGGCGCCGCGTCCATCCCCGGGTGCGAGGCGAACCCCTGCCGCAGCACCGCGCCCGTGTCCGCGTCGCAGACGACGATGCGCGTGAATCCCGACGAACTGTCCAACCCGGCGACTATCCCCATGACACTAGATTCTGCCGCACGCCCCGCCGCGGTGGACGGGTCGGTGGGACGGGTCGACGGACGGCCCGGTGGACGGGGCTATGTGTTGGTCGTCCCCCACTCGTCCTCGCCCGTCCGGGAGCGCTCCTTCAGCGACCGCACCCGCTCGGCGACCGACTCCGGCATCCGGTCGCCGACCTTGTCGCTCACCGTGTGCAGCGCCTTGCCGGCCACCTCCCGCCCGGTCTGCGCGGCGGACTCGGCCGCGTTGCGCACCGCGGGGTTCTGCGAGAACTGCCGCGCCTGCTTGCGCAACTGCTCGTAGCGCTCCCGCCCCGCGCGCGTCCCGAGGACGTACCCCAGAGCCACTCCCACCACGAAACTCAGCTTGTAACGCATGGCTGCCACCCTTCCGTCGGCGTCGGTGCTGACCGCCTACCCGTCAGGGGCGGGGATCACCCCGGGAACCGATTGGCGGAGCACCCCCCTGCTTGCGCTAATGTATGTGTCGCAGCGAGCGCCCGCCCCCCGGGAGCACCCCGGCGGGTACGTTCGATGCACCGCAGCAATCCCCTGTAGCTCAATTGGCAGAGCAGCCGGCTGTTAACCGGCAGGTTACTGGTTCGAGTCCAGTCGGGGGAGCGCGATCCCCTGTAGCTCAATTGGCAGAGCATTCGGCTGTTAACCGGAGGGTTGCTGGTTCGAGTCCAGCCGGGGGAGCTCCCAGACGAAGAGGGCCGCCAGCGGCCCTCTTCGTCGTTTCCGCCCCCGCTCCGGCGATCTTCCCGAAGCCGTTCCCCCCAGGTGGGAACCGCCCGCCGCACCACGGAGTCTTCAAGGTCAGGCATGGCCGACCAGCCGGAGCAGGAGATCGTATGACCGGCTATGCTGCGGCAGACGACGCGCACACATGTACGCGACGCGCCGTGAGGGGCGGTAGCTCAGCCGGTTAGAGCAGCGGACTCATAATCCGTCGGCCGTGGGTTCGAGTCCCACCCGCCCCACCACACCTACGGAAAATCGATCCGCCCGCCCCGGTCCGCGCTCAGCGCCGATTGCCCGGGCGTCGGCATCAGCTCATCCTCCGGCCGCCGATCCGGAGTTCGACTTCTCCCTCGTTCAGGTGGCGCGAATCGCGGACCGTCCAGATGCGGGCTGCCACGGCGGTGCCTGCGGCGGTGGTGTGGGCGGGGACGGCGAGAAGAGGGCCGTCGGTTTCCCCGGTGCGCAGCTCGGCGTCGACGATCACTCCGTCGGAGAAGCGCAGATCCACCTCGATCGGATGGGGCCGGGCCGCGAAGGAGGCCGGGTCGGGCAGGTCCTGGACGCGGAGGCGGCGCCCGGGAAGAGATGGGTGTGGTCGCAGACGGCCGGGAAGGTGTCGGCGTCGGCGGCCTCGCCGGGGGGCGTGGGCATGGGCGGCTCCGGGGGCGTCTGGTGGGTGGCGCCTGGGACAACGAGCCGGAGCGGACGGCCGTCACCGCCTGGGGGACAGTCGCGGGTCAGGCGCCGGACGAGGCCGGGGACGGTTCGTGGCGGCGGCCGGCGGTGAAGACGGCCCGGACGGCGGTGAGGGCGGCGAGGTCGGTCAGCGGGTCGCCGTCGACGACCAGGAGGTCGGCGCGGTAGCCGGGGGCGATCTTGCCGGTGGTGCCGCCCAGGCCCAGGGCGGTGGCCGCGTGGGTGGTGGCCATGTCCAGGATGTCGGCGTGGCCGAGGCCGAGGTGGGCGTAGAAGGTGAGGGCGGAGGCCAGGCCGTCGAAGCCGGCGCGCTGGACGCCCGCGTCGGTGCCGGCGATCAGGGTGGTCCCGGCTTCGGCCAGGCGGCGGACGGTGTCGAACATGGCGCGGGCGCGCTCCTCGCCGAAGAGCCGGGGGAGCGTGCGCCAGTGGGGGCTGACGGTGGGGCAGACGGCGATGCCCTCGTCGATGATGCGGCGCAGCACGTCCTCGCGTAGGTCGAGGCCGTCCTCGGTCATCCAGGTGCAGTGCTCGATGGTGTCCACGCCGGCCTCGACGGCCGCTTCGATGCCGGCGGCGCCGTGCGCGTGGGCGGCCACCGGCACGCCGGCGCGGTGCGCCTCGTCCACCAGGGCGGCCAGCTCGCCGGGGGTGAACTGGCTCTCGTGGATCTTCGGGCCGTCCTTGGTGAGGCCGCCGCCGGTGACCATCGCCTTGACGACGCCCGCGCCGGCGGCGAGGTTGCGGCGCACCAGGGCGCGGATCTCGGCCTCGCCGGTGACCTCGCCGCCCAGGAAGTGGCAGTGCCCGCCGACGGTGGTGGCGGGGGCGCCGGCCGCGACCAGGCGCGGCCCGGGGGTGCGGCCGTCGGCGATCTCGGTGGCCAGCCTCAGGGCGAGGCACCCGCGGTCGCCGAGGTCGCGGGCGGTGGTGACGCCGCTGAGCAGGAGCCTTCCGGCCCGCTCCCGCATGGCGGCGAGCAGGTCGTCGTCGGTGGCGGCGTCGAGGGCGGCCACCGGGTCGGTGCCGCCGTCGAAGACCAGGTGGACATGGGCGTCGATGAGGCCGGGCAGGATCGTCCCGGTGAAGTCCAGCCGGGGTGTGGTCGGCGAGGTCCGCGCCTCGAGCTCCCGGCGCGGGCCCACCGCGGCGATGGCGCCGCCTCCGACCAGGACGGCCCCGTCCTCCAGGCAGGCCCCCGAGCCCGTGAGCACTCGTCCGCCGGTGATCAGCATGTTCTCGCTCCTCGTCCCTCTCGACCGGCCCCGCCTTCGGGGTGACGGGGCCGTAGAGGGAGACGAGCCGGGCGGCCGGGGAGTTGCCCGCGGCGCGGAACTCGCCGGTGGGGCGTCAGGCGGCCGGGGTCTTCGCAGGGGTGTCGGCCGGGGCGACTCCGAAGATGGAGACGGCCTGGTAGTAGGTCCAGGCGGTGGAGTTGCAGGAGGTTTTGGTCGCGCCCGAGTAGCGGGCGCAGACCCGCTTGAGGTCTTCGTAGAAGGCCGAGTCGAGGCGGGCCTTGTTGGCGGGGAAGATGCCGGCGGCCTTGTGGTTGCGGTAGCCGAAGTCGTGCCGGGCGCAGGCGGTGGAGAAGGGGAAGCCGAAGGGGTTGTCGGGCGAGCTGGAGCAGTAGTCGGTGGACCAGTCGAACCCGTAGGCGGCCCAGGCCCCTTGGTTGGCGCGGGCGGCGGCCCAGGCGTTGTGGCTGGACGCGCTGGTCTGCGTCCAGGAGCTGAGGACCTGGGGCTTGTCGGCCGGGGCGGCGGACGCGGTGCCGCCCAGGAACAGGGTGGCGGGCAGGGCGAGCGCGGCGGCGAGGAGCGGGACGGATCTCTGGCGCATGCGTGACCTCCGTACGGCACAGGGGTGTGGTGCTCGGGGAGTCGGGCGGCCCGGTCGTGGGATCGCTCCACGACGGAACCAGCATGGAGTCATGGTCACGTCAAAGAGAAGGAGTCGGTGGCGAACGAGGTGTGAATTCTTTGCGCGTAGACGGGGGCGGAGGCGTGCCGAAGCGGGAGCTCCTTGCGGCGGCGGCCGGGGACAAGGCCGGTGTATCGGGCACGGGGCGGTCGCGGTATACCGCGATCACGGGAGGGGTAGGGGGC
>NZ_PVLV01000179.1 GCF_002982015.1 Streptomyces solincola
CTCCCCACCCCTGCGGCTCCCGCCGCTGCGTCCGCTGCGTCCGGTTCCGGCGAGCGGCTGCACGCCGCCGTGCGCTACGCCTCCGGAGCCGGGTCGGCCGGGGCGATGGTGACCGGGGCGGCGGCGCTGGCCCTGTACGGCTTCGCCGCCGCCGCGCCGCCGGCCGCGCCGGACCGGATCGACGTCCTGGTGGAGCGGAGCCGCCGGCTGCGCTCCACCCGCCTGGTGCGGGTGGTGCGCGCGGCGGAGCTGCCCGCGCCCCGCGAGGTCACCGGGGTGCCGGTGGCCCCGGTCGCCCGGGCCGTCGCGGACGCGGTGGCCAGGATCGGCGACCCGCTGGCCGTACGGAGGCTGGTGACCGAGGCGGTCAGCGGCGGTCACTGCGAACCGGGCGTGCTGGTACGGGAGTTGGTCGCGGCCCGGCTGATGGACCAGCCGCATGTGGTGGCGGCGGTGGACGCGGTGCTCGCCGAGGGCCGGGCGCTGGCGGAGTCCCGGCTGTACGCGATGGTGCGCGGCGACGCGCTGCCCGAGCCGCTGTGGAACGTGGACCTGCGGCTGCCCGGCGGACCGCATCTGGGCGGGGTGGACGCCTACTGGCCGGAGTACGCGGTCGCGGTGGAGCTGGACACCCGCTCGCCGCGCCGCGACGAGGAGGCCGAGTGGACCGAGTACAGCCGCAAGCGGGAGCACCTGGAGCGGCTCGGCATCACCGTCGTGCACCTGACCCCGCGCAAGCTGCGGGACGCGCCGGAGCAGCAGGCGGTCGTGGTGCGCACCGCGCTGATGGCGGCCGGGGACCGCGCCCCGGCCGCCTATGTGGTGGTGCTGCCCCGCTGAGGCGGGGCCGCCGCCCGCGGGGGCCGGGTCAGCCGCAGAACTCGGCCTCCACGACGGGCTGCGCGTCGGTGAAGTCGCCGTTGACGTTGTAGGTGAGGGAGTGGCGGCCGTCGCGGGTGGCGACCATGTCGGAGGAGGAGCCGTGGATGCCTCCGCTGTGGCCCCACACCTCCTTGCCGCAGCTCAGCTTCTGCGAGACGACGCCGAGCCCGTAGCGGTAGCCCTCCGGCGCGCCGGTCATGGGCACGGTGGTGGTCAGCTCCTTCATCTGGGCGCGCGGCAGCAGCCCGCCGCGCAGCAGGGTGCGCAGGAAGTGCTGGAGGTCGGAGGTGTTGGTGACGACCTCGCCGGCCGCGCCCGCGATGGACGGGTTCAGCTCGGTGACGTCGTGCACGGTGCCGTCGCCGGTGATCATCGAGTAGGCGCGGCCGCTGGGCCGGGGCAGTGCGGCGGCGGTGCCGGGGAAGGTGGTGGCCCTCAGCTTCAGCGGCTTCAGGATCCGGCGCTCGATCTCCTGGGCGTAGGGGCGTCCGGTGGTCTTCTCGACGACCATGCCGAGCAGGATGTAGTTGGTGTTGGAGTACGCCCAGGACGTGCCGGGGGCGAAGGCGGGGGCGTGGCCCATCGCGATGGACACCAGTTGGCGGGGTGTGTGGGTGTCGTAGCGGTGCCGGAGGAAGTCCGGGCCGAAGACCTTCCGCTGGAAGTCGGGGTCCTCGGTGTAGCCGTAGACGCCGCTGGTGTGGTTGAGCAGTTGGCGCAGGGTGATCTTCCGGCCGTCGTGGCCGTTGCCCCGGACGACGCCGGGCAGCCGGCGCTCGACGGTGTCGTCGAGGTCAAGTTTTCCCTCGGCCTCCAGTTGCAGGACGACGGCGGCCACGAAGGTCTTGGTGATGGAGCCGGCCCGGAAGCGGTCCTGGGGCAGCCGCTCGCGGCCGGTGGTGCGGTCGGCCACCCCGGCCGAGCCGTTCCAGACGCCGTGGCGGTCGCGGACCTGCACCAGCATGCCGGGTGCGCCGGCCGCCACCACGGCGTCCACGGCCCGCTGGGTGCGCTGGTGGTGCCGGTCGCCGCCGGGGCGGGCGAGGTCGGCGGCGCTCGCGGCCGGGGCGGAGAGGGCGGTGGCGGTCAGCGCGGCGGCGACGAGCGCCACGGGCGCGACTCTTCGTACGCGTACGGGCATCGGTGGTCTCCCGGTCGGTGCTGGCGTGCGTGCGGATGCGTTCGCCGGTGAGGACTCCGGCGCGGGGGCGGGGGTTGACCCGTACGCGGAGGTCGGGCGCTTTCCGGCCGAACGGCTGACGGGCGCGGGGGAGGTGGCCGGTTCACCGGCCGCCGTCGGCGAGGTGGCCGGTGGCGGGGCGTTCGCGCCACAGGCGCAGGGCGGTGTCGACGAGCGGGACCCGGGGCAGTTCCGGCACGCCGTCCAGCGGGTGCCAGGCGGCGAGGTCGGTGGAGCCGCCCGTCTCGGGGCGCAGCGTGCCGCCGGTGACCTCGGCGGTGTAGACGAGCCGCAGGGCGTGCAGCTCGGCCGGGGCGCGCAGCGGGCGCGGCTGCTCGGGCCGGACCTCGGAGTCCACGCCGAGCAGGCCGGTGACCTCGACGGTGTGGCCGGTCTCCTCGGCCACCTCGCGCACGACGGTGTCGAAGGGGTCCTCGCCCGGGTCCATGCCGCCGCCGGGCAGGGTCCACCGCTTGCGGCCGTCCCGGCTGACCCAGCGGGCCAGCAGGATCCGTTCGTCCTCGACGCACACCGCGTACGCCGCCACCCGCAGTCTCGGTCCGCTTCTCATGCGGTGAGGTTACGGCCCCGGGCGCGGCCCGCGGCGGCGGGTCCGCGTCGGCGAACAGGCGGCCGGTGCGGGGGATTTGCGACCGTGTGTCCCGGATGGCGGTCGCCGCACGATGGCGGGTTTCCGCCAGGACGCCATCCCGTCCCCATCAACCCTCCACAAAACCGTGTCACTTGCGACAGGGTGAGCGGTCATCCGGCACCGAATTCCGGACTGTCTCTTTCACCAAGAGGGATGCTGATGACCACCCCCCAGTTCCAGGGTTCCGAGGGCGCGCGCGAGGCGATATCCGCGACCGCCCAGGCTCCCGTTCGCAGACGGGCGGCCCGCGTGGCGGCGGCCGCCGGTCTGGTGGCCGCGCTGGTCGCGGCCGGCGCCACCCCCGTGTTCGCCGTGGACACCCCGGCGGACCCCGCTCCCCCGAAGTCCGCGGCCGCCGACAAGCTCGGCGCGGCCGACGCGGAGCGGCTCGCCGAGGCCGAGGCCAGCGGCGAGAAGACGGTGACCGTGATGGTCGCCACCGCCCCCGGCGCCACCGAGCAGGTCGCCGCGCAGCTCGACGCCGTGCCCGGCGGCTCGGTCGGCAGGACCTTCGACGAGCTCGGCTACGTCCGCGCGACCCTGCCGACCGCCAAGGCGCAGGCCGCCCTGGACAAGGCGGCCGAGCTCGGCAGCGTCCACGGGATCGACCTCAAGCAGGAGATCGAGCTCGACGACCCGACGCCGGCCGCCGACCGGGCCAAGGGCGCCGACGCGCAGCCCACCGCCGGCCAGTACCCGGCGCCGGACAAGGACACCCCGGCGAAGAACCCGTACAACCCGTCCTTCGAGACCGGTGCGGTGGACTTCGTCAAGGCCAACCCGAAGTACGACGGCCGCGGCGTGACCATCGGCATCATGGACTCCGGCGTGGACCTGGGCCACCCGGCGCTGCAGAAGACCAGCACCGGCGAGCGCAAGATCGTCGACTGGGTGACGGCGACCGACCCGATCACCGACCGGGACGCCACCTGGCAGGCGCAGATCAACCCGGTCGCCGGCCCGACGTTCACCATCGCGGGCTCCACCTGGTCGGCGCCGGCCGGCGCGTACTCCTTCAGCCAGTTCAAGGAGTCCACCACCCTCACCGGTGACGCGGCGGGCGACCTGAACCGGGACGGCGACACCACCGACGTGTGGGGGCTGCTGTACGACGCGGCCGCCGGCACCGTGCGGGTCGACCTGAACAACAACAAGGACTTCTCCGACGACGAGGCGCTGAAGCCCTACAAGGACGGCTTCCAGGTCGGCTACTTCGGCACCGACGACCCGGCGACCGAGATCGCCGAGCGTGTCCCGTTCGTGGTGGAGATCCGCAAGTCCGTGCCCATGGACCCGCTGGGCGGCTCCTGGGTCGGCAAGAAGGCCGACTTCGTCAACGTCGGCATCATCGAGTCCGAGCACGGCACCCACGTGGCCGGCATCACCGCCGCCAACGGGCTGTTCGGCGGCGCGATGAACGGCGCGGCGCCCGGCGCCAAGCTGGTCTCCTCGCGGGCCTGCTCCTGGGGCGGCGGCTGCACCAACGTGGCGCTCACCGAGGGCATGGCCGACCTGGTCATCAACCGGAACGTGGACATCGTCAACATGTCCATCGGCGGTCTGCCGGCGCTGAACGACGGCAACAACGCCCGCGCCGAGCTGTACACCCGCCTGATCGACGAGTACGGCGTGCAGCTCGTCATCTCGGCCGGCAACTCCGGCCCGGGCCTCAACACCATCGGCGACCCCAGCCTCGCCGACAAGGTGATCTCGGTCGGCGCGTCCATCTCCAAGGAGACCTGGGCGGCCAACTACGGCTCCGAGGTCGAGACGCCGAACGCGCTGTTCAACTTCTCCTCGCGCGGCCCGCGTGAGGACGGCGGCTTCGCCCCGGTGATCTCCGCCCCCGGTTCGGCGATCAACACCATCCAGACCTGGCTGCCGGGCGCCCCGGTCGCCGAGGCCGGCTACAAGCTGCCGGCCGGCTACGGGATGCTCCAGGGCACCTCGATGGCCTCGCCGCAGGCCGCCGGCGCGAGCGCGCTGCTGCTGTCCGCCGCCAAGCAGAAGAAGATCGACCTGCCGCCGGCCGACCTGCGCACCGCGCTGACCAGCACCGCGAAGAAGATCTCCGGCGCCAGTGCGCACGAGCAGGGCTCCGGTCTGATGAACATCGTCGGCGCCTGGAAGCAGATCCGCCAGGGCGCCACCCAGGTGCACGACTACGCGGTCAAGGCGCCGGTGGACACCGCCATCGACTACGCGCTGAAGACCCCGGGCTTCGGCACCGGCCTGTACGACCGCGAGGGCGGGCTGAAGGTCAAGCAGCGCAAGGTGTACGACCTGGTCGTCACCCGCACCGCCGGCCCGGACAAGGCCGTGCGCCACGAGCTGGACCTGAAGTACAACGACGGCACCTTCGAGCTGCTGGGCTCGGGCGCGGTCTCGCTGCCGCTGAACAAGCCGGTCACCGTGAAGGTGGCGGCCAAGGCCATGTCCGCCGGGGCGCACAGCGCCATCCTGGAGGCCGACGACGTCAAGACCGTCGGCGTGGACAAGCAGATCCTGGCCACCGTGGTCGCCGCCAAGGAGCTGGCCAAGCCCGCGTACGCGGTGCACGAGCGCGGCTCGGTGCAGCGCAACGCCACCAAGAGCTACTTCGTGACCGTGCCGCAGGGCGCCAAGTCGCTGGAGGTCGCGCTCGGCGGACTGAAGGCGGGCTCGCAGACCCGCTTCATCTCCGTCCACCCCTACGGCCTGCCGGTGGAGTCCACCGCCTCCACGGCCTGCTACCCGAACTACGTCAACCCGGCCAACACCTGCCGCCCCGACCTGCGCTCGTACGCGAACCCGCAGCCGGGCGTCTGGGAGATCGAGGTCGAGGCGCGGCGCACCTCGCCGCACCTGGACAACCCCTTCCAGCTCGACGCCAGCCTGCTGGGCGCGGCCTTCGACCCGGCCGTGCAGACGGTCCCGGAGGCCAAGGCCGGCACCCCGGCGCCGGTGAGCTGGAAGATCGCCAACCAGTTCGCGGCGATCGACGGCCGGCTCAAGGGCGGCCCGCTCGGCTCGGCGAAGACGGCCCGGCCGACCATCGCCGACGGCGAGAGCCAGGTGACCACGGTCACCGTGGGCGCCGGCGTGGACCGGCTGGACGTGGCCATCGGCGCCACCTCCGACAAGGGCGCCGACCTGGACCTGACCGTGCTGCGCGACGGCGTGGCGGTCGGCTCCTCGGCGGACGGCGACTCCGAGGAGTCCGTCTCCCTGGTGAAGCCCGCCGCGGGCACGTACCAGATCGTCGTGGACGGCTACGCGGTGCCGGCCGGCACCACCGCCTACGACTACAAGGACGTGTACTTCTCGTCCTCGCTCGGCACCGTCAAGGTGGACGAGGCCAAGCCGGTGAAGCTGGCCGCCGGCGGCACCACCACGGCCTCCGCCGAGGTGCTGGTGAACGGCGCGGCCCCCGAGGGCCGGCAGTTCTTCGGCGAGGTCTCCCTGCTCACCTCCCGCGGCACCCCCGCGGGCAGCGGCAGCGTGGTGATCGAGAAGGTCACCCCGTAACCGCGGCGGTACGGCACTGAGGGCGGGCGTCCGACCGGGCGCCCGCCCTCTGCGTGCGGCCATTCGCACACGCGTACGCACGAAAGAGGTCCTTCTCACGTTGCGGACAATGCATTGGACAAGGCGGGCTCGGTGATACGCATCATGTAAGCGGGACCCGGGCCACCAGGCCACAAGCACGTTCGGAGGAAGTTCGTGAAGGTAGGAATCGTCGGAGCGACCGGTCAGGTCGGCACGGTCATGCGCAGAATCCTCGCCGAGCGGAACTTCCCGGTGGACGAGCTGCGGCTGTTCGCCTCCGCCCGGTCCGCGGGCGCCGAGCTGGACGGCGTCACCGTCGAGGACGCCTCCACCGCCGACTACACCGGCCTGGACATCGTGCTGTTCTCGGCCGGCGGCGCGACCTCCAAGGCGCTCGCCGAGAAGGTCGCCGCCCAGGGCGCCGTGGTGATCGACAACTCCTCGGCCTGGCGCCGGGACCCCGAGGTGCCGCTGGTCGTCTCCGAGGTGAACCCGCACGCGGTCAAGGACCGCCCCAAGGGGATCATCGCCAACCCGAACTGCACCACCATGGCCGCCATGCCGGTGCTCAAGCCGCTGCACCAGGAGGCCGGCCTCACCGCCCTGGTCGCCACCACCTACCAGGCCGTCTCCGGCTCCGGACTGGCCGGCGTCGCCGAGCTGGACGGCCAGGTCACCGCCGTCGCCGAGCGGGCCGCCGAGCTGACCCACGGCGGGGACGCGGTGCCCTTCCCGGAGCCCGGCGTCTACCGCCGCCCGATCGCGTTCAACGTGCTGCCGCTGGCCGGCTCCATCGTGGACGACGGCTCCCACGAGACCGACGAGGAGCAGAAGCTCCGCAACGAGTCCCGCAAGATCCTGGAGATCCCCGACCTGAAGGTCTCCGGCACCTGTGTGCGCGTCCCGGTCTTCTCCGGCCACTCCCTCCAGGTGAACCTCCGCTTCGAGCGCCCCATCAGCGTCGAGCGCGCCCACGAGCTGCTGGCGGACGCCGACGGCGTCGAGCTGTCCGAGATCCCCACCCCGCTCCAGGCCGCCGGCCAGGACGTCTCCTACGTCGGCCGCATCCGGGTGGACGAGACCGTCGAGCACGGCCTCGCGCTCTTCCTCTCCGGCGACAACCTCCGCAAGGGCGCCGCGCTGAACGCGGTGCAGATCGCCGAGCTGGTCGCCGCCGAGCTGACCGGCCGCTGACGGCCCCGGAACGCACGAGGGGGCGGCCCGCCGTACGCGGTGGGCCGCCCCCTCCAGCGTGCGCGGACAGGCCCGGGGCCGCCGTGGAAGGATGACCGCATACCCCGCACAAGATCGCACAAGGAGATGACCGGGTGCCTGGCACGAACCTGACCCGTGAAGAGGCCCAGCGGCGCGCGCGGCTGCTGACCGTCGACTCGTACGAGATCGACCTCGACCTCAGTGGCGCGCAGGAGGACGCGGTCTACCGGTCGCGGACCACCGTGCGCTTCGGCTCCGCCGAGGAGAACGCCGAGACCTTCATCGACCTGGTGGCCCCGGCCGTCCACCAGGTGGTGCTCAACGGCCACCACCTGGACGTCGCCGCCGTCTTCCGGGACTCCCGGATCACGCTGAAGCACCTGAAGGCCGGCGCCAACGAGCTGACCGTCGTCGCCGACTGCGCCTACACCAACACCGGCGAGGGGCTGCACAAGTTCACCGACCCGGTGGACGACCAGGTGTACCTCTACACGCAGTTCGAGGTGCCGGACGCCCGGCGGGTGTTCGCCAGCTTCGAGCAGCCCGACCTGAAGGCCGCCTTCACCTTCACCGTGAAGGCCCCGGCGGGCTGGACCGTCATCTCCAACTCCCCCACCCCGGAGCCGACCGCCGACGGGACCTGGGCGTTCGCGCCGACGCCGCGCATCTCCACGTACATCACCGCGCTGATCGCCGGGCCGTACCACAGCGTGCACAGCTCCTACGAGAAGGACGGGCAGACCGTCCCGCTGGGCATCTACTGCCGGCCCTCGCTGGCCGAGTACCTGGACGCGGACGCCATCTTCGACGTGACCCGGCAGGGCTTCGACTGGTTCCAGGAGAAGTTCGACTACGCGTACCCCTTCGCCAAGTACGACCAGCTGTTCGTGCCCGAGTTCAACGCCGGCGCGATGGAGAACGCGGGCGCGGTCACCATCCGCGACCAGTACGTCTTCCGCTCCAAGGTGACGGACGCGGCGTACGAGGTGCGGGCCGAGACCATCCTGCACGAGCTGGCCCACATGTGGTTCGGCGACCTGGTCACCATGGAGTGGTGGAACGACCTCTGGCTGAACGAGTCGTTCGCCACCTACACCTCCATCGCCTGCCAGGCCGCCGCGCCCGGCTCGCGCTGGCCGCACTCCTGGACCACCTTCGCCAACTCCATGAAGACCTGGGCCTACCGGCAGGACCAGCTCCCCTCCACCCACCCGATCATGGCGGAGATCAACGACCTGGACGACGTCCTGGTCAACTTCGACGGCATCACCTACGCCAAGGGCGCCTCGGTGCTCAAGCAACTGGTGGCGTACGTCGGCGAGGACGAGTTCTTCACCGGCGTGCAGGCGTACTTCAAGCGCCACGCCTTCGGCAACACCCGCCTGGGCGACCTGCTGGGCGCGCTGGAGGAGACCTCCGGCCGCGACCTGAAGACCTGGTCCAAGGCGTGGCTGGAGACGGCCGGCATCAACATCCTGCGCCCCGAGATCGAGACCGGCGCCGACGGCGTCATCACCTCCTTCGCCGTCCTCCAGGAGGCCCCGGCCCTCCCCGCCGGCGCGAAGGGCGAGCCGACCCTGCGGCCGCACCGGATCGCCGTCGGCCTCTACGACCTGGACGAGAGCGGCGCGCTGGTGCGCACCGACCGGATCGAGCTGGACGTCCAGGCCGCCGAACGCACCCCGGTCGAGGCGCTGGCCGGCAAGCGCCGCCCGGCGGTCGTGCTGCTCAACGACGACGACCTGTCGTACGCCAAGGTCCGCCTGGACGAGGTGTCGCTGGCCAACGTCACCGCACACCTGGGCGACTTCACCGAGTCGCTGCCGCGCGCGCTGAGCTGGGCCTCGGCCTGGGACATGACCCGGGACGGCGAGCTGGCCACCCACGCCTACCTGGACCTGGTGCTGGCCGGCATCGCCAAGGAGTCCGACATCGGCGTGGTGCAGTCGCTGCACCGCCAGGTCAAGCTGGCCCTCGACCTGTACGCCGCGCCCGAGCGCCGGGACGCGGCGCTGGCCCGCTGGACCGAGGCGGCGCTGACCCATCTGCGGACCGCCGAGCCGGGCGGCGACCACCAGTTGGCCTGGGCCCGCGCCTTCGCCGCCACCGCCCGCACCCCGCAGCAGCTCGACCTGCTGACCGGGCTGCTGGAGGGCTCGCAGAGCATCGAGGGCCTGGCCGTGGACACCGAGCTGCGCTGGGCGTTCGTGGAGCGGCTGGCCGCGACCGGTGTCTACGACGAGGCGGAGATCGCCGCCGAGTACGAGCGGGACCGCACCGCGGCCGGCGAGCGGCACGCCGCCACCGCCCGGGCCGCCCGGCCCACCGAGGACGCCAAGGCCGAGGCGTGGGCGTCGGTGGTGGAGTCCGACAAGCTGCCCAACTCCCTCCAGGAGGCGGTGATCGGCGGCTTCCTCCAGACCGACCAGCGCGAACTGCTCGCCCCCTACGCGGAGCGCTACTTCTCCGCGGTCAAGGGCGTGTGGGAGTCCCGCTCGCACGAGATGGCCCAGCAGATCGCGGTCGGGCTCTACCCCACCCTCCAGGTCTCCCCGGAGACCCTGGAGGCGACCGACGCCTGGCTGGCCTCCGCCGAGCCCACCGCGGCCCTGCGCCGCCTGGTCTCCGAGTCCCGCGCGGGCGTCGAGCGGGCGCTGAAGGCCCAGGCCGCCGACGCGTGATCCTTTAAGGGTTCGGTTCGCTTCCAGCGGGCGCCGTGGGACCTCGGGCGCGCGCCCCCTGCCCCCCGTACGGGGCGGGGGCGCGCGCCCTCGCCGTGCGGCGGGGGTCAGCGGGCGGCGGCGGCCGTGCGCAGGGCGGCCAGGACGCGGGAGACGGCCGGGGCGTGCTCCGCGCCCCGGCGCACCGCGGCGACGACGTGGCGGCGCGGCTGGTCGGCGTCCAGGACGCGCATCACGGCCCCGCCGGAACCGGAGGAGCCGGCGGTGCGCTCGGCGGCGGCCATCCGGGGCACCAGGGCGACCCCCATCCCGGCCTCCACCATGGCGAGGATCGCCGTCCAGTTGGCGGCCGAGTGGGCCTGGTCGGGCACGAACCCGGCGGCCTCGCACGCCGCGATGGTGATCTCCGACCAGGGCCCGCTGCCGCCGAAGATCCACCGCTCGCCGGACAGGTCGGCCAGCTTCAGGCCGACAGCGGCCGCCAGCGGGTGGCCGGCCGGCAGGGCGACGTCCAGCGGGTCGGCCAGCAGCGGGACCCGGTGGAAACGCGGGTCGCGGGCGGTGGGCGCGTGCGCCGCCAGGGAGAGGGCGAGGTCGACCTCGCCGGCCGACAGCAGCTCGTACGCCTCGGCGGCCTCCGCCTCCCGCACCCGCACCTCCAGTCCGGGGCAGTCGGCGCGCAGCCGGGTCACCGCGGGCACCACCAGGGCCGGCACGGCGGTGGAGAACGCCCCCACCCGTACCAGCCCGCTCTCGCCCGCCAGATAGCCGGCGAGCGCGGCGTCGGCGCGCTCCAGCTGGGCGAAGACGTCCTCGGTGTGGCGCAGCACCAGGTGGGCGGCGTCGGTCAGCCGCACCCGGCGGCCGTGCGCCTCCAGCAGCCGCACCCCCAACTGCTTGGCCAGGTTGGTGAGTTGCTGGGAGACGGCCGAGGGGGTCATCAGCAGCGCCTCGGCGGTGGCGGTGACCGTGCCCCGGTCCCGCAGGGTGCGCAGGATGTGCAGCTTGCGGATGTCCCACTCGGTCATGCCCGGAAACCTACCGGGCGGGACGCGCCCGTTCCCGGCCGCCGCGGGCGGCCGCCGTTCCGAGGACCACCCCGCCCAGGATCAGCCCCATGCACAGGGCCTCCCGGACGCCCGGCTCCTCGGCGAGCAGCGCCCACGACAGCAGCGCCACGCACACCGGCTGGAGGTAGTAGACGGCGCCCGCGCGGGCCGCGCCGATCAGGGCGATCGCCTTGTTCCAGGCGAAGAAGGCGAGCGCGGAGGAGAAGACGCCGACGTAGACGAGCGGTCCGACGGTGCCGGTGGTCGGGGTGAAGCCGCCCTGGAGGGCGAGGCTCGCGGCGTAGGCGGGCAGCAGCATCAGCGCGCCCAGTACGAAGGTGGCGAACAGGAAGGCGGTGCCGCCCAGTTCGGCGGGGCGGCGGCGCAGCAGCGCGCTGTAGGAGGCGAAGCAGACGGCGGCCGCGCAGATCCACAGGTCGCCCGCGCCGAGACCGCCGCCGGCGCCGGGGCCGACCAGGAGCAGCACCCCGGCCAGCGCGGTGAGCATCCCGAGGGTGCGGCGCGGGCCGAGCCGGACGCCGCCGAGCCGTTCGTACAGCGCCATCAGGACCGGCGAGGCGGCCATCACCATGCCCATGGTGGAGGCGGAGGTGGTCAGTCCGGCCTGGTTGACCAGGGTGTTGTAGACGGCGACGCCGAGCAGCGCGGCGAGGACGGTGTACGGGAGGTGGCGGCGGAGGGCGCGGCGTTCGCGCCAGGCGGCGCGGGCGGCGAACGGGGCGAGCGCAAGCAGGGCGACGATCCAGCGCCAGAAGGCGGCCTGGACCGGCGGCACGCTGTCGTGCAGGGCGCGGGAGGTGACGAAGCTGCCGGACCAGACGACCGTGGCGACGAGGGCGAGCACCAGACCGGGCCCGACGAGCCGGCCGGCCCCGGCGGCCGCAGCGGGGCCGGGGGCGGTGCCGGCCCGGCCGGGGGCGGCGGCCTCGCGGTCGGGCCGGCCCTTGCCGAGTGCGGAAGGCTGCGAGGTGCGGACGCGGTCCAGGGTGGCCACGGTGGTCCCTCTCCTCTCTCCTCCGCCGCGCGGGCGGGGCCGTCGGGTACGGGACTACCGTGCCGTGGACGCAGCTTTCACGTCCATCGAACTTTTTCGACGCTTCTTTTCAGTCGCACTGAACAATGGCGGGGCGGGACACACGAAGGCGCCGCCCGGCGGGTGGGACCCACCGGGCGGCGCCCGTTCGTACGTCTGTCAGGCCTTCTTGGCCTTGGGGGCCCGGTCCTTGGACTTGTCCAGCACCATCGTCAGGCCGGCGATCACCGCGAAGAGCACCAGCGGGGCGAGCACGTACAGCCCGAGGGTCTCCAGCACGCTCAGACCGGAGCCGGGGTCGTCGCCGTCGTCGCGGTGGAGCGCCGCGGACGCGGGGGACGACATGAGCAGCATCATCAGCGTCGTACCGGCCGCGACGGCGCCGGCGCGCAGGGCGTTCTTCTTGTCCACGGAAGCAAAGTTAGCGAACCGCCGCCGGCCCCGCGCGCCCGGGGTGCCGTATCACCCTCCCGGCGTGCCGCTCATACCGCTCCGCCCGGCCGTCCCCGGGGCCCGGACGACGTCCATCAGGGCGGCGAGGCGCGGGGAGGAGGCCAGCTCCTCCAGGGTGACGGGGCGGCCCTCGGCGTCGGCGATCGGCAGCCGCCAGTTCGGGTACATGTCGCCCCAGGTGCCGGGGAGGTTCTGCGGGCGGCGGTCGCCGACCCCGTCCGGCAGCCACACCCCGGTCATGCGGGCCGGGGTCAGCCGCAGGAAGGCGTGCACCGCGCGGATCTCGGCCTCCTCGTCCCGCTCGCCCGCCGGCAGCAGCCCCAGCTCGCGCAGGCAGGCCAGCCACTCGGCGACCTCGGTGGCGTCCTCGGCCTCCTCCTCGGCCAGCGGGCGGGTCAGCAGCCCGATCCGGTGGCGCAGCGCCACGTGGTCGCCGGTCAGCCGGGCGGCGGTGGAGGGCAGGTCGTGGGTGGTGGCGGTGGCCACGCAGTCGGCCCGCCAGGCCCCGGGGGCCAGCGGCGCGCCGCCGTCGGCCCAGTCCCGCTCGAACCACAGCACCGAGGTGCCGAGGACGCCGCGCCGCTGGAGCGCCTCGCGGACCCCTGGCTCGACGGTACCCAGGTCCTCTCCGATGACGACCGCGCCGGCCCGGTGCGCCTCCAGGGTGAGCACGGCGAGCATGGCCTCGGCGTCGTACCGGACGTACGCGCCCTCGGTCGGCGGCCGGCCCGCGGGCACCCACCACAGCCGGAACAGGCCCATCACATGGTCGATCCGCAGCGCGCCGGCGTGCCGCAGCATGCCGCGCAGCAGGTCCCGGAAGGGCGCGTAGCCGGAGGCGGCCAGCGCGTCGGGGCGCCAGGGCGGCAGCCCCCAGTCCTGGCCGCGCGCGTTGAACGCGTCCGGCGGGGCGCCCACCGACATCCCGGCGGCGAAGGCGTCGGCCCGGGCCCAGGCGTCCGCGCCCTCCGGGTGCACCCCGACCGCCAGGTCGTGCACGATGCCGACCGCCATGCCGGCCTCGCGGGCGGTACGGGCGGCGGCGGCCAACTGCTCGTCGGTGAGCCAGGCCAGCCAGCGGTGGAAGTCCAGCCGGCCGGCCAGCTCGGCCCGGGCCCGCTCGGTCTCCGGCGAGCGCGGGTCGCGCAGCCCGGCGGGCCACGACGCGCCCTCGGCGCCGTACCGCTCGGCCAGCGCGCACCAGGTGGCGTGGTCCTCCAGCTCCCGGCCGCCGGCCTCGGTGAAGGCGGCCAGCGCGGCGGCCCGGCCGGGGCCGCGCTCCACCCCGTACAGCACCTCCAGCGCCTGCCGCTTGAGCACCCACACTGCGTCCCGGTCGATCAGCTCGCCCTTGCGCAGCACCTTCTCGCGCAGCTCGCCGGCGCGGGCCGCCAGCGCGTCCAGCGCCGTCCGCTCCTCGCCGCCGGCGTACCCGTACTCCGGCACGTCCTCGATCCGCAGGTGGACCGGGTCGGGGAAGCGGCGGGAGGAGGGGCGGTACG
>NZ_PVLV01000017.1 GCF_002982015.1 Streptomyces solincola
CAACGGGCGGACGGGGTCACGCCGCCGCCGACTTCAACGGGCGGGCGGCGTCGGCGACCAGGGCCGGGTCCAGCGGCGTCGCGGCCTCGATCAGCTTGCGGCCCTGGGCGAGGTCGCGCGGGCGGCCGACCGCCAGCAGCGCCACCAGCGCGCCGCCCCGCAGCCAGGCCACCGACCAGGCCGGCTCCGCCGGGTCGCCCCGCCACACCATGGCGTCGGCGGCCTCGTGGTGCCCGATGTACTGCACGAACCGGCCGAACTGCTCGGACCAGAAGTAGGGCACCGGGTCGTAGGGCGGCGGCTCCTCGGCGCCGGCGACCGCCGCGGCGACCGTGCGCGGCCCCTGGAGGGCGTTGTCCCAGTGGTGCACCATCAGCCGCCGCCCGTAGCGGGCCGACGGGTAGGAGGCGCAGTCGCCGACCGCGTACACGTCCGGCGCGGAGGCGCGCAGCCGGTCGTCGGCGGTGACCGAGCCGTCCGGTCCGAGCGCGATCCCGGAGCCGGCCAGCCAGTCGGTGGCCGGGCGCGCGCCGATGCCGACCACGACCGCGTCCGCCGGGAGCAGCCGCCCGTCGTCGAGGGCGACCTCGCCGGGTTCCACGTGCGCCACCCTGGCCCCGGTGAGCAGGGTCGCGCCGCTCTCCGCGTACCACTCGGCCATCGGCGTGCCGACCTCCGGCGGGAACGCGCCGCCCAGCGGCCGGTCGGCGGCCTCGACCACGGTGACCACACAGCCGGCGCCGCGGGCCGCGGTGGCGAACTCCGCGCCGATCCAGCCCGCGCCGACCACCACCACCTCGTGCTGCTTCTCCAGCACCGGGCGCAGCCGGGCGGCGTCGTCCAGGGTGCGCAGCAGGTGGACGCCGGGGACGCCCTCCGCGCCGGGCAGCGCGAGCGGCCGGGCGCCGGTGGCGAGCACCAGCACGTCGTAGGGCACCGGGCCCTCGGCGGTGTCGAGTTCGCGGGCGTCGGGGCGGACGCCGGTGACCTCCAGGCCGAGCCGCAGCCCGATGCCGAGCGCGGCGAAGTCGATCTCGAAGGCGGAGCCCTCGGCGGTGCCCAGCAGGACCGCCTTGGACAACGGCGGCCGGTCGTACGGCTGGTGCGGCTCCGCACCGATCATCAGCACCTCGCCGGTGAAGCCCAGGTCGCGCAGGGCCACCGCGGTCTGCACGCCCGCCATGCCCGCGCCCGCGATCACCACCCGCCGCCGCTCGGCGTCCATTCGCGCTCCCCTCCGGGCCGCCCGCGCGGCCGCCGTCCGCCTGCTCAACGGGGCAACCATACAAACGGCTCGCCCGCCGTTACGGCCCGCCGGGGCCCGGGGTTAGGCTGGCTGCCGCAGAGGACACGCGGGAGCCCGGATCGCAGCGGGCTGAGAGGGAGGCTGGCGCGGCCTCCGACCGTACGAACCTGATCCGGGTCATGCCGGCGAAGGGAGGGGCGGGAAGCCCATGCACACGGAGACGCACACCACGGCGCGCACCGGCGCGCGGACGCGGCCGCGGGCGGCCGACGTGCTGGTCGTCGGGGGCGGGATCATCGGTCTGGTGACGGCCTGGCGGGCGGCGCAGCGCGGCCTCGCGGTCGCGGTCGCCGACCCGGAGCCGGGCGGTGGCGCGGCGCGGGTCGCGGCCGGGATGCTGGCCGCGGTCACCGAGCTGCACTACGGCGAGGAGCGGCTGCTGGAGCTGAGCCTGGCCTCGGCGCGCCGCTATCCGCAGTTCGTCGCCGAGCTCGAGGAGGCGTCCGGGCGGGAGGTCGGCCACCGCGCCTGCGGGACGCTGGCGGTGGCGCTGGACGCCGACGACCGGGCCGAGCTGCGCGAACTGCACGCCCTGCACCGGCGCACCGGGCTGGACTCGGAGTGGCTGACCGGCCGGGAGTGCCGCCGCCTGGAGCCGATGCTGGCGCCGGGCGTGCGCGGCGGGCTGCGGGTCGGCGACGACCACCAGGTGGACCCGCGCCGGCTCGGCGCGGCCCTGGTCGCCGCCTGCGAGCGGGCCGGGGTGGTCTTCCACCGGTCGCTCGCCGAGCGGTTGACGGTGGTGCGGGACCGGGCGGCCGGCGCGGTCCTCGCGGACGGCACGGCGGTGGCGGCGGGCCAGGTGGTGCTGGCCGCGGGGAGCCTCAGCGGCCGGCTCGGCGGCGTGCCGCCGGAGGTCCTGCCGCCGGTGCGGCCGGTCAAGGGCCAGGTGGTGCGGCTCGCCGTGCCCCCGGCGTACGCCCCCTTCCTCAGCCGCAACCTGCGCGCGGTGGTGCGCGGCTGCCACCTCTACCTGGTGCCCCGGGAGAGCGGCGAGCTGGTCATCGGCGCGACCAGCGAGGAGCAGGGCTGGGACACCACGGTGACCGCCGGCGGGGTGTACGAGCTGCTGCGCGACGCCCACGAGCTGCTGCCGGGCATCACCGAGCTGCCGCTGGTGGAGACCGGCGCGGGGCTGCGGCCCGGCTCCCCGGACAACGCGCCGCTGCTCGGCCCGACCGCGCTGCCGGGGCTGCACACGGCCACCGGGCACTACCGCAACGGCGTGCTGCTGACCCCGGTGACCGGTGAGGTGATGGCCGAGCTGCTGGTCACCGGCGAGCTGCCGGAGCACGCCCGGGCCTTCCTGCCGACCCGGTTCACGGCGGCCGCCGCTCCCGGGGCCCGGGCCGACGCGGCGACCGCCGCCCTTCAGCGCTGACCACTCTCATCTGCTCCCACCACTGGAGGAGTGCCATGGAATCCCCTGCGAACGTCACGATCACCGTCTCCGTCAACGGCGAGGCGCGGCGGCTGACCGGGCCCACCACGCTGGACGCGCTGGTGTCGGCCCTGACCACGGCGCCCTCCGGCGTGGCCGCCGCCGTCAACGAGACCGTCGTGCCGCGCGGCGCGTGGCCCGGGACGCTGCTCGGCGAGGGCGACCGGGTCGAGGTGCTGACCGCGGTGCAGGGAGGTTGAGCGCGATGGCCGACGACCGACTGACCATCGCCGGGACCGTCTTCGACTCCCGGCTCATCATGGGCACCGGCGGCGCCCCCAGCCTGGACGTGCTGGAGCGCGCGCTGACGGCCAGCGGCACCGAGCTGACCACGGTGGCCATGCGCCGGCTGGACCCGACCGTGCAGAGCTCGGTGCTCTCGGTGCTGCGGCGCCTGGGCATCCGGGTGCTGCCGAACACCGCCGGCTGCTTCACGGCCGGCGAGGCGGTGCTCACCGCCCGGCTGGCCCGGGAGGCGCTGGGCACCGACTGGGTCAAGCTGGAGGTGGTCGCCGACGAGCGGACCCTGCTGCCGGACCCGGTGGAGCTGCTGGACGCCGCCGAGACGCTGGTGGACGACGGCTTCACCGTGCTGCCCTACACCAACGACGACCCGGTGCTGGCCCGCAGGCTGGAGGACGTCGGCTGCGCGGCGGTGATGCCGCTGGGCTCCCCCATCGGCTCCGGGCTCGGCATCCGCAACCCGCACAACTTCCAGTTGATCACCGAGCGGGCGGGCGTCCCGGTGATCCTGGACGCGGGCGCGGGCACCGCGTCGGACGCGGCGCTGGCGATGGAGCTGGGCTGCGCGGCGGTGATGCTGGCCTCGGCGGTGACCCGCGCGCAGGAGCCGGTGCTGATGGCGGAGGCGATGCGGCACGCGGTCGAGGCCGGCCGGCTGGCCCACCGGGCGGGCCGCATCCCGCGCCGCCACTTCGCCGAGGCGTCCTCGCCGGTGGCCGGCCGGGCCGACTTCGACCCGGAGCGCCCGGCGTTCTGAGCCCGCCGCCCCGGGCGGCGACAGCGGGAAGGACACGTTCCGGCCACCGGCTGTGACAGCTCCGCCCCCGTGCCGGGGCGGGGCGACCGGGGCGTTCGGGGCCGTCCGCACCTCCTCGTAGACTCGTCCGGGTGGATACGACCCTGCACGACCCGCTCGTCGGCCGACTGCTCGACGGCCGCTACCGAGTCGACGCGCGCATCGCCGTCGGTGGCATGGCCACGGTCTACCGGGCCGTCGACACCCGGCTGGACCGGGTGCTCGCCCTGAAGGTGATGCACCCCTCGCTCGCGACCGACGCCGCCTTCGTGGACCGCTTCATCCGGGAGGCCAAGTCGGTCGCCCGCCTCGCGCACCCGAACGTGGTCGGCGTCTTCGACCAGGGCGCCGACGGCGCGTACGTCTACCTGGCCATGGAGTACGTCGAGGGGTGCACCCTGCGCGACGTGCTGCGCGGGCGGGGGGCGCTGCGGCCGAGGGCGGCGCTGGACATCCTGGAGCCGGTGCTGGCCGCGCTGGGCGCCGCGCACCGGGCCGGGTTCGTGCACCGGGACATGAAGCCGGAGAACGTGCTGATCGGCGACGACGGCCGGGTGAAGGTGGCCGATTTCGGTCTGGTGCGGGCCGTGGGCACCGCCACCAACACCACCGGTTCGCTGCTGGGCACCGTCTCCTACCTCGCGCCGGAGCAGATCGAGCACGGCACCGCGGACACCCGGGCCGACGTGTACGCCTGCGGGGTGGTGCTGTACGAGATGCTGACCGGCGCGAAGCCGCACACCGGCGACACCCCCGGGCAGGTCCTCTACCGGCACCTGCACACCGACGTACCGGCGCCCTCCGAGGCCGTGCCCGGGCTGGCCCCGGAGCTGGACGCCCTGGTGGCGGCCGCGGCCGCCCGGGAGCCGGACCTGCGCCCGTACGACGCGGTGGAGCTGCTGGGCCGCACCCGCGAGGCGCGGGCGGCGCTGACCGAGGAGCAACTGGACCGGGTGCCGCCCGGCTCCCGCGAGGACGGGGCCGGCGGCGCGGCGGGTGCGGAGGACCGGACCAGCGTGATCGCCCGCCCGCTGCCCGGCACGGACGGCACGGACGGCACCGACGGGCAGCAGGACGACGGCGTGCAGCGCACCAGCCGGCTGGCCGCGCCGCCGGTGCCGCCCCGGCCGGCGCGGCCCTCCGCCGGGGCGCGGGCCCGCGGGCTGCTGCCCGCCGGTCCGCGCCGCGGGCTGGCCGCGGCCGTGCTGGCGGCGCTGGTCTTCCTCGGCATCGGCGCGGGCGTCTGGTACGTCAACTCCGGGCAGTTCACCCGGGTGCCGGCCCTCCTGGGGGAGACCCGGGCCGAGGCCGAGCAGCGGCTCTCCGACGCCGGCCTGGACGTCCGGGCGGTCGAGCAGGGCTTCAGCGACTCCTACGACCGGGGCGAGGTGATGGCCGCCGAACCCGCTCCCGGCGAGCGCATCCGCGGCAACGGCAAGGTGACGCTCACCGTGTCCCGCGGCCCGGAGATCGTGCGGGTGCCGAACGTGCGGGGCCTGGCGCTGGAGGCGGCCCGCAAGGAGCTGACCGACGCGGGCCTGGCGCCCGGCGCGGTCAGCCGGAAGTTCAGCCAGGAGGTCGAGCGGGGCGCGGTGATCTCCACCGACCCGGCCCCGGGGACCAAGCGCAAGCCGGACTCCGCGGTCGCCCTGGTGGTCAGCAACGGCGCCCCGGTCAAGGTGCCGGACCTGACGGGCGCGAGCCCCGAGGACGCCCGGAGCACCCTGGAGGACGCCGGGCTGAAGGTGAAGGTCGCCGCGGAGCGCAGGCACTCCGCCGAGGACGCCGGTTCGGTCGCCGCCCAGTCGCCCGCCGCCGGCCACGAGGTCGCCGAGGGCGACACCGTCACCCTGACCCTGTCCAAGGGGCCCAGGATGGTCGACGTGCCGGACGTCACCGGCAGCGACGTCGAGGACGCGACCCGGAAGCTGGAGGCCGCGGGCTTCCAGGTGAAGGTCGAGAAGAGCTTCCCGTTCCTCGGGAACACCGTGGACGACCAGTCCACCGCCGGCGGCGAGCAGGCCCCGGAGGGGTCGGTCATCACCCTCACCACCAAGGGGCTGTGAGAGTGCACCGCGAGCCCAACCCCGTGGGCGGCCACGTCCCGGTGGCCGGCGGCCTGGCCAAGAAGGGCCTGGCCTACGCCCGGGAGATCGGCGCGGAGGCCGTGCAGGTCTTCGTGGCCAATCCGCGCGGGTGGGCCACCCCGGCCGGCGACCCGGCGCAGGACGAGCTGTTCCGCGCCGAGTGCGCGTCCGCGGGCATCCCGGCGTACGTCCACGCCCCGTACCTGATCAACTTCGGCTCGCACACCGAGGCGACCGTGGACTTCTCGGTGGCCTCGCTGCGCCACTCGCTGCGCCGCGCCCGGGAGATCGGGGCGCTCGGCGTGGTGGTGCACACCGGTTCGGCGACCGGCGGGCGCTCCCGCGAGACGGCGCTGGCGCAGGTGCGGGAGCGGATGCTGCCGCTGCTGGAGGAGCTCGACCACGAGGACGATCCGTGCCTGCTGCTGGAGTCGACCGCCGGGCAGGGCTCGTCGCTGTGCTCGCTGGCCGAGGACTTCGGCCCGTACTTCGAGGCGCTGGACCGCCATCCGAAGCTCGGCGTCTGCCTGGACACCTGCCACGTCTTCGCCGCCGGGCACGACCTGGCCGCCGAGGACGGGGTGCGCCGGACCCTGGACGCGCTGGTCGCCGAGGTCGGCGAGGGGCGGCTGAAGCTGGTGCACGCCAATGACTCCAAGGACGTGGCAGGCGCCCGCAAGGACCGCCATGTCAACATCGGCGCCGGGCACATCGGCGCGGAGCCGTTCGCCGCGCTGATGCGCCACCCGGCGGCGGCCGGCGTTCCGCTGGTGATCGAGACGCCCGGCGGCGCCGAGGGCCACGCGGCCGACGTGGCCCGCCTCAAGCGACTGCGCTGAGCCGGGAACGGGTGCGCCGGCCGCCTCGCTCCCAGGCCGGCGCCGACACTCGACGGGAATACCCCACGGGGGTATACGGTTACATGGTCGGCGGCCGCACCCGCCCACGTCCACCGCCCTGGGGGTCACCATGGAGCACCGCCACCAGCACCACGATCACGCCCACGACGACGCCCATGCCGCCAAGGGCCCCGCGAGCTGGTCCACGGCCGCCACCGCCACGCTGCACTGCCTCACCGGCTGCGCGATCGGCGAGGTGCTGGGCATGGTGATCGGCACCGCGCTCGGCTGGGGCAACCTGCCGACCATGGTGCTCGCCATCGTCCTGGCGTTCTTCTTCGGCTACGCGCTCACCCTGCGCGGGGTGCTGAAGGCGGGCCTCGGCTTCCGGGCCGCGGTGCGGGTGGCGCTGGCCGCCGACACCCTGTCCATCGCCGTGATGGAGCTGGTCGACAACGGGGTGCTGGCGCTGTGGCCGGGCGCGATGGACGCGCACCTGGCCGACGGGCTGTTCTGGGGCGCCCTCGCCCTCGCGCTGACGCTGGCCTTCCTGCTCACCACGCCGGTCAACCGCTGGATGATCGGCCGCGGCAAGGGCCACGCGGTGGTGCACCAGTACCACTGAGCGGCCCCGGGCCGGCCGGGGGACGCGCTCAGAGTTCGGGGCCGTCCCCCGGCTCCTCCTGGTAGGAGTAGCGCTGCTCGGACCAGGGGTCGCCGATGTTGTGGTAGCCGCGCTCCTCCCAGAAGCCGCGGCGGTCGGCGGTCATGTACTCCACGCCGCGCACCCATTTGGGGCCCTTCCAGGCGTACAGGTGCGGCACCACCAGGCGGAGCGGGAAGCCGTGCTCGGCGGTGAGCAGCTCGCCGTCCTTGTGGGTGGCGAAGATGCTGGCGTCCGAGGCGAAGTCGGGCAGCCGCAGGTTGGCGCTGTAGCCGTACTCGGCCCAGACCATGACATGGGTGACGCCGGGCGCCGGCGGCGCGAGGTCCAGGACCGTGCGGGCGGGGACGCCGCCCCATTCGGCCCCGGTCATGCTGAACTTCGTCACGCAGTGCAGGTCCGCGTCGACGGTGCCGAACGGCAGACCCGAGAACTCCTCGTGGTTCCAGGTGTGCTTGTCGCCGTCGGCGGTGGCGCCGAAGACCCGGAACTCCCAGCGCTCGGGCCGGAACTTGGGCACCGGACCGTAGTGGGTGACCGGCCAGCCGCGCTGGAGCCGCTGCCCCGGTGGAAGCTCGGACCCCGCCGTCGCCCGGTGTTCCTCGCTTCCTGGCTGGACCATGACTCAATGGTGACAGACGGGGAAGGGTGGTCATGACCAGGTCGGAGGCCGAACGGGGGCAACTCCTACTAAGCCTGCACTTACTGGACGGCCCCGCGCGGCGGTGCGAGTATCGCGGCATCCGCACTGATCACTTCGCGTGGAAGGAGCCCCGGCGATGCAGGGCGACCCGGAGGTCATCGAGTTCCTCAACGAGCAGCTCACCGCCGAGCTGACGGCTATCAACCAGTACTTCCTGCACGCCAAGATGCAGGACCACCTGGGGTGGACGAAGCTCGCCAGGTACACCCGGGCGGAGTCGTTCGACGAGATGCGGCACGCGGAGACGCTGACCGACCGCATCCTCTTCCTGGACGGGCTGCCCAACTACCAGCGGCTGTTCCATGTGCGGGTCGGCCAGACGCTGACCGAGATGTTCCAGGCGGACCGGCAGATCGAGGTCGAGGCCATCGACCGGCTGCGCCGCGGCATCGAGGTCATGCGCGCCAAGGGCGACATCACCTCGGCCAACATCTTCGAGGCGATCCTGGCCGACGAGGAGCACCACATCGACTACCTGGACACCCAGCTCGACCTGGTCGAGAAGCTCGGTGAGGCGCTGTACATCGCGCAGCAGATCGAGCAGGTCCAGCCCGACGGCGACGGCGCCTGAGTCCGCCGGGGGACCCGGGTCAGGCGGCTTCGGGGAGCGGCTGGGCCGCCGCGGTGGCGGCGGCGACGTCCGCGGTCAGCACCGGTCGGCCCCGGTCGGCCAGCTCGCGGCGCGGGCAGGCGCCCCGGCCGAGGATGCCCTGGATGGTGCGCACGCACGAGCCGCAGTCGGTGCCGGCCCTGCTGGCCGCGGCGATCTGGCGGGGCGTGCAGGCGCCGTCCTCGGCGTGCTGCCTGACCTGCTTCTCGGTGACACCGAAGCACGAGCACACGTACACGCGGTCCACCTCCTGCCGGATCTTCTCGGGGTCTGCGGTGCGTCTCCCCGATTGATCGGTGAGGCTAACCTAACCTTACCCACAGCCGAGGTTGCGCAAAAGCCCGGCGGACGCCGATGGGGCGCGGATCACAGATCCGCGCCCCATCGGTCGTATGCGAGGTGTCGCTACTGGTCGCGGTACATCTCCGCGACCAGGAAGGCCAGGTCCAGCGACTGGCTCCGGTTGAGCCGGGGGTCGCAGGCCGTCTCGTAGCGCTGGTGCAGGTCGTCGACGAAGATCTCGTCGCCGCCGCCCACGCACTCGGTGACGTCATCGCCGGTCAGCTCCACGTGGATGCCGCCCGGGTGGGTGCCCAGCTCCTTGTGGACCTCGAAGAAGCCCTTCACCTCGTCCAGCACGTCGTCGAAGCGGCGGGTCTTGTGCCCGGAGGCCGCCTCGAAGGTGTTGCCGTGCATCGGGTCGGAGACCCAGGCGACGGTGGCGCCCGAGGCGGTGACCTTCTCCACCAGCTCGGGGAGCTTGTCGCGGACCTTGTCGGCGCCCATCCGGGCGATGAAGGTCAGCCGGCCGGGCTCGCGCTCCGGGTCCAGCCGGTCCACGTAGGTCAGCGCCTCGTCCACCGTGGTGGTCGGGCCCAGCTTGATGCCGATCGGGTTGCGGATCCTCGACGCGAACTCGATGTGCGCCCCGTCCAACTGGCGGGTGCGCTCACCGATCCACACCATGTGGCCGGAGGTGTCGTAGAGCTGGCCGGTGCGCGAGTCGGTGCGGGTCAGCGCCGTCTCGTAGTCCATCAGCAGCGCCTCGTGGGAGGCGTAGAACTCCACCGTGCGGAACTCGGCCGGGTCGGTGCCGCAGGCCTTCATGAAGTTCAGCGCGTTGTCGATCTCGCGGGCGAGCTGCTCGTAGCGCTGGCCGGAGGGCGACGACTTCACGAAGTCCTGGTTCCAGGCGTGCACCTGGCGCAGGTCGGCGTAGCCGCCGGTGGTGAAGGCGCGGACCAGGTTCAGCGTGGACGCCGACGCCTGGTACATGCGCTTCAGCCGCTGCGGGTCGGGGACCCGGGCCTCCTCGGTGAAGGCGAAGCCGTTGACCGAGTCGCCCCGGTAGGTCGGCAGGGTCACGCCGTCGCGGGTCTCGGTCGGCTTGGAGCGCGGCTTGGAGTACTGGCCGGCGATCCGGCCGACCTTGACCACCGGCACCGAGGCCGCGTAGGTCAGGACGGCGCCCATCTGGAGCAGCGTCTTGAGCTTGTTGCGGATGTGGTCGGCCGAGACCCCGTCGAACGCCTCGGCGCAGTCGCCGCCCTGGAGGAGGAACGCCTCACCCCGGGCGACGGCCCCCAGCCGGGCGCGCAGCAGGTCGCACTCGCCGGCGAAGACGAGCGGCGGATACGACTCGAGGTCCGCGATCACATCGCGCAGAGCCTCGGCATCGGGGTACTCGGGCTGCTGCGCCGCGGGAAGGTCTCGCCAGGTGATGCCACCGGTCGTGGTGGTCTTAGCGTTCACGGTCACCCGACCCACCTTACGGGGTCCGGGGACGCGTCCAGCCGTTCGCTCACCTGATGAGACGAGGATCTTGCGGTAGGGTTCGCCCCATGTTCGCGCCGACGACCCGCTCCTGGTGGTGGACCGCCCATTCGGCGGCCCGCTGACCGGTACGTGCGCGCACAGCGAACGAGAAGACCGCGAAGGCCGCCCGAGGGGCGGCCTTCGGCGTACGCGCCGGGCGGACCGTCCCCGAACGACTCGGAGGACGATCCATGGAAGCCCGCCCGCTGCTCGACCGCCTGCTCGACCCCGCCGCTCCCCCGTTCGCCGTGCTCAGACGGCGTACGCCGGGCCGTGACCACGACACCGTCGAGGTGCTCGTCGGCCCGGTGCACGAGGCCGCCGAACTGGCCGACCTGCCGGTCGGCGACCGCCCCACCCTGGCCCTGGTGCCGTTCCGGCAGCTGGCCGAGCGCGGCTTCGACGTGCGGGACGACGGCACCCCGCTGACCGTGCTGGTCGCCGAGGAGCGCTACGAGCTGCCGCTGGCCGAGGTGATGGCCGAGCTGCCCGCGCACGAGGTGCGCGTCGTGGACGGCCGGTTCGACGTGTCGGACGCTGACTATGAGAAGACCGTGCGCCGGGTGGTGGCGGACGAGATCGGCAGCGGCGAGGGGGCCAACTTCGTCATCCGCCGCAACTACACCGGGCGGATCGACGGCTTCGGCCGGGCCGACGCGCTGGCGCTGCTGCGGAGGCTGCTGGCCGGCGAGCGCGGGGCGTACTGGACCTTCGCCGTGCACACCGGTGAGCGCACCCTGGTCGGCGCGAGCCCCGAGGTCCATGTCCGGATGTCCGGCGGCACGGTGGTGATGAACCCGATCAGCGGCACGTTCCGGCACCCGGCGGGCGAGCCGACGGCCGAGCAGCTGCTGGACTTCCTCGCCGACCGCAAGGAGACCGACGAGCTCTCCATGGTGGTCGACGAGGAGCTGAAGATGATGTGCACCGTCGGCGACATGGGCGGCACCGTCGTCGGGCCGCGGCTGCGCGAGATGGCGCACCTCACCCACACCGAGTACGAGCTGCGCGGCCGCTCCTCGCTGGACGTCCGCGAGGTGCTGCGGGAGACCATGTTCGCGGCCACCGTCACCGGCTCGCCGGTGCAGAACGCCTGCCGGGTGATCGAGCGGTACGAGGAGGGGGGCCGCGGCTACTACGCGGGCGCGCTGGCGCTGCTGTCCACCGAGCCGGGCGGCGCGCAGAGCCTGGACTCGCCCATCCTCATCCGCACGGCGGACATCTCGGCCGCCGGGCAGGTGCGGGTGCCGGTGGGGGCGACCCTGGTGCGCCACTCCGATCCGGCCTCCGAGGTCGCCGAGACCCACGCCAAGGCGGCCGGGGTGCTGGCCGCCCTCGGCGTACGGCCCGGCCGGCCGGACGCCGAGGCCGGGGCGGAGGGTCCGCGACTGGCGGGCGACGCGCGGGTGCGGGCCGCGCTGGACGCCCGGCGGGCGGATCTCGCGCCGTTCTGGCTGCGGATGCAGGAGCGGCCGGCCGACCGGCGCGGGCACGCCCTGGTGGTGGACGGCGAGGACACCTTCACCGCGATGCTGGCGCACCTGCTGCGCTCGGCGGGGCTCGAGGTGAGCATCCGCCGGTTCGACGAGCCGGGGGTGCGGGAGGCCGCGCTGGCGCACGCCGGCCCGGTGGTGCTGGGCCCCGGCCCCGGCGACCCGGGGGACCTGGCCGACACGAAGATGCGGCTGCTGCGCTCGCTGGCCGCCGAGCTGCTGCGCGGCGGGCGGCCTGCCGAGGGCCGGCCGGTGCTCGGGGTGTGCCTGGGCCATGAGCTGATCGCGGCCGAGCTGGGGCTGTCCATCGTGCGCAAGCGGGAGCCGGAGCAGGGTGCGCAGCGGCGGATCGACCTGTTCGGCGCGGAGGAGACGGTCGGCTTCTACAACAGCTTCACCGCCCGCTGCGACGGAGCGGAGGCGGCGGCGCTGGGGCTGCGGGGCGTGGAGGTGAGCCGGGACGCCGGCACCGGCGAGGTGCACGCGCTGCGCGGGCCGGGCTTCGCCGGGGTGCAGTTTCACCCCGAGTCGGTGCTGACCCTGCGCGGGGTGGACGTGGTGCGGGAGCTGGTGGCCGCGCTGGATCCGACCGCGCGCTGAGGCCGCGCCGGTCCCGCCCCCGGCCTCAGGGCCCGGACGGGGGCGGGACCGGCGCGTTCCCGCCGTCGACCCCGGCGCGCCGGTCGGCGCGCCGGGGTCGGGAGGCGGTCAGACGTCGTCGAGGCCGGCCTCGATGGCGTAGCGGACCAGCTCGACCCGGTTGTGCAACTGGAGCTTGCCGAGGGTGTTCTGCACGTGGTTCTGCACGGTGCGGTGCGAGATGACCAGGCGTTCGGCGATCTGCTTGTAGCTCAGGCCCTTGGCGACCAGCCGCAGCACCTCGGTCTCCCGGTCGGTGAGCTGCGGGGCGGCGGACTTCGCGCCGCCCGAGCCGGCGGCCGGGGCGGGCTCGGTGGCCAGGCGGCGGTACTCGCCGAGGACCAGTCCGGCGAGGCCGGGGGTGAACACCGGGTCGCCGGCCGCGGTGCGGCGGACGGCGTCCAGCAGTTCGGCGGTGCTGGCGGACTTCACCAGGTAGCCGGTGGCCCCGGACTTCACCGCCTCCAGCACGTCGGCGTGCTCGCCGCTGGCGGACAGCACCAGCACCTTCGGGCCGGCGCCGGAGCCGACCAGCTCCTTGCAGACCTGCACGCCGGGCTTGGCCGGCAGGTTGAGGTCGAGCACCATGACGTCGGGGCCGGTGGCGCGGGCCCGGCGGACGGCCTGCTCGCCGTCCCCGGCGGTGGCCACCACGTCGAACCCGGCCTCGGCCAGGTCGCGGGCGACCGCGTCCCGCCACATCGGGTGGTCGTCCACCACCATGACCCGGATGCCCTGCTGCTCGCTCGCCTGGTGATTCACGGTGTCGCTCATGGCTGTGCCTTCCCCCGCCGGGCGCCCGCGGCCCGTGGAACCCTCAACTCGACCTCGGTGCCCTGACCGGGGACGGAGACCAGTTCGGCGCTGCCGCCCAGGTCCCGCAGCCGGCCCCGGATGGACAGGGCCACGCCCATGCGGCCCTCGCCCTCGGCCTGGACCAGCCGCCCCTCGGGGATGCCCGGTCCGTCGTCCCGGACGGTGACGACGACCTCGTCCGCCCAGTCCTCGACGAGTATCCACGCCCGGGCGTCCGCTCCGGCGTGCCGGCGCACGTTGTCCAGGGCGGCGCCGACCGCGGCGGCGACCTCCCGGGCGGCCGGCGCGGGCAGCGGCACCGGGGCGCCCGGGTCGGCCAGGGTGACCCGCGCCCCGGCCAGCGGGGCCAGCAGCGCCCGCAGGTCGCCCTCGGCCTCCCCCGGCGGCCGGTCCGGTTCGTCGACCACCCGGACCACCGCGCCCAGGGCGGCGTCCTCGGAGGCGTACGAGGGGCGGGCCAGGCCGCCGGCGACCAGGGTGCGCAGGGCGACCTCCTGCTCCCCGGCCATCCGGCCCAGTTCGGCGGCCTCGCCGCCCAGCGCGGCGCCCCGGCGCTGGACCATGGCCAGCACCTGGAGGACGGAGTCGTGGATGTCCCGGGCCAGCCGCTCGCGCTCGCGGGTGGCGGCCTCGATCTCCAGGGCGCGGGCCAGGGTCCGCTCGGAGGCGCGGGCGACCTCCACCACGTAGCCGATGGCGATGGACGCGATCCACACCAGCAGTACGTGGTGCAGGGTGTCCCGGCTGGGCTGGCCGCGCTCGACGATGTTGGCGGCGGCCACCAGGGTGGAGGCGAACGCGGCCCACCGCCAGCCGCCCTTGATGGCGAAGGCCAGGACGGCGCCGGCGGTCCATATGCTCGGCAGGGTCGGGCCGTCGAAGGTCTGGGCGTGCACGTCGGCGAGCGGGGTGAGCAGGATGCCGGTGAGCGCGACGGCCAGGTCCACGGCGAGGAACGGCCGGGTGCAGCGGGCCGCGCCGGACACCTGCGGCAGGGTGGCCAGCGTCCACACCGAGAGCACCGCGAGGACGGCGACCGCGATCCAGGGCCGCTCGAAGTCCTCCCGGGCGAAGACCGCCAGCAGCACCGCGTACCCGGCGGTCAGCACCCGGTAGGCGGTCAGCGCCCGCCACAGCGGCTGCTCGACCGACATCCGCACGACCCGTTCGCGCTTGGCCACGCCGTCCCCCGCTTCCCCCGTGCGACCCGTGTGTGTCGAGGACCGACCGGTGGTCAGTCCTCCCTGCCGGCGGCCTTCGCCTCGCGGGCGGCCTCCCTGGCGGCTTCCTTCGCCGCCTCCCGGGCGGCCTTCTCGGCGTCCGCGATCTGCCGCTTGGCGGCGGTGGCGTACACGTCGACGTACTCCTGGCCGGACAGCTTCATGATCTCGTACATCACCTCGTCGGTGACCGAGCGCAGGATGAAGCGGTCGCCGTCCATGCCGTGGTAGCGGCTGAAGTCCAGCGGCTTGCCGATCCGGATGCCGGGCCGCATCAGCTTGGGCACGACCTTGCCGGGCGGCTGGATCTTCTCGGTGTCGATCATGGCGACCGGGATGACCGGCGCGCCGGTGGCCAGCGCCACCCGGGCGAGCCCGCCGGGCTTGCCGCGGTAGAGGCGGCCGTCCGGGGAGCGGGTGCCCTCGGGGTAGATGCCGAACAGCTCGCCGCGCTCGACGACCTCGATGCCGCTTCGGATCGCGGCCTCGCCGGCGCCCCGGGCGCCGGAGCGGTCCACCGGGAGCTGGCCGACGCCCTTGAAGAACGCGGCCGTCAGCTTGCCCTTGAGGCCCGGTGAGGTGAAGTACTCGGCCTTGGCGATGAAGGTGACCTTGCGGTCCAGCACGGCCGGCAGGAAGAAGGAGTCCGAGAAGGAGAGGTGGTTGGAGGCGAGGATCGCCGGCCCCTCGGCGGGAATGTTCTCCAGCCCCTCGACCCAGGGCCGGAAGGCGAGCTTCAGCGAGCCTCCGATGGAGAACTTCATTGCGCCGTAGATCAACTCGGGTGCCTCCTGCTGTTGCGTCGATGAGACCTTAACCCGTGCCGCCGCCGGTCCGGCGCGCGCAGGCGCACGGGCGGGCGCGGGTCGGGAGCGCACCGGGCGCGGGGCGGCGGGGTCCGGTGCGGCGGCGGCTCTGGTCGGTGTCACCCCGGTCGCGTACGGTGAGATACGCCCCCGGGCACGTCGTGTCCTGCCCGGGCGTTCCCCTTCATGACGGCGGCCGGGTCCCGGCCGTCCTTCCCGCCCGTGTGACCCGAACCCGAACAGGAGATGCCGGTGCCGGTGCTCCCTGGAGCCGAGCCGTTCCGCCACGAGGGCGGAGAGGTCGGCGTACTGCTCTGCCACGGCTTCACCGGATCGCCGCAGTCGCTGCGCCCGTGGGCCCGGTATCTGGCCGACCGCGGGCTGACCGTGTCGCTGCCGCTGCTGCCGGGGCACGGCACCCGGTGGCAGGACATGCAGCTCACCGGTTGGCAGGACTGGTACGCGGAGGTGGACCGGGAGCTGCGCGCGCTGACCGCCCGGTGCCGGCGGGTGTTCGTGCTCGGGCTGTCGATGGGCGGGGCGCTGGCACTGCGGCTGGCCGCGAGGCACGGCGACGCGGTGGCGGGCGTGGCGGTGGTGAACCCGGCGAACAAGGTGCACGGCGCGGGGGTGCGGGTGCTGCCGGTGGTCCGCCATCTGGTGCCCTCGCAGCCGGGGCTGGTCGGCGACATCGCCAAGGAGGGCGTGGTCGAGCTGGGCTACGACCGGGTGCCGCTGCACGCGGCGTACTCGCTGGTCCGCTTCCTGAGGCTGGTGGACACCGAGCTGCCGCAGGTCACCCAGCCGGTGCTGCTGATGCACAGCGCGGTGGACCACGTGGTGCCGCCGGTGGACTCGGCGCGGGTGCTGGGCCGGATCTCGTCGCTGGACGTGACCGAGGTGGTGCTGGAACAGAGCTACCACGTCGCCACGTTGGACCACGACGCGGAGCGGATCTTCGAGGAGTCTCACGCGTTCATCGGCCGGCTCGCCGCGGGCGCCGGCCCGGCGGGGCCGCCGGCGGCGGCCCGGGGAGGGAGCAGCACCGGTGGCTGAGCAGCACGCGGACAAGCGCGACGAGCAGCCGTTCGACGAGGAGGCGGCGTGGGCCGCGATCGTCGCCGGCTACGGCGAGGAGCCGGCCGACCCCCCGGGTGCGAAGCCGTTCAAGCCGGTGGAGGACCTGGCGCTGCCCGGCGACGAGGTCAACGGCCTGCCCGAGGGCCCGGTCGCGGGCGGGGACGCCGGCCAGGGCGGCGGCAAGGACGCCGGTGAGGACGCCGGCAAGACGGACAAGCCGCTGGGCAGCTCGGTGGTCTTCGCCCCGGGTGTGGGGATGGCCGGCCCGCGGGACTACGAGGTCGCCGCGGCGAAGGACGACGACCTCGACGAGAGCGACGAGGGGCACTTCGTCCCGCCGGAGCCGCCGGAGCTGCCGGAGAGCGATGCGGCCGCCCGGTTCGCCTGGCTGGGCGTGGTCGGCGGGCCGGTGCTGATGCTGCTGGCCGCGGTCCTGGAGTGGGACATGACCTGGTGGCTCACCACGCTGTGCGTGGGCGGGTTCCTGGGCGGCGTGGCGACGCTGGTGGCCCGGATGCGCCCCGGCGGCGACGAGGAGGACGAGGACCCGGGCCGCGGCGCGGTGGTCTGACCGGGCCCCGCGTCCCGCTCAGGCGGCGGGGAGGCGCAGGGCGGCGAGGACGGGCAGGTGGTCGGTGGCCGCGCGCAGGTCGGCGTCGCGGACGCCGGGCAGGCCGCGCGGCACCCCGCAGCCCAGCACCTCCACTCCGCCGGTGGCGAAGACCGCGTCGATGCGCCGGCGCGGGTCGTCCGGCGAGAAGGTCAGCTCGCCGCCCCAGGGGCGGGCGGTGCGGCAGTCGGTCAGCCCGGCCGCCAGTCTGCGGAAGGCCCGGCCGTCGGGCAGGTCGTTGACGTCCCCGGCCAGCACCCCGTGCGGCACGTCCAGCGCGGCCAGCGCCTCCATCGCCCTTCCGGCCTGCTCGTAGCGCTCGTCGGCGCGCAGGCTCAAGTGGACGCAGACCGCGCCGAGCCGGGCCCGGCCGAAGCGGACGACCGCGGTGGCCAGGCCCCGGCGGTGCTCGCCGGGGGTGAGCGGCAGCAGCACGTCCTGGGTGCGCTCCACGGTGGCGCGCAGCGAGCACAGCAGCAGCGGTCCGGCGGCGGTGGCCCCGCCGGTCAGCACGGCCAGCTCGCTCTTGGCGGCGAGCCGGGCGGCGTGCTTGCGCCAGCGGAAGAAGCGGGGCGCCTCCTGGACGAACACCAGGTCGGGGGCGCAGGCGCGGATGACCCGGGCGAGCGCGTCCTCATCGTCGCGCAGCGAGCGGACGTTGTAGCTGAGCACCCGGACGACGGCCGAACCGTCGGGCTCGGTGCGGGAGTTGGGCAGGTCGGGCAGCTCGGTGATCGGCATGGGGGCACGNNGGGCACGCGGTGCGGAGCCCTTCGCCGTACGAGGGCGGGGGTGCGGTCAGCCCTGGCGGGCCAGGTCGGCCGCGCCGACCAGTCCGGCCTTGCCGCCGAGCTGGGCGGCGAGGACCTGGGCGTGCGGACGCCACTGGCCGCCGATCAGCCAGCGGCGGAAGGACTTGCGGATCGGTCCCAGGACCAGCTCGCCCTCGTCGGAGACGCCGCCGCCGACGATGAACGCCGAGGGGTCGAAGAGCGAGGCCAGGTCGGCGAGGCCGGCGCCGGCCCAGCGGGCCAGCTCGCGGAAGGAGTCGACCGCCACCGGGCAGCCCTGCCGGGCGGCCTCGGAGACGTGCTTGCCCTCGATGCCGTCCGGGGTGCCGTCGCCGAGCCCGAGGAGGATGGCGGCGTTCTCGGGGGTGGCGTTGGCGCGCTGCCTGGCGTACCGCACGAGGGCGCGGCCGGAGGCGTACTGCTCCCAGCAGCCCTGGCTGCCGCAGCCGCACAGCAGGCCGTCGGGGACGACCCGGATGTGGCCGAACTCGGCGGCCACGCCGAAACGGCCCCGGCGCAGCTTGTTGCCGATGATGATGCCGCCGCCGAGGCCGGTGCCGAGGGTGATGCAGATGACGTCGTCGTGGCCCTTGCCCGCGCCGAAGCGGTACTCGCCCCAGGCGGCGGCGTTGGCGTCGTTCTCGACCACGACCGGCAGCCCGACGCGCTGCTCGACCTTGTCCTTCAGCGGCTCGTGCCGCCAGTGGATGTTGGGCGCGAAGAGCACGGTGGCGCGCTTGTCGTCGACGTATCCGGCCGCGCCGATGCCGACGGCCTCGACCTCGTGCCCCTTGCCGGCCTCGGAGACGGCGGCGCAGATCGCGTCGACGATGCCGTCCGCGGTCTGCGGGGTGGGCACCCGGTGGATGTCGAGGATGCTGCCCTCCTCGTCGACCACTCCGGCCGCGATCTTGGTGCCGCCGATGTCGACGCCGATGGTGAGTCCCATGTGTCCCTCAGTTTTCGGTCGAGCCCCGCTACGGCCCACCGTACCCGAGGGCTGGTGCCGCCCCGTCAGTCCAGGTCGGTCCGGTCAGTCGAGGTCGATCCGCTCGCCCGGCTCGGGGCCCTCGTCGTCGCGGCGGACCGGCCCGGGGCCGTCCTCGCCGCGGCGGACCGGGCCGGGGCCCTGGTCGCCGGGACGGGACGGGCCGGGGTCGTCGGCGCCCGGCCGTCCGCCGCTCCCCGGCGACCCGGAGGGGCCGGCGGTCCAGCGGCCCTCCTGGCCCTGGACGGCGGAGCGGTAGGCGGCCAGCAGCTCGGTGCCGGCGGCGGCGAGGTGGTCGAAGACCCGCGGGTTGCGCTCGACGACCGGCTCGACGGCGGAGCGGGCCTGGTCGACGAACTGCCGGACCGCGCTCTGCGCGGCCGCGCCGAGCAGCGGGGTGCGCAGCGAGGCGACCTTGTCGGCGACCGCGTCGACGAGCTTGCGCAGCTCCTCGGCGGCGGCGCCGGGCGGCGGGGCGCCGGCGCCCCGGCGGCGGGCCTGCTCGGCGGCGAGGTCCTCGGCGCAGGCGTCGGCCCAGGCGTCGGCGTCGGGACGCTGGGTGGCATCGCTCATGGCGTACTCCTGCGGCGTGCTCCTGCGGTGTGGCGTGGCACTCTCGCGGTGCTCACATGGCACTCACGACGGTACCGCGAACCGGGCCGGGCCGGGCCGCCCGTACGCGGGAACCGGCCGCCCCGGTCGGCTCACCGCTCGCGCGGCCAGGCCGCCGGGTCGGGGGTGAAGCGGAGGCGCAGGACGCCGTCGGCGAGGCCGGCGCCGGCCACCGTGCAGCGGCGCAGCACCGCGGGCAGGGGCACGATCCGGCGGAACGGGCCGACGCTGAGGACGAGTTCGCCGCCGCGCCGGACGAGTCCGAGGTCGGTCTTGGCGGCGCCGGGCAGCGGGATGCGCCAGACCAGGACGCCGTCGTCGGCCCGGTGGTCCTCGATGGTCCACTCCTCGGCGGGCGCGGCCGGCGCCGGGTCGGGCGGCGGCGCGGGCAGGGTCGCGGGGTCGTCGGCGGCCCCGGGGTGCGCCAGCTCGTGCGGCGGTGGGCCGTCCAGGACGCCGGCCACGTCCTTGAGGGCGGCCTGCTGCCCGGCGGCGAGCGCGGCCAGCCAGGGGTCGGGCGAGGCGGTGGGCAGCAGCTTCACGGCCACGGCGGTGTCCAGCGCGAGCTGGTGCAGGGCGAGCCCGGTGCGGGCGCCGCGCAGGGCGCGCACGGTGTCCGGGCTCGGCTCGGCGACCAGTCGGACGCTGGTGTCCGGGGCGGCGAGCAGCTCCTCGGCGGCGGCCAGGTCGGCGTCGCGCCGGGCGGCCGTCTCGTACAGCCAGGCGGCGGGCAGCGGGACGCCGGCCAGCTTGCCCAGCACCGGGCGCAGCGCGCGGGCGGCCTGCCGTTCGGCGGGCAGCAGTCTGCGCAGGTAGCGGCGGAGTTGCGCGGGCAGGGCGAGCAGGGCGACGGCGTCGGGCAGCGGCGGCAGGTCGACCACCAGCAGCTCGGGGGCGTCCTCGGCGCGGGCGAGGCCGGCGAGCGCGGCCAGCAGGGCGAAGGCGGGGGCGCCGGGCAGCTCGGTCAGCTCCTCGGCGGCCAGCGGCGCGGCGCCGAACAGGTCGAGCGCGGGTGCGCAGCGGCGCTGGAGGTCGAGGAACTCGGTGCGGAAGTGGGCGGCCGGGTCCAGCAGCCGTACGGTCGGCCGGGCCGCCGGGCCGTCCCCGGGCCCCGGGGCGGCGGCGTCCGCGAGGGCGGCGGCGGTCTCGCGGTCGGGGGTGAGCAGCAGGGTGCGGCGGCCGTCGCGGGCGGCGCGCAGGGCGGTGGCGGCGGCGACGGCGGGGTGCCCGGAGCCGCCGGGGCCGGTCACCAGCAGGGTGCGCATGGGGAGGGGTCCGGCCCGGGGGTCAGCGGGCGGTGGACTCGACGCGCTTCCTCAGCCCGGCCAGCGCCCGGTCGATGATGACCTTCTCGGCCTTGCGCTTGATCATGCCGAGCATGGGGATCTTGACGTCCACGGTGAGCTGGTAGGTGACCTCGGTGCGGGCGCCGCCGTCCAGCGGGGCGAGCCGGTAGGAGCCGTCCAGGGCGCGCAGCATCTGCGACTTCACCAGCGTCCAGCTCACCTCGTGGGCGCCCGTCCAGGTGTAGGCGAGGGTGTGGTCGTCCTTGATGGCCCCGGCGTCCAGCAGCAGCCGGACCTGGCGGGCGCGGCCGGCGTCGTCCTTCTCCAGGACCTCGGCCTCCTTCACCTCGCCGGTCCACTCCGGGTAGCGGGCGAAGTCCGCGATGACGTCCATGACATCGGCCGGCGACGCCTCGATCGTGATGCTGGAGCTGGTGTGTTCCGCCATCGCTGGCTCCTCCGTGGCGCCTCATACGGGTGTGTGGGTCGAAAGGCTATCGCGTGGATGTGCCCGTCTTCGCAGGGCAGGGGGCGCGGCTCACCACTGGAGGGCGTAGGGGCGGCCGGTGGAGGCGAAGTGCCCGACGTTGACGCACTCGGTCGCGCCGATCCGCATCCGGGCGGCCAGCGGCTGGTGGACGTGGCCGAACAGGGCGTAGCGGGGGCGGGTGCGGCGGACGGCGTCCAGCAGGGCGCGGCTGCCGCGTTCGAAGCGGCGGGCGACGGTGTCGTAGACCAGCTCGGGCACCTCCGGCGGGATGTGGCTGCACAGCACGTCGACCTCGCCGACGGCCTCGACCTTGGCGGCGTACTCCTCGTCGGAGATCTCGTAGGGGGTGCGCATCGGGGTGCGCAGGCCGCCGCCGACGAAGCCGAAGACCAGGCCGCCGATCTCGACGCGCTGCCCGTCCAGGACGGTGGTGCCGGGGGCGGCGTACTCGGGCCACAGGGCCGGCATGTCCACGTTGCCGTAGGTGGCGTAGGTGGGCGTGGGGAAGGCGGCGAACAGCTCGGCGTACTGCCGGCGGACGGCCTGCTCGATGGCGGCGGCCCGGTCCACGCCCAGCTCGGCCCAGAGGGCGGCGCCGAAGACGCGGGCCTCCTCGAAGCGGCGGGCGGTGCGCAGCGCGACGATCCGGTGGGCGTTCTCGGTCCCGAACAGGTCGGGGAAGATGCCCCGGCTGTGGTCGCGGTAGTCGAGGAAGAGGACCAGGTCGCCGAGGCAGACGAGGGCGTCGGCGCCGTCGCCGGCCCGGGCGAGGTCGCGGGCGTTGCCGTGTACGTCGCTGACCACGTGGAGTCGCATGGCACCCCACCCTAGGACCTGACCCCGCCGTGGTGACCGGGGGCCGCCGGACCTGCGGTTACTTCGCGGCGATCCGCCGGGTGGACTACTGTGCGCGGAGCACCCGAGCCGGTGTGTGACGCAGAGAACATCTGGCCTGCGCCCCTACCGGGAACCGATACCGGTGGGTAACGTCCGGGCAGTCCAGTCGTGCCGGAGCGACCCCCGCAGTGCCGTGGCGCCGGCGCCCGATGAGGAGCAGCAGTCTTGCGCGAGTTCAGCCTTCCGGCCCTGTACGAGGTCCCCGCGGACGGCAATCTGACCGATCTCATCCACCGCAACGCCGCGCAGCACCCGGACACCGCGGTCCTGGGGCGCCGGGTCGAGGGCGGTTGGAGAGACGTCACCGCCACGGAGTTCCTCGCCGAGGTGCGGGCCGCCGCCAAGGGGCTGATCGCGTCGGGCGTGCGGCCCGGCGACCGGGTGGGACTGATCTCCCGGACCCGCTACGAGTGGGTGCAGCTCGACTTCGCGATCTGGAGCGCCGGCGCGGTCACCGTGCCGGTGTACGAGACCAGTTCGCCGGAGCAGGTGCAGTGGATCCTGGGCGACTCGGGCGCGGTCGCGGTGATCGTGGAGAGCGAGGCGCACGCGGCGGCCGTCGAGTCGGTCCGCGCGGACCTGCCGGAGCTGCGGCACGTGTGGAGGCTGGACGCCGCCGGGGTGGACCAGCTCGTGGCGGCCGGAGCCGGGGTCGCCGACGCGGCCGTGGACCAGGCCACCTCGGCGGCCGGCGCGGACGACGTCGCCACCATCGTCTACACCTCGGGCACCACCGGCCGCCCCAAGGGCTGCGTGCTGACCCACCGCAACTTCTTCGCCGAGTGCGGCAACGTGGTGGAGCGGCTGAAGCCGCTGTTCCGCACCGGCGAGTGCTCGGTGCTGCTGTTCCTGCCCGCCGCGCACGTCTTCGGGCGGCTGGTGGAGGTGGCCTCGGTGCTCGCGCCGATCCGGATCGGCTGCGTGCCGGACATCAAGAACCTCACCGAGGAGCTGGCGTCCTTCCGGCCGACGCTGATCCTCGGCGTGCCCCGGGTGTTCGAGAAGGTCTACAACACCGCGCGGGCCAAGGCGCAGGCCGACGGCAAGGGCGCGATCTTCGACAAGGCGGCGGCCACCGCCATCGCCTACAGCCGCGCGCTGTCGACCCCGCAGGGCCCCTCGCTCGCCCTGAGGCTGAAGCACCTGGTCTTCGACAAGCTGGTGTACGGCAAGCTGCGCGCGGTGCTGGGCGGGCGCTGCGAGGCGGCGATCTCCGGCGGCGCGCCGCTGGGCGAGCGCCTCGGCCACTTCTACCGGGGCATCGGCTTCACCGTGCTGGAGGGCTACGGTCTGACCGAGACGTGTGCGGCGACCGCGTTCAACCCGTACGACCGGCAGAAGATCGGCACGGTGGGCCAGCCGCTGCCGGGGTCAGTGGTGCGGATCGCCGACGACGGCGAGGTGCTGATCCACGGCGAGCACGTGTTCGCCGGCTACTGGAAGAACGACAAGGCCACCGCGGAGGCGCTGGCCGACGGCTGGTTCCACACCGGGGACATCGGCACCCTGGACGAGGACGGCTATCTGGCGATCACCGGCCGGAAGAAGGAGATCCTGGTGACCGCGGGCGGCAAGAACGTCGCCCCGGCGGTCATCGAGGACCGCATCCGGGGGCACGCCCTGGTCGCCGAGTGCATGGTGGTCGGCGACGGCCGCCCGTTCGTCGGCGCGCTGGTCACCCTGGACGAGGAGTTCCTGGCCCGCTGGGCCGCCGACCGCGGCAGGCCGGCCGGGGTCACCGCGGCGGTGCTGCGGGAGGACCCGGAGCTGCTGGCCGAGGTGCAGAAGGCGGTGGACGACGGCAACGCGGCGGTCTCCAAGGCGGAGTCGGTGCGCAAGTTCCGGGTGCTGGCGCACCAGTTCACCGAGGAGGCGGGGCACATCACGCCCTCGCTGAAGCTGAAGCGGAACGTGGTGGCGAAGGACTTCGCGGACGAGATCGAGGCGATCTACGGGGCGTAGGCCGCGGGGGTACGAGGAGGGGGGCCGGCCCTGGTGGGCGGCCCCCTTCGCGTGCGGGCGGGGGCGGTCCGGCTCGGGCCCTGGTCCTGCGACCGACGCGGCCGGGCCGCCGAGGGGGGCAGCCCCCCTCCTCGTACGGCCGGGGGGGGGCGACCGGCCGGGCGACCGCCTCGGCGTACCGCACAGGCCGCGGCGGCCCCGTGCTCGGTTCCTACAGCAGCTCTTCCAGGCGTTCGGCGAGCAGGTCCCAGCGCCACTTCTCCTCGACCCAGGCGCGGCCGCGCTCGCCCATGCGGCGGCGCAGCTCCGGGTCGTCGAGCAGGGCGGTGATCCGCTCGGCGGCCTCGCCCGGGGAGCCGCCGCGCACCACCCAGCCGGTCTCGCCGTCCAGGACCGCGTCGGGCGCCCCGCCGGAGTCGCCGGCGACGACCGGCAGCCCGGTGGCGGACGCCTCCAGGTAGACGATGCCCAGGCCCTCGACGTCCAGGCCGCCCCGGCGGGTGCGGCAGGGCATGGCGAAGACGTCGCCGGCGCCGTAGTGGGCCGGGAGCTGCGACCAGGGCACCGCGCCGGTGAAGCGCACCGCGTCCGCGACGCCGGTGGCCGCGGCGAGCTTGCGCAGCTCCTTGTCGTAGGGGCCGCCGCCGACGACGAGGAGGACCGCGTCCGAGTGGGCGGCCAGGATCGCGGGCATCGCCTCGATCAGGGTGTCCTGGCCCTTGCGCGGCACCAGCCGCGAGACGCAGACCACCACGGGCCGGTCGGTGAGGCCGAGCCGGGCCCGGACGGCGTCGCCGCCGGAGTCCGGGTGGAAGGTCTTCTCGTCGACGCCGGGCGGGAGCTGGACCATCCGCGCGGCCGCGGCGGGGCTGAGCGCCCGGGCGATGCGGGACCGGGTGTACTCGCCGAGATAGGTGATCGTGTCCGTGCACTCGCCGATCCGGCCCAGCAGCTGGCGGGCGGCGGGCAGTTGGGCCCAGCCGGCCTCGTGCCCGTGGGTGGTGGCGACCAGGCGGCGGGCGCCGGCCCGGCGCAGCGCGGGGGCCATCAGCCCGAGCGGGGCGGCCGCGCCGAACCACACCGACGTGCAGCCGTGCTCGCGCAGCAGCGCGGTGGCGGTCGCGGTGGCGCGCGGGGTGGGCAGGAGCATGGTCGTGCGGTCCCGTACGACCCGGAACGGCTGCTCGGCGTCGAACTGCGCGGTGGCCTCGGCGCCCTCGCGGCCGCGCTTCCAGGTGGAGGCGTAGACGACGGTCCGCTCCGGGTCGAGCCGGAGCGCCATGTTGTGCAGGAATGCCTGGATTCCGCCCGGTCTGGGCGGAAAGTCGTTGGTTACGATCAAGGTCTTGTGCATCGCCGCCGACAGTACCCGCTCCCGTACCACTGACCGATTGAGGTAGGCATGAAGGCCGCAGCCGTCTGGGCCGCCACCAGAACCGTCCTGCTGCTGTGCGTCTTCAAGGTGCTGGTCCTGCCCGGGCCGGACGTCACCTCGGACGTGTCGGTGATCTACCAGGGCTGGTTCGAGGTGCTGCGCACCGGGACGTATCCGCTGGACGACGTCACCTGGCAGTACCCGCCGGCCGCCGCGCTGCCGATCCTCGCGCCCGGGGCGCTGCCGTTCCTCTCCTACCCGCACGCCTTCTTCCTGCTCTGCCTGGTGTGCGACGCGGTGGTGTTCGGGCTGCTGCTGTCCGCGGGCCGGCGGCCGGGCAGGAGCCCGGCGGGCGCCTGGGTGTGGGTGGCCGGCGTCCCGCTGCTGGGGCCGACGGTGTACGCGCGGTACGACCTGATGGTCACCGCGGTGGCGGTGGCCGCGCTGCTGGCGGGCGCGCGCCGGCCGGCGGTGATGGGCGCGCTGGCCGGGTTCGGGGCGCTGCTGAAGGTGTGGCCGGCGCTGCTACTGGCGGGCACCCGGCGGGGCCGCGAGACCCTGCGCGCCTGGGGCGCGGGGGCACTGGCGGGAGCGCTGACCCTGCTGGCGTGCGTGGCCGCGATGCCGGGGGCGCTGGCGTTCCTGACGTTCCAGCGGGACCGGGGCACCGAGGTGGAGTCGCTGGGCTCGCTGGTCTTCCATGTGGCGCGCAACTTCGGCTGGGACGGGCAGGTGCTGCTCAACTACGGCTCGGTGGAGTTCCTGGGCCCGGGGGTGCCCGTCGTCTCGCGGGCCGCGCTGCTGCTGACGGTGGCGGTCTTCGGCTGGCTGGTGTGGTGGCGGCTGCGCGCCCGGGAGTTCGGGCCGACCACGCCGGCCGACGCGGCGTTCGCGGCGGTGCTGCTGTTCACCGCGACCAGCCGGGTGATCAGTCCGCAGTACCTGGTGTGGCTGGTCGGGCTCGCGGCGGTCTGCCTGGCGCACGAGGGGAGCCGGATGCGTCCGGCGGCGAGGATGGTGCTGGCGGCGACGTTCGTGACGCTGCTGGAGTTCCCCATCTGGTTCACCCATGTGGTGCACAGCGACCTGTGGGGCATCGTGCTGCTCGGCGTGCGCAACGGGCTGCTGGTGGCGGCCGCGGTGAGCGCCTGCCGGGTGCTGTGGCGGACCACGGTCACCGAGCCGCGGCTGCGGGAGGCGGCGGTGCTGCCGGCCCAGGCCGAGGACGGCAGCCGGGAGCTCCAGCCCCGTTGAGCCCGCGGGAGGGCCCCCGCGAGCACGTCTGATCGAAATTCGCTCAAGTGATACATGAGCATTGACTTCGATCAAACGAGCGCCTCAGGATGACCGCACCGGTCGCCGGGGCCCGGCCGCACCCGACCGGGCCCGCTCGCGGCCGCGTTCATCCACCGGACGTCCACCGGTCATCCGACCCTCGCCCGGCCCGCCCGGACGGCTCCTATGGATTGGCTCGTTTCCGCCCATGGACCACACCCCCGCGCGCACCGCCCTGGCGACCGCCCTCGCCGCTCTCACGGGTGTCATGCTCATGCCCTCCGCGACGGCCGCACCGGCCGCCCCCGCGGCCGCCGGCAGTCCAGGAGTCCAACGGCGACGTCGCCCGGCGGATCGCCGACAGGCTGGGCTGGTACACCACCGCCACCGGCACCCATGTCGACATCGTCTCCCGCTTCCCCATCGAGCAGGAGGACCGGCACCGGCACCGGCAACGGCGTGGTGGCCGCCAGGATCAAGGGCTTCCGGATCTACTCCACGCACTTCGACCACACCGCGCCGCAGGACCGCATCGACTTCGTCCTCTACAAGGGCTCCACCCTCAAGGCCGTCGGCTCCAGGACGGTCGGCGGCGGCCGCGACCGGCCCTTGGACCACCTCGCGGTCCTCACCACCTTCACCTGCTGACCGCCGCACCCGCCGCCCCGCCCCACCCGGGGCGGCGG
>NZ_PVLV01000180.1 GCF_002982015.1 Streptomyces solincola
GAGGGGGCCGGGTGGCGGCCGGACGATGAGGAAGCCGCTGTGAGCGTAGCGTGACAGCGGGATTGCGTTGCGCGAAGGCAACGGTTCGGGAGCACGGGCAGGTGTGCCGTCGGCCGCATCTTCGAATGGGGCCGCGGGGGCGGTCCGGGCGCGGGCCGGTCGGCCGGAAGCCTCCGGGTGGGGTGCGAAGGTCATCAGGGGCAGCCTGTCACCCGAATGCCCCTGGTCAAGCACCGCCTCGCCGAGTTTCGCCGGGCGGGGCGGCGGATGCGGCGAGTCGCCAGCGGTCGCCGTGCCGTTCGACGAACCCGAGGGAGTGGAGTTCGTACAGCCGGGCGAGCGCGGCGTCAACGGACGTCCCGACGCGGTCCGCGAGAGTGACGGCCGTGGTGTCGGTGCTCCGGCCGGGCATGGCTTCGAGCAGCCGGGCGGTCTCGCCGGCGAGGAGGTCCCGGGGCAGGGTGGGGCCTCGCCGTTCGGGGGCGAGGTCGTCGCCCATGGCTCCGACGAGTTCGACGACGTCGGAGGCGTCGGTGACGAGCACCGCGCCGCCGCGCAGCAGTTCGTGCACACCGGCGGAGGCGCCGCTGGTGACCGGGCCGGGGATGCCCATGGTGTGGCGGCCGATGCGCTGTGCGGCGCGGGCGGTCACCAGGGAGCCGCTGCGGTGTGCGGCCTCGATGACGACGGTGCCGCGGGTGAGGGCGGCGATGACGCGGTTGCGCAGGACGAAGCGGCTGCGGGTGGGGTGGGAGCCGGGTGGCAGTTCGCCGACGACCAGTCCTTGGCGCATGATCCGGCCGAGCAGTCCGGCGTGCCCTCGGGGGTAGGCGACGTCGGCGCCGCAGGCGAGGATGGCGACGGTGGCCCCGCCGGTGGCGAGGGCGCCCCGGTGGGCGGCGCCGTCGACGCCGTAGGCGGCTCCGGAGACGACGACCCAGCCTCGTTCGGCGAGGCCGGCGGCGAGGTTGGTGGCGGTGTGGGCGCCGTAGGGGGTGCAGTTGCGGGCTCCGACGACGGCGACGGAGCGCAGCGCCCAGTGGCGGAGGTTGGGCGCGCCTCGTACCCACAGGCCGAGCGGGCGGGCGGTGTCGAGGTCGTCGAGTTGGCTGGGCCATTCGGCGTCACCGGGGATGACGAATCGTGCGCCGATGGACGCGGCGGTGGTGAGGTCGTGCGCGGGGTCGGCCTGTCGGGCTCGGGTGCGGAGGGCGGCCATGCGGTCGGGGGTGGCTCCGGGGAGGAGGTCGGTGGTGTGCCGGTGGGGGGCCTCGGTCAGCCGCCGCATGAGGTCGACGGGGCCGAGGTCGGCCAGCCACCGGCCGGCCTGTTCGTCTCCGGGTTCGAGGACGCGGGTGAGGGCTGCGCGCGCCCATCGCTCCTGCGGTCTCGCCGCGCCGGGGTGGTGGGGCGGGGCTGTGGTGGGTGCAAGGCTTCGCGGCAGCTCGGTGGCCGAGGGCCGCCGGGATGCCGCAGGGCCCTGCATCCCGGACGCCGGCGGCGGCGGCACGGCAGGGTCGGTGGGCCCGGGCGCCGGCGGCGACGCGGCAGTTCCGATCAGCGAGGATGCCGGCGGCGGCGACGCGGCTGATCCGGTGGGCCGGTCCGTCGGTGCGGTCTGCCCGGCGACCGACGCAGGGCCGCCCGATGTAGGGCTGCCCAGCGCGGAACCGCCTAGTGCAGGGCTGCCCGGTGCAGGGCTGCCCGGTGCGGGGCCGCCCGGTGCGGGGCCGCCTGGTGCCGGGCCGCCGCCTGATGTCGGGCCGCCTGGCCCCGAGACACCTCCCATCACAGCGGAACCTGGTGACGGGGCGCCCGGGGTGGGGGCGTCCTCGTGGCTTTCGTCCGGCGGCCCGAGCGGCAGCCGGTACTGGTGGTCGTCCGTGTCGGGTGCGGCGGCGGGTGGGCGGGGTGTGTCGGGCCGGCGAGGGCCGTGGTGTGCGTTCATCGGAACTCTCCCGTCACCGGGGTGCCGCGGGGGACGCCGGTGCGTAGTTCGAGGGCGCGGTTGACTTCGTCGGGGCCGGGGCGGTCGTGGCCGGCGAGGTCGGCGAGGGTCCAGGCGACGCGGAGGACGCGGTCGAGTCCGCGGGCGGTGAGGAGGCCGCGTTGCAGGTCGCGTTCGGCGGTGGCGAGTGCGCCGGGGGCGGCGTGCCAGCGGGTGCGCAGTTCGTGGCCGGGTACTTCGGCGTTGAGTCGCCAGGGGGTGCCGGCGAGCCGGGTGGCCGCGCGGTCTCGGGCTGCGCGCACCCGGTCGGCGACGGCGGCGGTCGGTTCGCCGCGTCCGCCCTGGCCGAGGAGGTCGGCGCGGTCGACCGGTTCGACGGTGACGCGGAGGTCGACCCGGTCGAGCAGCGGGCCGGAGAGCCGGGCCTGGTAGCGGCGGACGGCGGAGGCGGGGCATTCGCACGCGTCGCCGAGGAGGCTGTGCCGGCCGCAGGGGCAGGGGTTGGCGGCGAGCACCAGGAGGAAGCGGGCGGGCAGCCGTACGACGCCGGCGCTGCGGGCGACGACGACATGGCCGGATTCCAGGGGCTGGCGCAGGGCGTCGAGGGCTTTGCCGGAGAACTCGGGGGCTTCGTCCAGGAAGAGCACGCCTCGGTGGGCCAGGGAGACGGCTCCGGGGCGGGGGGTGCCGTTGCCGCCGCCGACGAGGGACTGCATGGTCGCCGAGTGGTGCGGGGCGCAGTACGGCGGCCGCTGGAGCAGGGGTTCGCCGGGCGGGAGGATGCCGGCGACGGAGTGGACGGCGGTGACCTCCAGTGCTTCGGCGCGGGTGAGGGGCGGCAGTACGGCGGGGAGCCGTTCGGCGAGCATGGTCTTGCCGGCTCCGGGTGGGCCGGTGAGGAGCAGGTGGTGGCCGCCGGCGGCGGCGGTCTCCAGGGCGGTGCGGGCGGTGTGCTGGCCGGCGACGTCGGCGAGGTCGGGGCCTTCGCCGGGGGCGGGGGCGATTCCGGTTCCGATGCCGGCGCCGGGGACGAGGAGTCCGGAGAGCGCGGCGTCGGGCCGGCCGGTCTGGTCGGGTTCTTCGTCGGGGACGGGTTCGTCGTTGAGGACGGCGATGAGCTGGCGCAGGGTGCGGATGCCGAGGACGGAGACGCCGGGGACGAGTGCGGCTTCGGCGGCGGTCTGCTCGGGTACGACGATCTGCCGGTAGCCGGCTTCGGCGGCGGCGAGGACGGCGGGCAGGATGCCGTGGACGGGCCGGACGCGGCCGTCGAGGCCGAGTTCGCCGATGAGGACGAGGTCGGCGACGGTTCGGGGGTCGAGGCGTTCGGCGGCTCCGAGGACGGCGGCGGCGACGGCGAGGTCGAAGCCGGAGCCGCTCTTGGGCACGGAGGCGGGGCTGAGGCCGACGGTGAGCTTCTTCTGCGGCCATTCGGCGCCGGAGTTGACGATGGCGGCCCGGACGCGGTCGCGGCTTTCCACGAGGCTCTTGTCGGGCAGGCCGACGAGGGTGAAGGTGGGGACGCCTGGTTCCAGGTCGGCTTGTACTTCGACGACGACGCCGTCGACGCCGACCAGGGCGACGGAGCAGGCACGGGCGAATCCCATGTCAGAGCACCCCCGGCACGTGGTGGACGACGGGTGCGCCGCGGCGGGGCAGCAGGACGCCGACGGCGTCGATGCGCACGCCGCCGGGCGGGGGTCCGCCGTGCCGGTCGAGCCAGCAGGCCGCGAGCCGTCTGAGCCGGTCGGCCTTGGTGGGGGTGAGGGCGGCGAGCGGGTGTTCGTACCGGGTGTCCCTGCGGGTCTTGACCTCGCAGAAGACGAGGGTGTCGCCGTCGCGGGCGACGATGTCGATCTCTCCGGTGCGGCCGCAGCGCCAGTTGCGGGCGAGTGTGGTCATGCCCGATTCGGTGAGCCGGCGGGCGGCGAGCTCTTCGCCGTACCGTCCCAGGGCGCGGGTTCTTGTCATCTCTGCACCACCTCCGTCACTGACTGTGACGGAGGGGTGGAGGAGATGTGGATCTTGGTGGACAAGGGGCCGATTGTGGATATCGGCGTCATCCGTGGCGGTGAAACGGCGATCCGGCGAGTTGACGTTCTGACCGGGCCGGCGGCCGCCCGGTCAGGGGCTCACGCGCTGGTCAGCTGCCGGGCAGGTCGAGGTCGCTCTTGTTGAGCTCCTCGATGTTGACGTCCTTGAAGGTCAGTACGCGTACCTGCTTGACGAACCGGGCGGGCCGGTACATGTCCCAGACCCAGGCGTCGGCCATCGAGACCTCGAAGAAGACCTCGCCCTGGACCGAGTGCACCTGCATCTCGTAGTCGTTGGTCAGGTAGAACCGGCGTTCGGTCTCGATCACGTACTTGAACAGCCCGACGACGTCTCGGTACTCCCGGTAGAGCTTCAGCTCCATCTCGGTCTCGTACTTTTCGAGGTCCTCGGCGCTCATGGCATGTTCCCCTTCAGCCGTGCGTGCCCCCATTGTGCGCCAGGGTCCGCGCCCCTAGACGATGTCCGGGGGCAGGACCACCGGCCTCGGCGGGGGTCCCTCGTCGAGCAGCGCGCGCAGCAGCCCGGCGAGTCGTGTCGGGTACACCGTCTCACGCGTCGATGACAGTTCGGCGGAGGTCCACCATCTCAGCCCCGCGACACTGCGGGTCTCCAGCTCGGTGAGCGCGCCGCCGAGCGCCACCTCGGTGCGGTCGGTGCGGGCCAGGTAGTACCACTCGTCCTGGTTCCAGCGCTCGCCGGCGAACGGGAAGGAGCAGATCCGCTGCCAGAGCACCGGGCCGAGCCGTACGCCGGTCAGACCGGTCTCCTCGGCCAGCTCGCGCACGGCCGCCTGCTCACGCGTCTCGTCGCCTTCCACGCCGCCGCCGGGGGTGAACCACCAGTCGCGGGCCGGATCGTCCGGCTCGTGGCCGTGCAGCAGCAGGACCCGGTCGTCGGGGTCGAGCAGCACCACCCGGGCCACCCGGCGTACCGCCTCAGGCATCGGCGCGGGCCTGCGATGGTACGCCGGACCGCCCGCCGGAGCCGCGGCGTCCGGTGAACAGGCGAGCGAGCGGCGGGAGGGCCGCGCCGGCGAGGATGAGCAGCGCCCCCACGGCGACCGAGGCCGTCGCGGGCAGCACCGGGCCGGGCTCGGACACCCCGCCGGGCAGCGCGGCGAAGGCCCGGGGACGCTCCACCATGGAGCCGAGCGGCCAGGCCACGGCATCCACCCGGCCGTGCACGGCGGAGCGGGGCACCGCGCCGTGGCCGGCGTCCTGGAGATGGACGCGCGAGTCCTGGGAGCCCATCCGCTCGTCGCCGAGCAGGAACAGCTTCCCCTCGGGGACGGTGGCGCTGAACTCGGACGGCGAGGCGACCTCGTCCGAGCGCAGATACGGTTCGTCGACCGGTGCGCCGTTGATGGTGAGCCGGTTGTCCTTGTCGCAGCAGGCCACGGTGTCGCCGCCGACCCCGACGACCCGCTTGACCATCGGGACGTCGCCCCACGCGGTGTCGGTGAAGACGACCACGTCGCCCCGGCGCACCTCGGCGCCGTCGATGCGCTGGGCCAGGACCCGGTCGCCGGAGGCGACGGTCGGCGACATGGAGTCGGTGGGGACGGTGTACGGCTGGTAGACGAAGGCACCCCAGGCGAAGCCGCCGAGGAAGAGCATGCAGCCGACGGCGACGGCCAGTCCGGACAGGACCCCGGCGAGGCGGCCGGGGCCACGGGCCGCGCGTACGGTCTTCTCGCTCATCGAGCGCTCCCCTGACTCGGAACCGGGCCCTCCGCCCCGTACGGAGAGCGGACGACATGGTGCGACGGCCGCCTCCGCCCGTAAGAGGGCGAACGACATGGTGCGGCGGCCGCCCCCGCCCGTACGGACAGCGGACGACGGTCTGCGACGGCACCTTACCCGCGCACCCCTACCCGGCGGTACGCCCGTCCTGACTCCGGGCCAGGGCCGGGGCGCTCCGGGGCGGGCCATGCCCGGCGGGGAGGAAAACCCGGCAGAATCCCGGAGACCTCGGGAGAAGTCGGGAGAAGTCGGGAGAAACCCCGGGAGTAACTCCGGGACTGGTTACGGGACGGATTCTGGGAGAAGACCGCGGGGCCCGCCCCACGCGCGGTGGACGGGCCCCGGGGGAGGCGGCTCGGCTCAGCTCGTACGGCGGCGCTTCCTGCGCCACAGCACGATCGGCACCGCTCCGGCCAGGCCGAGCGCGCCCGGTCCGGTCGCGGCGGCGGCCGCCGCGGCGAGGCCCGGCTGGTCGAAGGTGGACGGCACCGGGAGGGTGGCCCAGCGGGTGACCGGCCAGGCGACCACGATGGCGCGGCCGACGACCTTGTCGACGGCGACCGTGCCCTTGCCCGGGAGCTCCTGGTGGTAGCGGGAGTCCAGCGAGTTCTGGCGGTTGTCGCCCATCACCCAGATCCGGCCCTCGGGCACCTTGATCGGGCCGAACGGCTGGTCGTCGCATGGCGTGGAGCCGGGGTAGATGTACGAGGTCTCGTCCAGCGGCTTGCCGTTGACGACGACCTTGCCGCCGCGCTTGCAGCTCACCGTGTCGCCGCCGACCGCGATGACCCGCTTGATCAGGTCCTGCTCCTTGGCGGACGGCATCAGGCCGATGGCGCTGAGGACCGTCTGCAAGGCGTTGGGCTCGGGCACGGACTGGCTCTCCAGCCAGCCGCCCGGGTCGTTGAAGACGACGACCTCGCCGCGCTCGGGCTCGGAGCCGAACCACGGGGTGAGCTTGTCGACCAGGACCCGGTCGCCGCGCTGCAGGGTGTTCATCATCGAGTCGGACGGGATGGAGAACGCCTGCACCAGGAAGGTCTTGATCAGCAGGGCCAGCACCAGGGCGATGCCGATCAGCAGCGGCAGCTCCTTCCAGAAGGAGCGCTGCTTCTTGCGGCCGCCCGCGCCGCCGGGGCCGTCCGCGCCGTCGTCGCGGTCGCCGTCGTGCGGGGTGCCGCCGCGGCCCGCGTCACCGCCGGCCGCCGGGGGGTCGCCGACGGGCTGACCGGGCTGCCCTTCGGCGCCCGCGGAGCCCGCGGCGCCCGTCGACCCTGGAGAACCGAACGGGAAGGGCCCTCCGGACCGCTGCGGCCGCTCCTCGGGCTCGTCGTGTCCGGAACGTGCGCCTACCGCCAAGTCCCCCACATCCACTCCTCAATCCGTGCAACCGCCGGCCCCACAGCAGGGGCAGGCCCACCACTCCCATAACGAGCGGGAGTTCCGCAGGGGTCGGGAGTACGGTCGATCCGTTCGGATTCCGCGAAGACACACTATGCGACGGGCCGGGGCCCGCGGCCGTCCCGCCCGGCGGGTCCGGCACCGAGGCGAAGGCGTCCTGCTCCTCCAGTCTGCGCCAGTGCGAGAACGGCCACGCGATGACCACCGCCCGGCCGACGACGTCCTCCTCCGACACCGTCCCGTCGAACGGCTCGTCCAGGTGGAAGCGGGAGTCCGCGGAGGCCGACCGGTGGTCGCCGAGCACGAAGATCCGCCCCTCGGGGACGGTGACCTCGAAGGACAGGGTGGAGGGGGCGTCGCCGGGGTTGACGTAGGGCTCGGTGACGGGTCGGCCGTTGACGGTGACCCGGCCGTCCTCGCCGCAGCAGGCGACGGTGTCCCCGCCGACCGCGACGACCCGTTTGATCAGGTCCTTCTCGTCGTCGGACGGCAGCAGCCCGATCAGCCCGAGCCCGTCCTTGACCTGCCGGACCACCACCGGGTCCTGCTCCGGCGGGGTCCGCTCGTCCTGGAGCCAGCCGCCCGGGTCGCGGAAGACCACCACGTCGCCGCGCTCCGGCCGGGAGCCGAACCAGGGGGTGAGCTTGTCCACCAGCACCCGGTCGTCGATCCGGATGGTCTGCTCCATGGAGCCGGACGGGATGACGAAGGCCTGCACCAGGAAGGTCTTCAGCACGAACGCGATCACCAGCGCCGCGCCGGCCAGCAGCGGGATCTCCTTGACCGCGGAGCGGCGGCGCCGCCGCTTCACTTTCCGGGCGAGCTTGCGGCGCTCGGCGCGGCCGCGCACGGCCCGCCCGCCGTCCTCGGGACGCGAGCCGTCGACGGGCCGGGTGCCGGTGGGCAGCCGGGTGTCGGCGGCCCGGCGGCCGCGCTCCCGGCCCCGGCCGCGGCTACCCATGCCCGGGCCCGGCCGGATCGGGGACGCCGGCGAAGGCGTCCGTGGACGGTACGGAGGACCAGCGGCCCAGCGGCCAGCCGATCCACTTCGCGCGGCCGATGACCTTGTCCACCGGGACGGCGCCGCCGCCCGGCTCGCCGAGGTGGTCGCGGGAGTCGCGGGACTGGCCGCGGTGGTCGCCCATGACCCACAGGGAGCCGTCGGGGACGACGATGTCGAAGGGCACCCGGGACGGCTGGTCGCCGGGGAAGAGGTAGCCCTCGGTGACCGGGGCGCCGTTCACGGTCAGTCGGCCGCCGCCGTCGCAGCAGGTGACGCGGTCGCCGCCGACGCCGACGACCCGCTTGACGAAGTCGGTCTCGGCGGGCTCGGCGAGCCCGAGGGCCGCGGCGGCGCCGTGCAGCAGCCCGGTGACCGGGTTCTCCGGCGGGGGCTCGCGGAGGAAGGAGCCGGTGCCGTCGAAGACGACGACGTCCCCGCGGCGGGGCGGGGCGTCGGAGCCGTACGCCAGCTTGTCGACCAGCACCCGGTCGCCGACCCGCAGCGTCGGCTGCATCGAGCCGCTGGGGATCTGGAACGGCTGGACCAGGAAGTGGCTCACGCCGAGCAGTACGGCGGCGCACACCACTCCGATCAGCGCCGGCCGCCGCCACCCGGCGACGGGTCCGCCACCGGGAGCGCCGCCCGGCTCCTCGGTCTCGGCGGCGCCGGGGCCGGAACGCGCCGAGCGCGACCGCTCCTCGCTTGCGGAGGGGCGGTCGCGCTCGGTGTGCTCTGCTGCGGTGTCCATCGGGGCCCGATGCTATCCGGCCCGGCCGTAACACCGCTGTGAGGACCGCGCGGACGCGGTCCCCGGGCGGAGGCGGGAACGGGAGCCGTCAGGCTCAGTTGTCGCGCTTCTCCTTGATCTTCGCGGCCTTGCCGCGCAGCTCGCGGAGGTAGTACAGCTTGGCGCGGCGGACGTCACCGCGGGTCACCAGCTCGATCTTCTCGAAGATCGGGCTGTGCACCGGGAAGGTGCGCTCGACGCCGACGGAGAAGGAGACCTTGCGGACCGTGAAGGTCTCGCGGACGCCCGCGCCCTGGCGGCGGATGACGACACCCTTGAACTGCTGGATACGGGAGCGGTTGCCCTCGATCACGCGGACGTGCACGTTGACGGTGTCGCCGGGGCGGAACGCGGGGACGTCCGAGCGCAGCGACGCGGCGTCGACGGAGTCGAGCAGGTGGGACATGTGTGTCTGCTTCCTCGCTGATGCCACAGGTCATCAGCGGTACGTCGTGATCGCGGGGCGATCATCGTCAGGGAGTTGTCCGCGTCGGACGGGCGTCGTGTCCCCCTGTGGCAGGGGCGCGCCGCCGGACGCACAACAGCCGCTTATTCTTCCACGGCCTTGGGCCTGCGCCAAAATCGGCCGCCGGGCTCCGGGGACCAGCCGAGGATGGACAGGGTCTCGCGGTCCTTCTTGTCGTACGCGGAGGCCTCGCAGCGCTCCAGCAGGTCGGGCCGGTTGGCGGCGGTGCGCCGCAGGGCCTCGTCGCGCCGCCACCGGGCGATCCTGCCGTGGTGGCCGCTGAGCAGCACGTCGGGGATGCCGTGTCCGCGCCAGGTGGGCGGCTTGGTGTAGACGGGGCCTTCGAGGAGGTTGGCCATCGGGCCGGGGGCGAAGGAGTCGTCGCGGTGGGACTCGGCGTTGCCGAGGACCCCGGGCAGCAGCCGGGCCACGGCCTCGGTGACGACGAGGACGGCGGCCTCGCCGCCGGCGAGCACGTAGTCGCCGATGGAGACCTCGTAGACGGGCATGCGGGTGGCGTACTCGTCGGTGACGCGGCGGTCGATGCCCTCGTAGCGGGCGGGGGTGAAGACCAGCCAGGGCCGTGCGGACAGTTCGACGGCGAGTTCCTGCGTGAAGGGCCGGCCGCTGGGGGTGGGGACGACGAGCGCGGGCCCGTGGGCGCCGCTGTCGTAGCCGTCGGCCAGGACGTCGTCCAGGGCGTCGCCCCAGGGCTCGGTCTTCATGACCATGCCGGGGCCGCCGCCGTACGGGGTGTCGTCGACGGTGTTGTGCCGGTCGTAGGTCCACTGCCGCAGGTCGTGCACGCGGACGTCGAGGCTGCCGCGGGCGCGGGCCTTGCCGACGAGCGAGACGTTCAGCGGCTCCAGGTACTCGGGGAAGATCGTGACGACGTCGAGCCTCATCGCTGCCCGTCCTCCGCGGGGCCGTCCGCTTCCGACTCCCCGCGGGCGGAGGCGATCTCGGCGCGGTCGTCGATCAGGCCGGGCGGCGGGGTGATGACGGCGCGCTGCCGCTCCAGGTCGATGTCGGCGACGATCTCCTCGACGAACGGGATCATCACCTCGGTGCCGTCGGCCCGTTCGACCACGAACAGGTCCTGCGAGGGCAGGTGGGAGATCTCGGTGATCCGGCCCACCTCGGTGCCGTCGGCGAGCACCACGTCCAGGTCGATGAGCTGGTGGTCGTAGAACTCGTCGTCGTCCTCGGGGCGTTCGTCGGGGTCGACGTCGGCGATCAGCAGGGTGTTGCGCAGCGCCTCGGCGCCGGTGCGGTCGCTGACGCCGGCGAAGCGCAGCAGCAGGCGTCCGCTGTGGACGCGGCCGGTCTCGATGGTGAGCGGGCCGGTGGCGGCCGGATCGGTGGCGAGCACGGCCCCGGGGGCGAGCCGCAGTTCCGGCTCGTCGGTCCGCACCTCCACGGTGACCTCGCCCTTGATCCCGTGGGCGCGGCCGATCCGCGCGACTACGAGCTGCACTCCTGCTGCCTTTCCTTCGTTTCCTCGGTCTCCCGAGACGCTCGGGGACGGGTACGACTGCGGGCCGGGGCGGGCCGTAGCCCTCCCCGGCCCGAGCCGGTGTTCAACTGCTCAGCGGACGTGGTCCACGTCGACCAGGTCGACGCGGATGCCGCGGCCGCCGAGGGCGCCCACGACGGTCCGCAGGGCGCGCGCGGTGCGGCCGTTGCGGCCGATCACCTTGCCGAGGTCGTCGGGGTGGACCCGGACCTCCAGCACGCGTCCGCGACGCAGGTTGCGCGAGGCGACCTGCACGTCGTCGGGGTTGTCGACGATGCCCTTCACGAGGTGCTCGAGAGCCTCCTCGAGCATGCTCAGGCCTCGGTCGACTCGGCGGGCGCGGCCTCGGCCTCGTCCGCCTTCTTGTCGGCCTTCTTGGCCTTCGGGGTGATGGCCTCACCCTTGTTGTCGTCGCCCTCGATGGCCTTGGCGAACGCCTCGAAGGACGCGCGCTTGTCCTCCTTGGTGGCCGGCGGGAGCAGCGGCTTCTCCGGGGCGGGCAGGCCCTTGGCCTTCTGCCAGTCGCCGGTGAGCTTCAGGATGGCGAGGACCGGCTCGGTCGGCTGGGCGCCGACGGACAGCCAGTACTGCGCGCGCTCCGAGTCGACCTCGATGCGCGACGGGTTCTGCACCGGGTGGTACAGGCCGATCTCCTCGATGGCCCGGCCGTCACGGCGGGTACGGGAGTCGGCGACGACGATGCGGTAGTGAGGCGAACGGATCTTGCCCAGACGCTTCAGCTTGATCTTGACTGCCACGGGTGTGGTGTCTCCTGGTCTTGACGTGGGTGGGCACGGGCGAGTTGCCACGTGGGGTTGTGGTACCCGAGTGCCCGATGGACGCGTCAGCCGGAGGAGAGAGGGGTCCTGTTCGACTGTCGAGTACAGCTCGCCATTGTGCCACACCGTGCGAGGTCAGCTTGCCGCGCCCACCGCTTCCGGGATGCGGAAGGGCTTGCCGCAGCCGCCGCAGACGATGGGCGCCTGGGCGAGCACGGAGGGCACGACGCGGACGTTGCGACCGCAGTCGCAGACGGCCTTGACGCGCACCCCGCCGCCGGAGGAGCCGTGCCGGGCGGCCGGGCCCCGGAAGGAGCGCTTGGTGTCCCCGGCGGTGGCGGCGGTGTGCGCCTTCAGCGCCCGCTGGAGCCGCTCGATGGTCGGGCGGTAGCGGCGCTTGGCGTCGGGGCTGAGCGTGACCAGCGAGAAGCCGCTGCTGGCGTGCGGCTCCTCGGGGTGGTCCAGGCCCATCTCCTCGGCGATCGCCAGGAATCTGCGGTTGTGGTAGCGGCCGGCGCGGGAGGTGTCGCGGACCCCTCGGGCGGCGGCGATGCCGTGGACTGCCTCGTGCAGCAGCCGTTCGAAGGAGAGCTCGGACCCGCAGGCGGACGAGGACTCTCCGATCAGGGATTCGGGCGCGGCGAGGTCGGGCAGCTCGGGGTGGTGCCGCTGAATGTCGGCCCACGCCTGTGCCAGCTCGGCGGCGAGAACAGGTGGTGTCGTGCTCACGTCGTGTACAACGATCCGGGGAGCCGGTGGGTTCCATTCCGGGGCATCCCAAATATTTTGCACGTACCCGTCAGTTGCCGTTGATGCGTCCTGACGACCCGCTGTGCGCACATGTACGGAGATGTGCGCAGCCGCCCCCGGTCCGACCAGGGCGCCAGGGGGACCCTATCCGGACGGTCCCGGCGGGCGGAGCGCGCCCCCGGGTGCTCGGGGGCGCCGGGAAGTTCCCGCGGCGGGCCGCGCGGGCCGGCGGCGGGGGCGCGCGCCCCGGGGGGCAGCGGGCGCGCGTGGGCGTGCACGGGCGGTGAGCGGGCCGCGACCTGCGGTGCGGCGCCGGCGTGGCGGGAACGGCGGAGGCACCCCAGTATGGGAGGTGGTTCGCGCCGGTCCGGGGGCGCACGACCGGGGCACGCAAGCATTGCCCGCCGACCCCTGGACTTGGGGGCGGAAGCGCAGTTCCCTGGCATACGGGGAGTGCGGGCGCACGCACACGGGGGGCTGTCCGATCGCTGCCGATCAGGGCAGATGGGCAGACACGCAGAGACGGACCTTCGGCGGATTGGGGCGCTTTCGATGACACCTATGCTCGTCCAGCACCACCCCCACCCGGCTTCGGCTCCTCCCGCGGCGGACGGTCCCGGCCGTGCCCGCGACTGGGCGGAGATCCAGGAGCGGATGCTCGTACCGCTGTACGAAGCGGTCTACCAGCACCTGGAGGTCGGCACCCGGACGCGGCTGCTGGGTCTCGGCTGCGGCTCGGGGCTGGCCCTGCTGATGGCGGCGGCGCGCGGCGCGCAGGTCACCGGCGTGGACACCGACAACGCCAGGATGGATCTGGCCCGGGAGCGGCTGCTGCCGGAGTCGGGGGCCGGCGGCGGTCACCGGCACGGCGGTACGAAGCTGCTGTACGGCCGCCCGGCCGAGGCGGGAGACGCCACCCGTCCGGCGTACAACCTGGTCACCGCGTTCCAGCCGGTGGGCGGGTGCGGACCGGAGGAGGACGAGGAAGCCGACGGGCTGGCGGCGGCGCTGGCCGCGGCGGTGCCGATGGCGGAGCGGGGCAGCGCGGTGGTGCTGACCGGCTGGGGCCCGCCGGAGCGGTGCGCCACCTCGGCGGTGCTGCGGGTGGCGGGCCGGCTCACCGAGCGGCTGCGCACCGCCACGTCCTGGCGGCCGGCGCTGCGGGACGACCTGGAGGAGGTCGCCGGGCGGGCCGGGCTGCGGCCGGACGGTTCGGGCCGGGTGGCCTGCCCGTTCGGGTACGCGGACATGGGCAGCGCGGTGCGCGGGCTGATGTCGACCGGGCTGTTCGACGCGGCGGTGGCGGCCTCGGACCAGGCGACGGTCGAGAAGGAGGTCATCGAGGCGCTGCACCCGCACGTCCGGGCGGACGGCACGGTGTGGATGGCGAACGTCTTCCGCTACCTGGTGGCCCGTACGCCGTGAGGCCGCGGAGACCACGAGGAGGGGCGCCCACCGGTGGTGGGCGCCCCTCCTTCGTGTCCGCGGGCCTCAGCCCATGAACTTCTTGAACTCGTCGGGGAGCTGGAAGTCCTTGGCGTCCTGGCCGGCCGGCAGGCCGAACGCGCCGCCGCCCTGCTGGGCCTGCTCGCGGCGGGCCTGCTCGGCGGCCTCGTCGGCCTTGCGCTTCATCGGGTTGCCGCTCTTGCGCTTGCCCTTGGCCTGCTTCTGCTGCTTCTTCTGCCGGCCGGGGCCGCCGCCCATGCCGGGGATGCCGGGCATGCCGGGCATGCCGCCGCCGCTGGCCATCCTGGACATCATCTTGCGGGCCTCGAAGAACCGCTCGACCAGGCTCTTGACCATGCTGACGTCGACCCCGGAGCCGCGGGCGATGCGGGCCCGGCGGGAGCCGTTGATGATGGTCGGGTCCTGGCGCTCACCGGGGGTCATCGACTTGATGATGGCGGCGGTGCGGTCGACGTCCCGCTCGTCGATGTTGTTGATCTGGTCCTTGATCTGGGCCATGCCCGGCAGCAGGCCGAGGAGCTTGGAGATGGACCCCATCTTGCGGACCTGCTCCATCTGGGCGAGGAAGTCGTCCAGGGTGAAGTCCTTGCCCTTGCTGCTCGCCAGCTTGGAGGCCATCTTGGCGGCCTCTTCCTGGCTGAAGGTCTGCTCGGCCTTCTCGATCAGCGAGAGCACGTCGCCCATGCCGAGGATGCGGGACGCCATGCGGTCCGGGTGGAACGCGTCGAACTCGTCCAGCTTCTCGCCGTTGGAGGCGAACATGATGTTCTTGCCGGTGACGTGCGCGATGGACAGCGCGGCGCCGCCGCGGGCGTCGCCGTCGAGCTTGGAGAGCACCACGCCGTCGAAGCCGACGCCGTCGCGGAACGCCTCGGCGGTGTTGACCGCGTCCTGGCCGATCATGGCGTCGACGACGAACAGCACCTCGTCGGGGCTGACCGCGTCGCGGATGTCGGCGGCCTGCCGCATCAGCTCCTGGTCGATGCCGAGACGGCCGGCGGTGTCGACGATGACCACGTCGTGCTGCTTGGCCTTGGCGTACTCGATGGAGTCCTTGGCGACCTGGACCGGGTCGCCGACGCCGTTGCCGGGCTCGGGCGCGTAGATCCCGACGCCGGCGCGGTCGGCGACGACGGAGAGCTGGTTGACCGCGTTGGGGCGCTGGAGGTCGCAGGCGACCAGCAGCGGGGCGTGGCCCTGGCCCTTGAGCCAGAGGCCGAGCTTGCCGGCGAGGGTGGTCTTGCCCGCGCCCTGGAGGCCGGCGAGCATGATCACGGTCGGCGGGTTCTTGGCGAACCGCAGGCGGCGGGTCTCGCCGCCGAGGATGCCGATCAGCTCCTCGTTGACGATCTTGATGACCTGCTGCGCGGGATTGAGGGCCCCGGAGACCTCGGAGCCGAGCGCGCGCTCCTTGATCTGCTTGATGAACGCCCGCACCACGGGCAGGGCCACGTCGGCTTCGAGCAGCGCGATGCGGATCTCGCGGGCGGTGGCGTCGATGTCCGCCTCGGAGAGGCGGCCCTTGCCGCGCAGGTTTTTGAATGTGGCTGCAAGGCGGTCGGACAGGGTATCGAACACGGCGGTCGCGGGTCCTCAGCTCTCGGTGGGTCCCCCTGTTTCGAACAGTGCCGGTAACAGGCGGCGGACAGTCGCCCCCAGGGTATCCGTCCACCGCGCGTTCCCATCAGCCCCGCAGCCGCTCCGGTGGGCGAGGGGTGTGCCGGGACCTCACCCCAGCGCCTTCTCCACCGCCCGCGCCACCTCCGCCGCGCGGTCGGGGGCCAGGGGGCGGCCGTCCTCCCCCGTCACGTACACCGTGTCCACCGCGTTCGAGCCGAGGGTGGAGACGTGGGCGCTGCGCACCCGTACCGCGGCCTCCTCCAGGGCGCGGCCGATGCGGTGCAGCAGGCCGGGGGCGTCCTGGGCGCGGACCTCCAGGACGGTGGCGAGGGCGGAGCCGGCGGGCGCGACGGTGACGCGGGGCGGCGGGGCCTTGACGCCGCGGCGGCGCGGGTAGGCGGCTTCGCGTTCGGCGAGGCGGGCGCGGATGTCGAGGCCGCCGTCGAGCGCGCGGACCAGGTCGGCGCGGAGCCGAGCGGCCTCGGGCAGCGAGCCGTACTCGGCGGCGACCCGCCAGCTCAGCAGCAGGACGGGTTCGGCGGGGCCGGGCAGGTCGACGGCGCGCAGGTCGGCGGCGCGGACGGTGAGCCGGTGCAGGGCGAGGACGCCGGCGGCGGCGGGCAGTACGCCGGGCCGGTCGGGCAGGGCGATGTGGAGCTGGACGCCGACGGGTTCGGGCGCCTCCGGGTCGTCGTCCGGTCCGGCGGGGTCGTCGGTGCGCAGGGTGAGGACGGGTTCGCCGGTGCGCAGGGCTTCCATGGCGAGGCGTTCCTGGGCGGCGCTGGGGGCGGCAGCGTACGCGTTCCCAGTCGGGCAGCAGCCTGGTGACAAGGCCTTCGGCTTCCAGGGCCTCCCAGAC
>NZ_PVLV01000181.1 GCF_002982015.1 Streptomyces solincola
TCTGCAGCGTCAGGGGTGTATAAGAGACAGGGCCTCGGGGGAGACGTCGACCAGGAGCAGGCGGCCGTCGTTGCAGGCGACGGCGAGGCGGGCGCCGTCCGGGGCGGCGGCCAGCTCGTGCACGCGGCCCAGTTCGCCCGCGGCCAGCCTGCGGACGGGGCGGTCGCCGCTGGCCCGGGGCAGGTAGGCGATCTCGATGGCGTCCGCGCCCTCGGCGTCGGTGACGTAGGCGATCCGGCCGCCGTCGCCGAGCATCTCCGGCAGCCGCACCCGTACGCCGGGGGTGTCCGCGATGGTGCGGGCCGGGCCGTCCCGGTGGGTGAGCCAGTACAGGCTGCCGCGCACCCCCACCGCGCTGGCGCGGCCGGTCTCGTCCACCGCGACGGCGTTGACGTGGTGGGAGGCGGGGATCTGGTAGGGGCGTCGGCCGGGCCGGGGGCCGCCCAGGCGGACCGGCAGCCTGCGCGGCCGGGAGTCGGGGGTGAGCGCGTCCACGATCCACAGCTCGCCGGCGCACTGGTAGACCACCCGCCGGCCGTCGGTGGAGGCGTGCCGGGCGTAGAACTCGTCGTGGTCGGTGTGCCGGGTCAGGTCGGCGCCGTCACGGCGGCAGGAGTAGAGGTTGCCGACGCCCTCGTGGTCGGAGAGGAACGCGATCCGGTCGCCGACGAACATCACGCAGTCCAGGTGGCCCCGGCCGTCCAGTTCGGGCAGCAACTGCTCGCCGTGCAGCCACAGCCGGCCGGTGGCGCCGCCCCGGTAGCGCTTCCAGGCGGCCGGCTCGTGCGGCGGCTTGCCGGTCAGCAGCAGGGTGAGGTGGCGGCCGTCCACATCGGCGACCGCGAGGTCCGCGACCGGGCCCCAGGGCAGCCTGCCCCCCGGCGAGCCGTCCAGCGGGACCTTGTACGCCCAGGAGAAGTGCGAGAACGGCTGGCCGTGCGAGGCGACCGCCAGGATCTCGCCGTCCGGCGTCCAGCCGCACACCCGGGTGTCCTGGGCGCCCCAGTAGGTGAGCCGCCGGGCCTGGCCGCCGTCCACCGGGGCCAGGTGGATCTCCGGGTCCAGACTGCGCCAGTTCGTGTACGCGATGTGGCGACCGTCCGGGGAGAAGCGCGGCTGGTCCACCCGGGTGCGGTCGACGGTCAGCCGCCACGCCCGACCGGGCGGGTCGCCGCCGGCGGTGAGGGGGGCGATCCACAGGTCGTCCTCGGCCGTGAAGCACAGCAGGTCGTCGTGGAGGTGGGGGTACCGGAGGTAGGCGCCGTCGCTGCTCACACGTTCATGCTTTCCGCGCGGAGGGGGCCCGGCAACCCGGCCGGACGCACTTCTGTGATCTTCGCCGGTCGTACGCGTGCGGCGACGTGACGAGGGACACGTACGAAACCGTTTCGTTTCGCTGATGGGACGGCTTACGCTTCCGGTGTACGAAACGGTTTCGTATCGTGGATCGACCCCCGGCTGTCCGTCAGCGGGGGGTACCGGTCCCGCGACCGGACACGATGGACGGTTCCATGGCACGTGGCAGGCTCACCCCCGAGCGTGAGGCCGAGTTGTACGAGGCCGTGCTCGACCTGCTCCGCGAGGTCGGGTACGACGCGCTCACCATGGACGCGGTCGCCGCCCGCACCCGCTCCAGCAAGGCCACCCTCTACCGCCAGTGGGGGAGCAAGCCGGAGCTGGTGGCGCACGCGCTGCGCAACGACAAGCCGGTGGACATCGCCGCGATAGACACCGGTTCGCTCCGCGGCGACCTCATGGAACTGCTGGCACGCACCGACGAGTGCCAGATCGAGAAGGACTCCGCGCTGATGCGGGGGCTGGTGCACGCCGTCCACGACCATCCCGACCTGCTCCAGGCACTGCGCGAGCTGCTGGTCGAGCCGGAGGTCAGCGGACTCGGCGAGGTGCTGGCCCGCGCGGTGCGGCGGGGCGAGGTGGCCGCCGACAACCCGGCGCTCCGGCTCGTGCCGCACATGGTGCTCGGGCCCTTCATCGTCCGTCCGCTGATCGACGCCCGGGACGTGGACCGGGCCTTCCTCACCGAGTACGTCGACGCGGTGGTCCTCCCCGCCCTCCTCGTCCGCCCCGCGACTCCGTAGCCCCGCGACTGCCCAGC
>NZ_PVLV01000182.1 GCF_002982015.1 Streptomyces solincola
TTCTTCCGCGACACCTCGTGGGCCGTGCACGTGCCGCGCCGCCTCCAGGAGGCCCGCGTCGAGCTCGCCCGCGCCACCGAGGAGCTGCGCACCCGCCTGGGCCGCACCCCCACGGTCAAGGAACTGGCCGAGCTGATGAACCTCACCGAGGAGGAGGTCACCGAGGCGCGCCTGGCCTCCAACGGCTACAACTCCTCCTCGCTGGACGCCGCGATCAACGGCGCCGAGGAGGGCGAGGCCGCCCTGGCCGACTTCATCGGCGCCGAGGACCACGCCATGGAGCTGGTCGAGGACTTCCACGCGCTGGCCCCGCTCATCGCGGCGCTGGACGAGCGCGACCGGCGCATCATCCACATGCGCTTCGTGGAGGAGCTGACCCAGTCGCAGATCGCCGAGCACCTGGGCTGCTCCCAGATGCACGTCTCGCGGCTGCTGTCCCGCACCCTGAAGAAGCTGCGCGAGGGCATGCTCACCACGCGCTGAGCCCTCCCGTACGACGGACTCCCGAAACGAACGGCCGGACCCCTCCCCGAGGGGTCCGGCCGTTCGGCGTCACCGGCGGGCCGGACCGGCCCGTCACGGCGCTCCGGTCACAGCGCCTGGGCGGCGGGCTTGACCATGCCGCGGACCGTGCGGGACTTCACGAAGTCGCCCATCGCGGTCATCTCCCACTCGCCGGAGAACTGCCGGATGAACTTGGCCATCATGACGCCGGTCTGCGGCTCCGCCGACGTCAGGTCGAAGCGGACCAGCTCCTCGCCGCTCGCGCCGTCCAGCAGCCGGCAGTACGCCTTGGCGACGTCGGTGAACTTCTGCCCGGAGAAGCTGTTCACCGTGAAGACCAGGCCGGTGACGTCCTGGGGCAGCCTGCCCAGGTCCACCACGATCACCTCGTCGTCACCCGCGCCCTCGCCGGTGAGGTTGTCCCCGGAGTGCTTGACCGCACCGCCGAGGATCGTCAGCTTCCCGAAGTAGCAACTGTCCAGGTGGTTGCGCTGGGGGCCGTACGCGATGACCGAGGCGTCCAGGTCGATGTCCCGGCCGCGGAACGCCGGCTCCCAGCCCAGGCCCATCTTGACCTGCGACAGCAGCGGCCGGCCGCCCTTGACCAGCGAGACCGTCTGGTTCTTCTGGAGGCTGACCCGGCCCTTGTCCAGGTTGATCTTCCCGCCGCCGGCCGGCGGCGGGAAGATCA